>JAQVGD010000014.1 GCA_028696945.1 Lutibacter sp.
CTAAACCCATATCTGATAGAAATTTGGCCGGGAGCAATATCCGCAATCATCTTGGGAATAAAGAAAGGATTGAATCTTGGAGTGCCATCGCCTTTGGCATAATCTAAAACTTCATTTTGAAAAGTTTCCAATCCGCCAATTCCTGCGCCCCAAATAACGCCAACTCTGTCTTTATCAACTTTCTCCAGGTCTAATTTTGAATCTACGATAGCTTCATCAGCAGCAATCATGGCATACTGGGTGAATCTGTCCATTTTACGGGCCTCTTTTCTGTCAAAAAATTGTGTAATGTCAAAATTTTTGAGTTCACAGGCAAAACGAGTTTTGAACTTAGTGGTATCGAAATAAGTTATTGGAGCTGCCCCGCTAACACCGTTAGCAAGGCCGTTCCAAAAATCTTCAATATTATTGCCAATAGGCGTTAATGCACCAAGTCCAGTTACAACTACTCGTTTAATCTCCATATTTTAAATTACTTTTTCGCAGCTTCTATGTAGCTAATTGCTTGACCTACAGTGCCAATGTTCTCAGCTTGATCGTCTGGAATTTGAATGTCAAATTCTTTTTCGAATTCCATGATTAACTCAACAGTATCAAGTGAGTCTGCTCCTAAATCGTTAGTAAAGCTAGCTTCTGTTGTTACTTCATTTTCGTCAACGCCTAATTTATCTACGATAATGGCCTTTACTCTTGATGCAATGTCTGACATAATTCTTTTATTTTAAATTTAATTACTCGGCAAAAATATAAAACTTTATTTAAATCAAAATCTTTTAACTCATAAAAGATAAAAACTAAGTTTTAAAGATAAGCAAAGTTTTTTTATATACTCCATAATAGTTGGCTTTAATTCGTTTTATTTGTTGTTTCAAACAAGATAATAATTTGTGAAAATGAAACGTATTGTCATACTGGCCTCAGGATCCGGAACCAATGCTGAAAACATTATTAACTATTTTAGTCACAGCGATTTAATTTCAGTGATTTATGTGCTGTCCAATAAAAAAGATGCCAAAGTTTTAGAACGTGCCAGGCGTTTGGCAATACCAAACAGAAGTTTTGACAAAAAAGACCTTATTAATACAGATGAAGTGCTGAATTTTTTAAAGGAAAACGCAGATTATGTTATTTTAGCCGGATTTTTATTGAAAATTCCATCGAAAATTATTGATGCTTTTCCAAATAAAATCATCAATATTCATCCTGCCTTGTTGCCTAAATATGGTGGTAAGGGAATGTATGGAATGCACGTACACCATGCCGTTGTTAAAAACAGGGAAAAGCAGACTGGCATTACCGTTCATTATGTGAATGATAATTATGATGAAGGTGCCATTATTTTTCAAAAAAGTTTTGAAGTTTTGGAAAGTGATACGCCAGAAGATGTAGCTGAAAAAATCCATCAATTGGAATATGAATATTTCCCGAAAGTTATAGAAAAAGTAATCTTAGAAAATGGCTGATAAACCTAGAGTACATATTTATACAGATGGTGCCTGCAGCGGAAATCCAGGTCCAGGAGGCTACGGAATTGTGATGGAATGGGTTGGAAAACGCTATAGAAAGGAGTTTTCTGAAGGCTTTAAAAAAACCACCAACAATCGCATGGAATTGCTGGCGGTAATTGTTGCGTTGGAGAAAATGAAAACCACGGATGTGGATATCACTATTTTTTCCGATTCAAAATATGTGGTAAATGCCATTGAAAAAAAATGGCTTTTCAGCTGGCATAAGAAACAATTTAAAGGAGTAAAAAATCCCGATTTATGGAAGCGATTTTTAGCGATTTACAATCCGAAAAACACAAAATTTGAATGGGTAAAAGGACACAACAACCACATGCAAAATGAGCGCTGTGATGTGTTGGCTGTTGAAGCGTCAAAAAAGGGAAAACTACAAGAAGATTTTGGCTATGTCAATCAGGAAAAGCCACTTTTTTAATAAAAAATTCTTTCGAATCTTTCAGAATAACCTCTTTAAAAGACTTTTCTGATGCCAATAAAAACGATGATCATCGCGGTATATCCAATAAAAAAGGGAATGATAAATTCTGCCAATCCCAATACCAACATTACGGAAATAATGAGCAACTGAAATCCGAGCCCGAAAGTAGAAACGGCTGTCATAAACCAATTATAAAATGGTTTTCCCTCAATCGCCTTTTTATCTAGAAAATAGATAATTTTGTCAAAAACACCATAAAGCAACTTGTAAAGCGTAAAAAGGAAATTCACATTGCGCTGATTTTCTCCTTTTAAAGCGATGGGTGTTTTATCTTCAAAAACTCGACTTGTGGTGTCGCCGTTAAACCTGTTTCTCAAAATAACATAGTAATAATTATACAAAGTTCCCTGTAACTGAACGCCTATAAAAGCAAGTAAGGCGTAGATTAAACTGGAATTTGTGAGTTGCCAAAGTGCTAAAAAGATAAAGAAATTTAAAATAATATCGGCAATCGAGTCGAAATAGCGTCCTGTATAAGATGGCGTCTTTTTTATACGTGCCAATTCGCCATCGGCGGCATCCAAAACAGATTTTAGAATCAGGAAAAAGGCGGCAGCCCAATAATAACCAATAAGCATACAGGCAATGGCAATTAATCCTGAAATAATAAACCATACAGTAACTTGAACTGGTGTAATCGAAGTTTTTTTAAGCGAATTTGCAATAATTCTTGCGACAGGTCTTCCATAATCCGAAAGATCTATAAATTTGTGGTTTTTGGGTAATTTAGACATGGCGTTTTTTATTCATAGCATTATTAATAACCTAATTCCTAGTATGTTAAAACCTAATTTTCTTAAACAAATCCCAGAGCACAACACCAACACTTACAGAGATATTCAAAGAATGTTTGGTGCCAAACTGCGGAATTTCAATGCAATAGTCGGAAGCTGAAACCACTTTTTGTTGAACACCTTTTACTTCATTTCCAAATACAACTGCGTACTTCTGGTTGGGTTCTATGTTAAAATCTTGGAGCATCGTACTATTTTCAGCTTGTTCAATCGCCAATATTTTAATTTTTGATTTCTTTAATTTTTCAATCAGCACAAGCGTGTCTTCAGCATATTCCCAATCAACAGATTCGGTGGCGCCCAAGGCGGTTTTATGAATGTCCTTATGCGGCGGTTTTGCTGTTATGCCACACAAATAAATTTTCTCAATCAGAAAAGCATCGCTAGTCCTAAAAACCGACCCGATATTGTTTAAACTTCTGATATTGTCGAGAATTACAATCAGCGGAATTTTAGCCGTTTTTTTAAACGCTCCAACATCCAATCGTTCTAATTCGCTGTTTTTTAATTTACGCATTGTTTATTGTGTATTTGTTTAACTGTCGAATTTTTCAATTTTTTAGTCCATCAAGAATTTCTATGAATTTATAAACAGTACTACTCGGATTATCATATTCTGTTAGATTTCTAGCCCTTTTTAAAGCATCATTCCTTTTTGCCTCCAATTTATCTTTAAGTTTGCTATCAATTAATCCCTTTTTATAAGATTTATTTCTGTTTATTAATTCTTTAATACAATATGCATTATTTGTACTAGAAGTTTGATTTTTATAATGAAGTAAAAACCATAATTCTAAACAAGGATTTGAAACTAACAACATGCAATTATTTATTTTGGAAAGTCTTTGAAGCATTGTTGGTACATCCAAATCATATAATAAAAAAGTTATATCCTTTTCATGTGTTGGTTTATCTTTCTTGTAATTCTGAATATAATTTTCGGTAATATTATTACCTCCAATTCGTGGGTGTATTACAATTGATGGAATTCTATATTCTGCTTTTAACAGATTAATATAGCATTCTTCTGTTTCTCCTTCACAGAAAACGAAAAATGTCGGATTTATTTTTTTACCTTTAGGATCTCTTCTTTTTCTAGCCATTTCATGCTACTTCTTAATTATTGAATGTAATTTTTCTTTTGAGTCATCAACAATAGGGATAGAGTCAAACCTTCCTTGTAAATACGCTTTTTCAAGATCCATTGTGTCTCTGAAGTCACTATAATCATATAATGAATATAAATCTGAAGCTCCATCTGCTTTTTTGTTCACAAACCAAATTTGATCTTTTCTAAATTTATTTAAATTTAATAGATTTGTATTATGAGTAGTGAAAATTAATTGTGCTTTTTCGCTTGCATTGAATATTTGAATAATATACTCAACTATTTTTGGATGTAAACTACGTTCAATTTCATCTATTATCATTGCTTTATTATTTCTAACCACATCAAGTATTGTTAACATCAACATAAATAATTGCTTTGTTCCTTCTGACTCTTCACTATTAAAATCAAATGAAACGTTAGGTTGAAATTTATGATATGTCTTAATTTCAAGACTTTCGACTTCAGTATCCTTAAAAGTAACTTCTTCGGTATGAATATTAGCAGTAATATTTTTTCCTTTTTCCTTCTTTAAAGTTTGTTTAAAATCTACAATATCACTATCAGCTAATTGAAGAGCCTTAAGCAACATAGTTTTATTTGACTCTATCAATTTATCAATATTTTTTACCGTATGATTAAACGGGCGTAAAATAAAATCTTTATTGAAGTAATTGAATATTTCCTTAGGAATTTCCCTGTCCATCTGACTTGCACGTGATATGAATAAGGTTTTGTTTGATGTACTTTCAGCAACATCAAATGGTCTTTTTATAACGGAAGTTCCAAAAGAGTACTTATCTTTCTTAGTTTTCCCCACTTTTTCATTCCTTACAAAAACTTTAGCCTTTTTCCCATTTGGATAATAATAAAGGCTTTCGGTTAATATTTCAGTAAGATTTAACGAAAAGGAATAATAATATTCAATTTGGTTTATGACGAAACGAATAGAATACGTACTCGGTTTGTTGGTGTAACCATCAAATTTGAACTTTTTAAAATTAAAAATTGAACCTTCATTATTCATATGAGATTCAAAAACCATTGCATTACAAAATATTATAGTTTTTAAAATGTTACTTTTTCCTGATGCATTAGCCCCATAAATAGCAACTGATTTTAAAACTTCAAGATCATTGTATTTAAAAATATTATCTGATAGTGATTTTGATTTTCCAGTATTAATATTTCCAGCTCTTAAGTCTAAAATAACTTCTTCATTAATTGAAAAAAAATTACTTAATTTAATTTCTAATACCATTTTATGTTTATTTTTTGTAAAATATTTTCAAATATAGACATTAAAATAGATATTCGTATGCTTTTACTAATAAGATTAATCTTAGAAACTATTTTTTTTAGTATCTTCTCTCTATTCTATTTTCTACATCGTTATTTCCTTTTCTACATTCTTTATTTCTCAATCTTTCAATTTAAATGTAACTTCGCAAAACTAATGTAAATTCTTAAAAAATTGACGCCAAAAATCGAGAAAGTCTCTCCATTAATGAAACAATACAATGCCATTAAGATGAAATATCCTGATGCGATGTTGTTGTTTAGGGTGGGCGATTTTTACGAAACTTTTGGGGAAGATGCTAAAAAAGCATCGCGCGTTTTAGGAATCGTCTTAACCAAACGCGGTGCTGGAAGCGAAACTGAAACCGCTTTGGCAGGATTTCCTCATCACTCCTTAAACACCTATCTTCCAAAATTGGTAAAAGCAGGAATGCGCGTGGCAATTTGTGATCAGTTGGAAGATCCAAAACTGACCAAAACCATTGTAAAACGCGGCGTTACAGAATTAATTACGCCAGGAGTTTCCTTAAATGATGAAGTTTTACAATCCAAAACCAACAATTTTTTGGCAGCGGTACATTTTGGAAAAAGACTGCTCGGTATTTCTTTTTTAGATGTTTCCACCGGTGAATTTTTAACCGCACAAGGAAACGTTGAATATATTGACAAACTGCTGCAAAATTTTAGCCCGAGTGAAGTTTTGGTTCAAAAACAACACAAAGCAAAATTCAACGAGCTTTTTGGCGACAAATTTTATAATTTTTATTTAGAAGACTGGATTTTTCAGCCTGAATATGCCAACGAGGCTTTAACCAATCATTTCAAAGTGAAAACCCTTAAAGGTTTTGGGATTGAAGAATTGGAGGAAGGCATCATCGCCTCTGCAGTGGTGTTGTATTATCTATCGGAAACGCAACATAATAAATTAGACCATATTGCGGTAATCAATCGCATTTCCGAAGAAAATTATGTTTGGATGGATCGATTTACCATTCGAAATTTAGAGTTGTATCATTCCAATTCGCCAAATGCCGTTACCCTTTTAAATGTGATTGACAAAACCATTTCGCCAATGGGTGGCAGGTTGCTTAAACGCTGGCTGGCATTGCCTTTAAAAGACCTCAATCGCATTAAAAAGCGCCACGATATTGTAAAATATTTTATGGACAATGACGATTTTTTTGAGCTGACTACTTATCAAATAAAGCAAATCAGCGATATTGAACGATTAATTTCAAAAGTATCGGCAGGAAAAGTGAATCCGAGAGAAGTTGTTGTGCTTAAAAACTCATTAAATGCCATCATTCCCATAAAAGAAGCTGCCGAAAAAAGCAAGAATGAAGCACTCAAAATAATTGGCGAACAGTTGCAAAGCTGCACCACCATTCGAGAAAAAATTACCAAAATATTAAACGAAGAAGCTCCAGTAAATATCAATAAAGGAAACGCTATTGCAAGCGGCGTTTCGGAAGAATTGGATGAATTGCGCGCTATTTCAACCTTAGGAAAAGGATATTTGGACAATATGCAGGCGCGGGAAATTGAACGTACAGGAATTTCTTCCTTAAAAATTTCCTTCAACAATGTTTTTGGTTATTATATTGAAGTAAGAAATACGCATAAAGACAAAGTGCCCGAAGAATGGATTAGAAAGCAGACTTTGGTAAGTGCCGAACGCTACATCACCGAAGAATTAAAAGAATACGAAACCAAAATTTTAGGTGCTGAAGAAAAAATTGGAAAACTGGAACAGGAACTTTTTGCAGAACTGATCAGTTCGCTGATGGATTCCATTCAGCCCATTCAGCTAAACGCCCAATTAATAGGCCAAATAGACTGTTTAAGTTCCTTTGCCGAAGTGGCCAAACAAAACAATTACGTGCGTCCGCTATTGGATGAAAGCACCGATTTGGAAATTAAAAACGGTCGCCATCCAGTAATTGAAAAGCAACTGCCAATCGGCGAGGAATATATTGCCAATGATGTTGTTTTAAACAGAAATCAGCAACAAATTATTATGATTACTGGCCCCAATATGAGCGGTAAATCGGCCATTTTACGCCAAACTGCTTTAATTGTATTGTTGGCGCAAATGGGCAGTTACGTACCTGCACAAAATGCCCGAATTGGCGTGGTTGATAAAATATTTACACGTGTTGGCGCAAGCGATAATATTTCTATGGGCGAATCAACTTTTATGGTTGAAATGAACGAAACCGCCAGCATTTTAAACAATATTTCCGAAAGAAGTTTGGTTTTGTTGGATGAAATCGGACGAGGAACCAGCACCTACGACGGAATTTCAATTGCCTGGGCCATTGCAGAATATTTGCATGAACATCCGTCAAAAGCAAAAACATTATTCGCCACGCATTACCACGAATTAAACGATATGACCAATACTTTTGAACGTATCAAAAACTTTAATGTTTCCGTAAAAGAATTGAAAGACAAGGTTGTTTTTTTGCGTAAATTGGTTCCAGGTGGCAGCGAGCACAGTTTCGGTATTTATGTGGCAAAATTGGCCGGAATGCCTTCTTCTGTTATCCACAGGGCTTCAAAAATGTTAAAGCAACTCGAAAAAAATCACACAAACGCCAACGTAAAAGAAACCTTGAAAACGGCTTCAGAAAACGACATGCAATTGAGCTTTTTTAAACTGGATGATCCTTTGCTCGAAAATATCAAAGAAGAAATCCTCTCCACAAATATTGATACGCTTACGCCCATTGAAGCCTTGATGAAATTGAATGAAATTAAACGGATGCTTACAAAAAAGTAAACAACTAAAAAGTACTTAAAGTTAAAAAATGGAAATAGCGTTTTAGCAAATGTATCTATTGTGAATTGAGCCCTACTTAACAGCAAGTATTTTAGGTACTCCAAATTTTTTGAACTGAAAAGTTAAGATTTATTCTTTGAATCTTTTTTTAATTACCTTTGTCATCTAAAAAATATTTAATATGTTTTTATTTATTAGCGGCGGCGAAATTTTCGTAATTCTTATAGTGGTTGTGATGGTATTTGGTGCAGATAAACTTCCTCAAATTGCACGTGAATTGGGAAAAGGAATGCGTCAAATTAAAAATGCGACCAATGATATTAAACGAGAAATACAAAACAGCGCAGAAAAAAATGATCTTGATATTGATGTTGCTGCAAGGGTAAGAAATGAGGTCAATAAAATAAAGGATAATTTTGATGATTTCTCTAACCCAGTGAAAAAAATTAAAACCGATATTGAGAAATCCTTAAATCCTTTGAAAGATGCCGATGGAAATTTGGTGAGTTATTTCAGCAAATCCAAAGTTGACAGAAATACCATAAAAGACATTTCATCCGATATCACAGCAGATTCCTCAACTACAGCCATAGATGTTAAAAATGTTGCTGAAGAATCCGCAACGCCAACTGAAGAAGTTGAAAATGTTGCTGAGAAATCGCCAACACCAGAAAAAGAAATTAAAAATCCAAAAGAAGACCAAAACGGAACTGTTAAAAGAGAAAAATAATTTTCAAACTATCTATTTAGAAATTATAATTATTCAGTATTTAAACACCAAAAATTAGGGAAACTTCAACTTTATGAATACCAAAAAACATTGCGTTTTTAAACATTCTTATTTTAACTCTAAGTGCTCCAAACTTTAGGCACTTATTAGCTTATTTTACCCTGCTAATTGACAATCCATCGCGAATGGGCAGTAAAATAGTTTCAATTCTATCATCAGTATTTAACATTTTATTGAATTCAACCAATGCTTTGGTATCTTTATCATTGGGCTCAATTTCCTCAATAACTTTTCCGCTCCACAACACATTGTCCGATAAAATAACGCCACCAGAATTCATTTTTCCAATAATCATGTTAAAATAAGTACTATAATTTACTTTATCCGCATCAATAAAGACAAGGTCAAACTTTTCGTTTAATGTTGGTAGGATGGTCAGTGCATTTCCAACCAATTGTTTTATTTGTGATGTATAAGACGATTTTTCAAAATATTTTTTTGCAAAATCTTCCAGCTCTTCATTTTTGTCAATGGTAAAAAGTGTGCCGTTTTTTTGAAGGCCTTCTGCCAGACATAAAGCGGAATAACCGGTATAAGTTCCAATTTCCAAAATGGTTTTCGGCTGAATTAATTTGGAAATCATCGACAGAATTCTGCCTTGATAACCGCCACTCAACATCCTCGGATTTAACACTTTTTGCCAGGTTTCCTTATTTAATTTCTGTAAAAGTTCAGGTTCTTTTTGGGAATGATCCACAACGTAATTTTCAATTTTTTCGGACAAGAAACTCATTTTTTTTATTTATAAAAGTACAAAAAAAGTTTGATGGAAGCTCAAATTTTTAAATAAATAGGACTTCTTTGGCAGTCTTTATCTCAATTTTTATGTCGCCTGCTATTCTATTTTTGTTTTAAGTTCCCGTTCCATAAATTCTTTTTCCTCTTGGTTTAAATGGGGTGTTTTACTGCGTTCCACATCTTTTAATTTTTGGAAACAAGTGCTCATCATTTTATTTTGTTTAGAATAAAGCCCGCATTTTCTGCATAAAAATAAATGAATACTCAGTTTTATTTTTTCCCACAAGCTGGCTTCTTTGTATTGACTTTTGTCACAAATTACAGTTGCTTCATCGCAGGTTAATTTCATATTCAATGTTTTTTAATTTTTAAACCAATTATCTTCCATGCACTTTCTAAGCTGGGTTCTCGCTCTGTGAATAATTACCCATAGATTTGACGATGTGATTCCAAGTTCTTTACAAATATCCTCCGTTTCAATTTGATGAATGGTTTTCATTCTAAAAACCATGGCGTATTTCTCGGGTAAATTTGCTATGCATTTTTCTAAAACTACAGCCAGTTCCTGGTTTTCTATCTTTTTTTCAATTTCGCCACTCCAATCTGTTGGGGCACGTTCTTCCAGCCATTCTCCCTCACGTTCTCCATCGGAATAAAAGTTCATGCGCACTTCAGCCTTGCTTTTTATTGAATTTATTTTTCGGTAATAGTCAACAATTTTTCGTTTCAAAATAGCGATTAACCAAGTGCGTTCGGTTGATTCTCCTTTAAAATTTTCCTTTGCTTTTAAAGCTGAAAAAAATGTATCCTGCACCAAATCTTTGGCTAAATTCCTATCATTAATCCGACTAATGGTAAAGTTAAAAAGATAATCGGCATACAAGCTGACCCATTTTTCTGGATTAAGAAGGTGTTTATCGGTTTCAGGCATTATAACGTTATTAGCTCAGTGGCTAAGGTAAATAATTTGACAGAATTATGCTATTTTAATAAGATTACCCTTTCTGTGTTTAATGCCTGTCATCTTTTTTATCAATATCTTTTGGAATGAGCGCATAAAATTAACGGGAAATTAGAAGAAATTTCACACATAAACTCTAACAAAATCGGGTTATATTTGCAATTCGTTACCAAGCTTTTTTATGATTTTGATTTCTATTCGACTTTTATTTTTAGTCCTCATTAGTTCTCAATTTTTCTAAGTAAGTTTTATGCCCAATAAAAAGAAATGAAGTACGTTTAAAAATTAACAGCAATGGAACTAATGATAAATAAGGAATTGAAGGAAGAACTAATTACATTTCGTAAAATGCTTCATGCCAATCCGGAAGTTTCCAAAAAAGAATACAACACCGCTAACAGCGTTGCTAAATTTTTAAAATCCTGCACGCCAAGCAAAGTCATAGAAAATATTGGTGGTACAGGTATTGTGGCTATTTTTGATAGTGAAAAACCTGGAAAATCGGTCATGTTTAGGGCTGAATTAGACGCTTTGCCCATACAGGAAACAAACACTTTTAAACATGCTTCAACTATTAAAGGCGTGTCACATAAATGTGGGCATGATGGACATACCACTGTTTTATTGGGTTTGGCTAGATTATTGTCTGACCAAAAACCAAAAACTGGAAAAATATTTTTATTGTTTCAACCTGCGGAAGAAGAAGGCGAAGGTGCAAAAACTATATTTGCCGACTCAAAATTTGAAGATTTAAAACCCGATTATATTTTTGCTTTTCACAACCTTCCTGGATATCCTTTAAACCAAATTATAGTTAAAAACGATTCATTTACGGCAGCAGTAAAAAGCATTATTATTAAAATTAACGGAAAAACGGCACACGCTGCAGAACCAGAAAACGGCTTAAATCCAGCACTCGCCATTGCAGAAATTTTACAGGAATCTGAAAAACTTTCCAATAATGATCCAAACAGGGAAGATTTTACGTTAATTACACCAATTCATATTGAAATGGGTGAAATTGCTTATGGAATCTCGGCAGGTTATGGGGAAATCCGACTTACTATTCGTACCTGGAACGAGAATACTATGAAAAAATTAACCGCAGATTTAATAAAGTGCATTGAAAAAGCTTCAGAGAATCATCAAATGCCAATCACTTATTCGTGGACCCAAGAATTTTACGCAAACCAAAACGATGGTGAAGCTGTTGCTATTATAAAAGAATCCGCAAAAAGCTTGTCGTTTGATATTTTTGAACGGAAATTCCCTTTTAAATGGGGAGAGGATTTTGGCCTGTTTACGCAAAATTTTAAAGGGGCGATGTTTGGCATTGGATCAGGCGAAAAAAGTCCGGCATTGCACAATCCTGATTACGATTTTCCGGATGAAATTTTACCTACGGCCATTCAATTGTTTCATCAAATAAGTTTACGCATTTTGTCATGAAAATCTATCACACTTCACATTTAGAAATCAGCAAATCGGCACTGGAGCACAACCTTCAGTTTTTAAAAGATTATATTGGAAAAGGCGTACAAATATCTTCCGTGGTAAAAGGCAATGCGTATGGACACGGCCTTGAAGTATTTGTTCCCCTTGCAGAACACTGCGGAATTGATCATTTTTCAGTGTTTAGTGCCGATGAGGCTTTGCGCGTACATAACGCAAGTAGTGAAAATAGCACGGTAATGATTATGGGTTTAATCAACAATGAACAGTTGGAATGGGCTATTGAAAACAATATTGAGTTTTACGTATTTGAACTTGATCGATTGGAAAAAGCACTTCAAACAGCCCAAAGAATCGGGAAAATAGCCAAAGTTCACATAGAAGTGGAAACTGGAATGAACAGAACCGGATTTGCGATGAATCAATTGCCAGCGGTATTTCAATTATTGAAAAATAATAGTTCTTATTTGTGTTTTAAAGGACTGTGCACACATTTTGCAGGTGCGGAAAGTATTGCCAATTACTATCGAATTAAAAAACAACAACAGGTTTTTCAAAAAGCAATGAAAAAAGTAAATTCCGCAGGGTTATCAGCCGAGCAATATCACACAGCCTGTTCAGCCGCGGCATTTCGTTATCCAAAATTTCAAATGGATATGGTTAGGTTGGGCATTATTCAGTATGGATTTTTCCCCAACAAAGAAATTTTGATTGAATATTTAACCAAAAAGAAAGTAAACAAAAACCCCTTGCAACGTCTGCTTACATGGAAAAGTCGAGTTATGGATGTTAAAAAAGTTAAAACTGGAGAATTTGTTGGCTATGGCACTTCCTACCTTGCCAACTCCGATTTAAAAATTGCCATAATTCCTGTCGGTTACGCTCATGGTTTTAGTCGAAACTTAAGCAATCAGGGCATTGTATTAATTAATGGCCAGCGTGTGAGTGTTGTTGGTACAGTAAATATGAATATGATAACTGTAGATGTTACCCAAGTTAATTCAGTAGAAAAAGGTAATGAAGTAGTATTAATTGGGAAACAAGGCGATTTGGAAATCAGCGTTTCATCTTTTAGCGAATTTAGCGAACAAGTTAATTATGAATTATTGACGAGATTGCCCGAAAATTTACCCAGATTGGTAGTTGATTGATAAAAATTAATCTCCTAAGGCGCAGTCTGCTCTATTTTGTTGAAAATTCGACAGCCTTCTACGTGTTTTAAATAACTGTAAATTAATGATTCAGCAATTTCTAATTTCATTTATTTTCTTTGTAATTCCAATAATTTTTCTAATTTACCCTAATAAGTTTTAATAAGGTTTGTGCAACTTAAAAATCGGAGATTTCTTGAAAGTACCATAGCGTTTATTAAATATCTGTTGTTTGTATCAATTCAAATGTAAGTATAAATTTTATTTAAGGAATTGTAATTGGTAATGCACAGTTTGAAGATATTAAAAACCGATTCTTTCCGTAATTCCAACTAACGTCAAAACTAATTAGCACATATTCACTGTATTATTAAATACGACTTCTTCAGGAGTGAGTTCGAATTTAGCAATATTTCTTTTGATTCTTTTAGTGAGTTTCGTTTTTTTGATTTAGGAATAAATATTCTGTTGGTGTATTATAAGAGATGTTTTTGACTAACATATTCCAAATGATTACCGCAAGTTTTCTTGGAGTGGTACTTACTGCCGTAGCTTTTTCCGTTTTTGTAGTTAATTCTTTTAAAAAAATAAGCAGCACAAATCAAATTCATGCTACTTATTTTATCTGTATATAAATGTAAGTTAGGCAATATTTTAATAAGCCATTTCCACAATTTTCTCTACATCGTTTGGCGTTACATTTTGTCGTTCTCCCAAACCTTTCCAGCCGCGTTCTGTAAAACGTTTTGAAATAATTTCAGCGGTTCCTTTATAATCATTAGTATATTCAGACAAGGAAGTTTTAATGCCCAAAGAGTTGAAAAAAGTTTTGGTTTTTTCAATTCCTGCTTTCGCTTTTTCTTCTAAAGTACCATCGGTAACATTCCAAACGCGCTCGGCATATTGTGCCAATTTTTCCTTTTTATTTTCAAAATTATAGGTGTAATGGCTAGGTAAAATAATCGCTAAAGTTCTTGCGTGGTCAATACCAAACAAAGCGGTTAATTCGTGACCCATCATATGCGTTGCCCAATCGGTAGGTACGCCTTTTTGTATCAATCCGTTTAAGGCCATTGTGCAACTCCACATAAAATTGGCTGCAGTATTATAATCGGCAGGGTTTTTCATAATTTTTGGTGCCACTTCAATTATCGTCTGCAAAATACTTTCTGCAAACCTGTCTTGCAACATCGCGCCAGTTGGATAGGTCAAATATTGCTCCATCACATGCGTAAAAGCGTCTGCCAATCCGTTTGCAATTTGTTTTTCCGGAATCGACTGCACTACTTGCGGATCTAGGATAGAAAAAACAGGAAACAATCCCGGTCCGCCCATCACTAATTTTTCCTTAGTTTCCCTGCGGGTAATTACCGCGCCCGAATTCATTTCAGAGCTTGTTGCTGGCAAGGTAAGCACGCTTCCAAAAGGCATTCCTTTCATAGTTCTTTCGCTATTTTTTAAAATATTCCAAGGATCTTCTCCTTCATAAACTGCAGCAGCTGATAAAAATTTGGTGCCGTCAATAACAGATCCACCGCCAACAGCCAATAAAAAAGTGATGTTTTCATTTTTTATGACTTTTAGCGCATCCATTAAAACTGCATATTCTGGATTGGCGGGTATTCCGCCAAATTCCAAGACTTCAAAATTTGCAAGTGCTGTTTTCACTTGGTCGTAAACGCCGTTCTTTTTTATGCTTCCGCCGCCATAAAGCAACAACACTTTCGCGTTTGATGGAATTTCTTTTGAAAGCTTTTTTATTTGATCTTTTCCAAACAGTATTTTGGTCGGATTTTGAAAATCGAAATTGTTCATTGGTTTGAATTTTAGTATTTTTTAAATTTTTATTAGCATTTTACCGCTGTTTTTGCCTTCAAAAAGGTCTATAAACGCTTGAGGAATTGTATCAAAACCTTCAGTAATTGTTTCCGCAGATGTTAGTTTTCCTTCTGCCAGCCATTGTGATAATTGTTCGATGGCTGCTGGGTATTTTTCTACATAATTGAAAACTATATACCCTTGCATTAACGCACTATTTTTTATTAAAAAGGGTTGAACACTCATGCTTTTTGGCAATTCAGTACTGTTATATAATGAAATGGCTCCACAAATAACAAAACGAGCAAATTGGTTGATGTTTAATAAAACTGCATCAGAAATTGGACCACCAACATTGTCAAAATAAATATCTACACCATTTGGAGCCGCTTCTTTAATGGCTGCAGCCATATTTTTAGCAGTGTTGTAGTTAATAGCCTCATCAAACCCAAATTTAGATTTTAATAAGGCTACTTTTTCATCGCTACCAGCAATACCAACAACTCGGCAACCTAATATTTTACCTATTTGCCCCACAGTACTACCAACAGCACCTGCGGCACCAGAAACAACAATTGTTTCTCCTTTTTTAGGTTTTCCAATTTCTGTTAAACCTAAATATGCCGTTAAACCAGTCATTCCTAAAACGCCTAAATATGTTGAAAGTGGTGCTTTTGAAGCATCTACTTTTACCAAACCTTCTCCATTCGATTTTTGAAATTCTTTCCAAGCTAACATTCCTGAAACAAAATCACCCTTTGTAAATCCAGGATTTTTTGAGTCGATTACTTCAGCGATAATGCCTGATGTTATAGGTTTGTGAAGCTCAAAAGAAGGAATGTACGATTTTGCATCACTCATTCTTCCTCTTAAATAGGGGTCAACAGATACGTAAGTTGTTTTTAACAATAGTTCTCCTGTTGAAATTTCTTCCACCTTATCTGAAACAAATTTAAAATCTGATAACAGTGGTTTTCCAACTGGTCTTTTTTCTAATAAAATTGTTTTGTTCATTGTTTTAAAATGTTTAAAAGTTGAATAATTTCAACATTAATATTTCCTTTTGTATTCATAATTTTTTGTTATTCAATTAAAGTCACTAAATCCTCTTTGCTTTTTCTTACTTTAGGGAGGTTTACCAACCAATCCTTATCGGCATTGCGATAGCCAATAGGAAGTAAAACCACACTTTTGAGTCCTTTTTTATGAAGCTCTAAAATTTTATCTACTGCGGCTGGGTCAAAACCTTCAATTGGTGTGGTGTCAACTTGTTCAATGGCTGCCGCAACAATGGCAATTCCAAAAGCGATATAGACTTGTTTTGAAGCGTGAACAAAATTTTCATTTGTATCTTTTTGCAGATAGGCATTCAACAACTTTTGTCGGTAGTTTTCCGAATTTTCTTTTTTTGTGTTGCGAATTTCATTTGTTAAATCGAACATTTTATTGATTCGCTCTAGCGTATAGGTATCCCAGGCGGCAAAAATCAATAGATGAGAACAGTCCGTAATTACCGATTGATTCCAAGCCACAGTTTTAATTGCTTCTTTAATTTGTTGATTAGTAATTACAATTATTTCAAAAGGCTGTAATCCACTTGAAGTTGGTGCCAACCTTACCGCTTCAATAATATTGTCAATTTTTTCTTGAGGTACTTTTTCTCCGTTCATCGCCTTTGCGGCATACCGCCAATTTAATTTGTCTATTAATTTCATATTTTAAGTCTGTAATTTAAATGTTTTTAGTCGGCAATATTGCTAATTCCTGAATTTTATCCGATTCAATAATTTGAAGTTCTGGTTTCTCGTTTGCCAAGTACATCATCGCTTTTGCAATATTTTCGGCTTCTACGATTCGGTATTTTTTCAATTTTACCAGCATTAATGGTTGCAGTAGTTTAAAGATTGCGAGGCCAATTTTTTCCATCGGTCTGTTTTCATCTCTGTTTCCGCCAATAATGGACGGACGTAAAATATAGGTGTGCGGTATTTTTTTCGATAAAACCGCCTGTTCCATTTCCCCTTTGGTTTTGTTGTAAAAAATGCTGCTTTTTTCGTTGGCACCCATCGCCGAAATCACTATAAAAGTCGAAATATGGTTTTCTTTCGCCAGTTTTGCTGCCGCAACTGGAATTCCATAATCAATATTCTTATATTGTGTTTTGTCGGGTGTTTTTTTCGCCGTTGTTCCAATGCAAATAAATATTTCATCGGCGGTAAAATCTTTCTTAAGATTTTCTAAAGTTAAAATATCTCCAATCTTTTCAATCACTTTTGAAGAAGTATTTTCAGTTTCCTTTCTCGAAAACAGTTTAATAATGTCATACCTTTCATCGGCAATTAATTTCGATAAAAGATGTTGCCCCGTCAATCCTGAAGCACCTAAAATAATGGCAGTTTTTCCCATAATTTAAATTCTAATAGCATTCCAGGCCGATTCAAACGCTTCGGTCAGATTGCCTTCGGTTAATTCAAAATCATTTCTTTGTTGCATTGTCATTAAAAATGCCAATGGATAAATAGCATAGGCATACAACAGGTATGGCGAAACGGATTTTATAATTCCTTCTTTTTGTCCGCGTTTCCACAAATCGAGCAGCGGTTGCAAGTTTTTTAAACCTTCCTGTCTGCTTTCTTCATCAATCATCGTTGATATATTGTCGCATTGCGATAAAAATTTTGCTTCTTCAACCTGATGTAATTTAAATTGCGCCATGTTCCTCCAAATCAGTTCAAAGCCTTTTTTTACAGGTAAATCTGGTAAATAATTTTTAAAAGCAGCTTCGCTAAAACTTGCTTTATTTTCGAGATACAATCGGTTTATCAAGTCCTGTTTGTTCTCAAAATAAATATAAATAGTTGCTGGCGAAACATCGGCCATTTTTGCTATTTTAGACATTGGCGCATCATGAAAACCGTTGTTATTTACCAAGTGAAGCGTTGCATTGAGTAGCGCAATTCGTTTTTCGTTACTTTTTGTTCGTTTTGCCATCGTTAAATTTGAATTCATTTTTCTGTTGCAAAGATAAACAAAATATTTACAAAATGAACGTTCATTCGTTTTGTAAAATTGATAATCCTAAAAAATTGTTATTTTTGCAGAATTATAGATATTATGGGAACCAACAAAAAACCAAGCGAACTTCATCCAAACAACAAACATAACAAAGGTTATGATTTTAAGGAATTGTGTGACGCCTACCCACCGTTGAAAGTATATGTGTTTGTGAACGTTTATGGTACTGAAACTTTAGATTTTGCGAACCAAAAAGCAGTAAAAAGTTTAAACACGGCTTTATTGTTTAAATACTATAAGGTTAAATTTTGGGAATTTCCCGATGAAAATTTATGTCCGCCCATTCCTGGCAGAGTTGATTATATCCATTATTTAGCCGATTTGCTGAATGAATTCGGAATTTTAGAAAACGCAAAAGTATTGGATATTGGCACCGGAGCGAATTGTATTTATCCGCTTTTAGGAAATGCTGCATACAGCTGGAAGTTTGTTGGAACCGATATTGATTTGAAATCATTAGAAATTGCCAAGTTAATTATAAAAGAGAACGAACTTGACCAGTCCATTAAATTGTTGAAGCAAGCCCATTCAACCCAAGTTTTAAAAGGAATTTTAGTTGAAACCGATAAGTTTTCAGCAGCAATGTGCAATCCGCCGTTTTATGGTTCACAAGAAGAAGCGATGATGGCCAATACAAGAAAATTAACTGGTTTGGGAAATGAAAATAATTCCAACCTGAGAAATTTTGGAGGAAAACAACAAGAATTATGGTATAAAGGTGGGGAAAAAGCATTTCTTCATACCTATTTATATGAAAGTTCTATGTTTAAAACGCAATGCTTTTGGTACAGCACTTTGGTTTCCAAAAAGGAAAATGTTGAAGGAATGTGCGATTCCCTAAAAAAATTAAAGGCAACGGATATAAAAGTTATTCCAATGCACCAAGGCAATAAAATTACCCGAATTGTGGCATGGACTTTTTTAACCGAGCAAGAACAAAAAGAGTGGAATATTCAAGAAAAATAAGTTTAGAATTCCATTAAAATAAAAAAGAGGGACGCATTGCGTCCCTCTTTTCACTTTTTCATTTCAATAGCAATTTCCCTCATTATTTGAAGCCTAACAGCAACATTTCATTCACAATAATTTCGGTCACATACCTTTTAATACCATCTTTATCATCGTAGCTTCTTGAGGTCAATTTACCTTCAATGGCCACTTCTTTGCCTTTTTCCAAATATTTTTCAGCAACTTCAGCTGTTTTTTCCCAAGCTATCACATTGTGCCATTGGGTATCCGTTACTTTTTCTCCTTTGGCATTTTTGTAGCTTTCATTTGTGGCAATAGAGAATTTTGCCAATTTTTTTCCCGATTCTAAAGTGATGATTTCAGGATTGTTTCCTAAGTTTCCAATTAACTGTACTTTGTTTCTTAACGTACTCATAAGATAAGGTTTTAAATTTAGTTAAATATCATTAGTTCAATTCAACAGGACAAATGTAAGTTGGGTATTTTATGTTATTCGGTTGGTATTTAATTACTTTCGATTGTAAATATTTGTAGTCGCTTGTAAACGGATAATATTTAGTATCTTTGATTTTAACTACTAAAAAACACAGATGATTGTACATTTTAGAAATGAAATTTGGATGCCCTTTTCCAATGAAAAGTGGTGTGAAGAAGATGAATACATGGTTTCAAACTATGGACGTGTTAAAAAGAAAAAAATTCATCAGGAAAATTGGCGGCTATCTCCAACGTCATTAATTAATGGCTATGAGTCTTTTGGCATTGTAAAAAAAGGAAAATTAAGCAAGTCGGCCTACTATGTTCACAAGGCCGTTGGCATATTGTTTTTAGAAAAAAGAGATGACCAAAAATATGTAATTCATTTAGATTTTGATAAATTAAATAATGTTGCCGGTAATTTAAAATGGGTAAATAGAACAGAAATGTATTTACACCATAAAAAAAATCCAAAAAAAATTGCGAGAATTGGTAAAGTTACCTATTCAAAATTGAGTGAAGGCAAGGTAAGAATGATTAAAAAGAAAATGTTAGACCCAAACAGAAGAACCAGAGTACGCCTAATTGCCAAACAATTCGGCATTTCAGAAATGCAGTTATACAGAATTAAGTCGGGCGAAAATTGGGGTCATGTAATAATTGATTAATAAATATTTAATAAAATGGCTAAATTAAAATCGCTGATTCAAAGCGAATTATGGGCGTTTCCCCCGCCGAAAAGGCGGGGGTCGTGCTTTTCATTGCAATCCGTCATTGCGAGCAGAGCGTGGCAATCTGTTCAACATATTGCACAACAAGCTCGCAACGCCGGGATTTCCATTGCAATCACTAACGCAGCTTGAAGTGAAAACAAAAACAGAAGTCAATTCAACTTTTTCAAATAGCGGTAATTATTAAAAAATAGCCAATAATAAAGATAAAAAAATGTTATGAAACGAGCATATCAAATTATGATACACAGAGGAATGATTAATGGCGAACTGCATCTGTACCAACAAAAAAATAAAATATAAACAGATGAAAAAAAAATGCCTAGAATGTGACGAGCCTTTTAGCGGAAGGGTTGATAAAAAATTCTGTTCGGATTATTGTAGAAATAGCTACAACAACAAAATTGACAAAGACAGTAAAAATTTAATTAGAAACACCAATAATTGGCTTAGGAAAAACCATAGATTGCTTTCTCAACTAAACGAAACAGGAAAAACCAAAGTTACCAAAAGAAAACTGCTGGACGGGAATTTCGATTTTAACTATTTCACGTCAATTTATACCACAAAAACTGGAAATACCTATTTTTACATTTATGATCAAGGTTATTTGGCTTTGGAAAATGACTATTATTTGTTGATTAAAAGGGAATAACTATCTGTCTGTTCTGATTAACATTCCGTTTCTGCGTATTTTATGCTAAAAATTAAGAAAGAAATTAAAAATCGAGAATTCAAATGAAATTTGCTTTTAACCACAAAGTAAAGAAAATTGGCAAAATACTAAATAGACTTTCGATTTAAGAAGCTTTAGAATTTGGGAATTTTTCAAAATATAATGAATTTTAAAGGATGATTCTAGCTTCTACGTCAGGAGACTTCACAAAGTGGATTTTTTACAGATGATTTGTAGAAACTCAGGATTGATTAATTTAAATTGAAATTAAGTTTTTTTTTATTTCAAGCTGCGTTTGGGGTTATTTCACCTATTTTTATTTTGTTTTGGAGTTCAGTGAGCCTTGTTTACCCTTTTACTTTTCTTGGTTTAAATCAAATTTAATATTTAAATAAACACAAGATTATCTCATATACAAACATTAAATGACAGATTGAAACGAAAAGTACGACCAAAATTAAAATCCCAATATCATTTTAGCGATCCAAAAATAAATTAAGATCCCAAATATATCATTGCTTGTGGTAATAAATGGACCCGTTGCCAAAGCTGGGTTTATGCCCATTTTGTCTAAAATAATAGGAATAAAAGTTCCAATTATAGAGGCGATTATAATTACAGTGACCAAAGAAATGGCAACGGTAATTCCAACTTTAATGTCGAAACCCAGAAAGAACATGCCAGCCGACATTAACAGTGCCGCAAGTGCCAAACCGTTTAACAGGCTTAATGAAATTTCTTTCAGAAGTCTTTTCCACCAAGTACCCTTTAAACTGTCATTTGCCAAACCTTGAAGGATAATTGCAGAAGATTGTACGCCAACGTTTCCTGCCATTGCCGCAATTAAAGGCGTGAAAAAGAAGAGTTCTTTGTATTTTACCATAGCAGATGAAAATCCACCTAAAATGGAAACACTTACAAACCCGCCAAACAATGCCAGAATTAACCAAGGTAAACGCGCTCTTGTCAACTCCCAAATCGTATCATCGGCTTCAACATCCTGAGAAATCCCCGCAGCCATCTGGTAATCTTTTTCCGCTTGGTCCTTAATAACGTCAATAATATCATCAATGGTAATTCTTCCCACCAAACGACCAGCTTTATCAACTACAGGAATAGCTTCCAAATCGTATTTTTGCATGATTCTTGCCACATCTTCGGCTTTATCGTCCACATGCACAAAAAAAACTTTTTTTATAAAAACATCTTTAATGGCGGTTCTGGTTGTAGTTGTTAACAAATCTTTTAACGACAACCGTCCTTTTAAGATGTTATGATCATCAACCACATAAATGGAATGTACGCGGGTCACTTCCTCAGCTTGGGTGCGCATTTCTTTAACACATCTGAGCACAGTCCAATTTTCGTTTACTTTTACCAACTCTTTCGCCATTAAACCACCCGCAGAATTTTCGTGATATCGTAAAAGATCTCGAATGTCATTGGCATGCGCTTCATCTTCAATATGGGAAATTACTTCTTCCTGTTGCAGGTCGGTAAGTTCCGCAATAATATCGGCGGCATCATCGGTATCCAATTCTGAAATCTCTTCCGCAATTTCTTTGGATGAAAGTCCGCCCAATATTTTTTCACGGGTATTTTCATCCAATTCGGTAATAATGTCTGCAGTTACATCGCTATCCAGTAATTTTATTAAATAGATCCCTTCCTCAATGGTTAAGTCTTCGATAATTTCGGCAATATCGGCATAATGCACTTCTTCCAGAAGTCTTAAAATTGCCTCATTTTTCTCGCCAGCAATTAATTCCTGAATTTTTTCGATGTAATCTTTCGTCATTTCAAATGACATCATTTTCTATTTTGGAGGTCAAACTAATAAACTCTTGCACAGATAATTGTTCTGGGCGTTTGGCAAAGATAGGGTCTTCCCTTAAATTATCGGATAAATTGAGTGTTTTTAAGCTGTTTCTCATTGTTTTTCTGCGTTGGTTGAATGCGGTTTTAACAACGGTATAAAATAATTTTTCGTTAACGGGTAAAGTATAATTTTCTTTTCTGATGAGCCTAATTACGCCAGATTCCACTTTTGGGGGCGGATCAAAAACAGTGGGCGGAACCGTAAATAAATATTCCACATCATAAAACGCCTGGGTTAAAACAGATAAAATACCATATACTTTACTGCCTTCTTTTTCCGCAATGCGTTTGGCAACTTCTTTTTGGAACATTCCTGAAAATTCAGGAATTTGATGTCTGTTTTCCAGAGTTTTGAATACGATCTGCGTGGAAATATTATAGGGGAAATTACCAATAATTGCTACTTGTTCTCCGCCAAAATAATCGGACAGATTAATTTTAAGAAAGTCTTTTGAAATAATTTTATCAGACAAGTTTAAATAGTGGGTTTTTAAATATTCCACTGATTCCGTGTCAATTTCAATCACGTGTACAAGCAAATCTTTTTTAAGAAGATACTTGGTTAAAACACCCATTCCTGGACCAATTTCCAACACATTTTTATAGCCATTTTCCGTTAGGCTATCCGCAATATTTTGCGCTATTTGCTCGTCTTTCAAAAAATGTTGTCCAAGGTGTTTTTTTGCTCTAACACTCATAAATTAGTTTTTAACGCTCCTGCTAAATTGTTCGCTGATTATTTTTAATTCGGTTCTAAAAGTTACAAATTTACTGTTAAAAAGTTTTAATGCTTCATCACGCAATCTTGCGGCATCTTCTTTATAATAATCCTGTAAAGTTTCAATACTATCCGTGGTATATTGCACCGAATAGGTGGTGCCGCCCATTTCTTCCTCAATCATCACTTGGCTCATTTTGGCATAGCTGAATTTTCCGGTTGAAAGCATCTCTGGGATGTGTTTTTCCTTCATCCATTGCAGCCATTCATCGTGAATAGATTCTTCTATATTTGTGGTAACGTTGTAGATGTACATTTTTATAAAATTATATGTAGGGACAGGTCGCGACCTGTCCGTTCATTAGGGACAGGTCGCGATCTGTCCGTTCTAAAAATCTGGTCATATTACTGATTCAAAATTCATCATTCAAAATATCATTTTCCTATTTGCCACTGCCTTTTTAAGCTTCGGTCTCCCGACTTCCGACTTCCGTCTTCCGACTTCGGTTTTCCCAACGCTAGCTCCAGCAGAATTTTTTCAAATAATTTCATGTTTTTTACACACCCCTAACCCTCCCGCTGGAAAAGCGGGACAGGCTTCTCGAGAGGGGAATTAATTGCGGTTGCACTTCGGTCTTCCGACTTCGGTCTTCCGACTTCGGTCTTCCGACTTCGGTCTTCCGACTTCGGTCTTCCGACTTCGGTCTTCCGACTTCGGTCTTCCGACTTCGGTCTCCCGTCTTCGATCTCCCGTCTTCCGACTTCTGTCTTCGGTCTTCCAACTTCCGCCTTCCGTCTTCCCTAATTTACCGCATCACCTCTTAGTTCCCTATATTTTTTACGTGCATCTACTACATAAATGCTCGATGGATAGTCAAATATAATTTTTTGATAGTATTCTTTTGCTTTTTCGGGATTATTTAATTTGTTGAAATACAATTCCGCCAAATAAAAATGGGCATCATCGGCTAAAATATCATCTTTATTAAGGTTGATAATTTGCAAATAATTGTTTTCTGCATTGGTAAACTGATTTGTTTTTTCAAATAACTGTGCTTGTTTAAACAGGGCTTCATCTTCAATAGGATGTCCTTTGTATTGTTTCAAAACAAGCGTTAAAGTATCAATGGCCTGCTCGTTTTTATTTTGAAATGAAAGCAAATCGGCAACAGCATATTTTTTTAATGCCATTTTTAAACTGTCTTTTACAACATTGTCTGTAATCAATAAACTCAGTGCCAAAGCATCGTTTGCGATAAGTTGCGAGGTAGAATTTTTCAGTACTTTAAGCTGAGATTGTGCCCATTCAAAATCACCTTTAAAATAAGAAGTTTGTGCAATTTTAAATCTTGCTGTTTGTCCGATTGGTTGATTTTTTAAATCGTTTTGAACCTGCGTATAATAAATTAAAGCACTGCTAAATTTGTTTTCAAATACCAAAATATCGGCTAATTTGGTTTTTAAATAACCTTTTTGTAATTTACTGACTGGTAAATTTAAAGCTTCTTTTAAGACCGAAATGGCTTGTTCAGATTCGTTTTTTTTGAAGGCTAAAAATTCTGCATAAATAGCTTGGATATCCAAAGTAGCAATGTTTTTCCCATATTGCTTGAACAATTGCTGAAATTGGACTTCAACAGTTTTTGTAGGAGCATCTGTTTTAATGTTCACTTCAAGCAAATACAATTTGGCGAGTAATTCCGTTTCTAAATTTGTCGTGTTTTCCAACACATAGTTGAAGCAGTTTTTTGTGGCTTCAAAATCGTTGTTTTCAAAAGTGATTTCCCCTAGATTTATGATGCCGTTTAAATTGTCTGAATTTCTTTTGTACAATGCTTTTTCCTGAATAAATGCCTTATCATATTCTTTTTGTTGAATAAATAGCCAGCTCAATAACTCATTCCAAGTATTATTTGGATTGTTTTGGGAACGTTTTAATAAGAGTTTTTTCAGTAAAATATTGGGTTCACTTTCGGCATCATCGGTAATAAATTTTCCGATATAATTTTTTGAGATTGGTTTGTAATTTTCATTCGTTTCAATCAGGTCTAAATGGGTATTAAACATATTTTCCAGTTCTCCCTTTTCACTGTAAATTAGGGCAATTTGAAAGTTGTAATTGGCACTTGGGCTTAATTCCATCACTTTTTTGAAGGCAAGCAATGCGTAATCAAGCAGGTAATTGTCCTGAAATGTTTTTCCGATTAAATAACCCAATTCTGGCTTTTTGTCTATAAAAAGCAAGGCTTTTTCATAATAAGAAATCGCTTTATCTGGGAAATTTTGCAATTGCTCATTATAACCCAACTCCACATACAAATATTCCTGATTTGGATAGCTTTTTAATTGTTTTACGACAACTTGATTCACTTCTTCAAATTTTTCCAATTGTTGATAGCAGTCAATTAAAGCATTTAAATAATTGGCATTATACGGATTTTTCTCCTGTAAAGTTTTGTAAAGTGAAGCAGCTTTTTCATATTCTCCATTCCTAAAATACTGAGCTGCCAATTGCGATTCCTGTGCATAAATTTGCAGGGAAAAACAACAAGAAAATACAAATATCAATAAGCGCATAAGCCAATTTTTACATTTTTCAAAGATAGCCAAACAAGTGTTAACCTTTTAATAATTAAAATTACGAAACAAAGAAAAACAGCGCATTAAATTTTATGGAAAACGGACAATTAAATGCTTATTTTGAAGCATTGATTGAAATGAGCAATTACAAAAAACTACTGTTTACCGTTTGTGCTAATTGATGTATTCAAATCCGCAATAAGGTACCAAAACTTCAGGAATTTTAATGCCTTCGGGCGTTTGGCAATTTTCCAATAAGCCTGCCAAAACACGTGGTAACGCCAATGAACTTCCGTTTAGGGTATGTGCCAGTTCAGTTTTTCCTTCTTTATTTTTAAACCGAAGTTTTAATCGGTTTGCCTGAAATGTTTCAAAATTTGAAACAGAACTAATTTCCAACCAACGATCCTGCGCTGTTGAAAACACCTCAAAATCGTAGGTTAACGCTGAGGTAAATCCTAAATCCCCTCCACACAAACGCAATATTCGATATGGTAATTTCAATTCCTGCAAAATTCCTTTTACGTGATTTACCATCAATTCCAAAGCAGCATAAGAATTTGACGGATGTTCAATCCGCACAATTTCTACTTTATCAAATTGATGCAATCTGTTCAATCCACGAACATGCGCGCCATAAGAACCAGCTTCTCTTCTAAAACAAGGTGTATAAGCAGTTTTGAGAATAGGAAATTCGGATTCCTTTAAAATTACGTCTCTGTAAATATTGGTAACAGGCACTTCAGCAGTGGGAATTAAATATAAATTATCCGTAGCGTCATGATACATTTGACCTTCTTTGTCTGGCAATTGTCCGGTTCCAAATCCCGATGCTTCATTCACTAAATGCGGCACCTGAACTTCATCATAACCGGCGGCGGTATTTTTATCCAGAAAATAATTGATCAATGCGCGTTGTAATTTTGCGCCTTTTCCTTTGTAAACGGGGAAACCTGCGCCTGTAATTTTATTGCCCAGTTCAAAATCGATGATGTCATATTTTTTTGCCAATTCCCAATGCGGGACAGCACCTTCGTGCAATTTCGGAATTTCGCCTTCCTGAAATATGTTGAGGTTGTCTTCTGCGGAAGCACCTTCTGGTACAATTTTGTTGGGAATATTTGGAATTAAGTACAATAATTCCTGTAATTCAGTTGTTTTTTGCTGAAGGTTTTCGGATAATTCTTTTGATTTATCTTTTAACTGAACTGTTTTTTGTTTTAAAATAGCGGCTTTTTGGGTTTCGCCTACTTTAAACAAGTCGCCAATGTCTTTGGAAAGTTTGTTGGATTCGGCTAAAACAGCATCCAATTCTGTTTGAATTGCCCTTCTTTCTTCATCAGCCAAAATGGTTTTATCCACCATTTCTTTGGCATTTTTAAAATTTCTTTTTGCCAAACCTTTTAAAACAGTTTCCTTATTTTCTCTAATAAACGCTACCTGCAACATGGTTATTTTTCCTTTAAATGAAAGGCAAATTTAAGAAATTGTAGTGAAATGAAACTATTTAGTTTCATTTGATTTGACACCAACGGTTTCATTTATGGTTGAAATAATTTGAGGCACTTCTGAAATTTTAAAATTGAAGTCTATTTTAAAGGTGTTTTTAGTGGATTTCGAGATTTTAAATTCTCCGTTTTTTATGGGATAATAACCCGTTTCGCCCTTACAGAAGCACAAACGGCCAAAGTGTAATTTTACGTCTTGAAGCGCTTCATCAGTCAATGTTTTTTCTGAAATAGTTGCCTCTAATTCGGCAAAAACGATTTCAGAATAATTGCTGTCTTGGGTATTTGGAATGGGATTTCTGGTGTATATATATTTAAAAATCGTTTTATTTCCTTCAGAAATTACGGGATATAAATTGCCGAATTCATCGTTTTTAAATTCCAATGAGCTGTTTGGCAGCAATTCAATGGTGCAATCGCCATTTTCTGGGCAATTTAAGGTATTTATTAAAATTGCTTCATTTACCACAAAATCAGCGGTCATGTTTTTAGTTGATTTGCACGACACAATAATTAGAAACAGCAATGGCAGTAGATTTTTCATTTGTTTTATTTTTTTGTATTTAACGTTCAAACAGCGTACCGTTTATAATCTCTAGCGATTTTTGTTTGTCTTTTTCCAATTGATTTGTCAGTTCTTCAACAGAGTTAAATTTTTGTTCATCTCTTAAAAATTTCAACACATCAATTTGAATTTTTTTGCCGTATAAATCTTTGTTGAAGTTGAAGAAATGAATTTCAATGGTTTGATGTTTTCCCTTTACCGTTGGGTTATATCCAATATTCATCATACCAAAAATGGTTTCATTTTCCAATTCGGATTTAACAATGTAAGAACCAGTTTTAGGCAATAATTTATAAGGTTCTTCAATAAATAAATTTGCGGTTGGGAATCCAATTTTCTTTCCTAATTTTTTTCCTTTTACAATTTTTCCTGTAAGCATAAAATGATAACCCAAAAAGCGGTTTGCTTCCTCAATATTACCAAGCTCAATGGCTTTTCTAATTTTTGTTGAACTGATGGTAATATGATCAATTTCTTGTTGGGAAATTTTGTTCACTTCAAAACCAAAAATCTTTCCATACTCCCTTAATTGATCAAAATTACCTTCCCTATTTTTTCCGAAGCGATGGTCGTAACCAATGATTAGATTAGAAATATTTAGGCGGTCAACCAGCACGTTTTTTACAAAATCCAATGCTGTTTTTTCGGCAAAATCCTCTGTGAACTTATGTATTACCAAGGTGTTCAATCCAGTTTTTTTTAACAATTCAATGCGTTCCTCAATGGTATTAATCAATTTAATATGGGAATCTTTCTGTAAAACCATTCTTGGATGTGGAAAAAAAGTCAATAAAACCGAAGAAGCATTGTTTTTTTTTGCGCTGCCGATTAGGTTCGACAAAACTTTTTGATGACCGATATGTACGCCATCAAAGGTTCCAATGGTAACAAAAGTTTTGTTTTTTGATGTATAGTCAGCTAAATCGGTATAAATTTTCAATTTGAAAAGAGGTTTGGTTATGTATGGTTACAAAAATACTTTAATTAATTAAAATGTGATTGATGTGCGTAATTAATTTGGTATTATAATTGTGCACAACAGATTATCAATCTATATTTGTGAATTTAGAACATGCTTTTTTCAAAATAATATAAAAATAAACATCACAGAAATTTGGTGCAACCAACGCGAAATTTGCCTGAAAACAGGATATAACTGGTAAATTACAAAGCATCCTTAAAAATAAATTATAACGCTATATGAAACGAGCATAACAAATTTTGAGACACAGCAGAATGATTAATGGCGAACAGCAGCTGTACCAATAAAAAAATAAAAATTAAACAGATGAAACGAGCGTGTCAAATTTTGATACACAGAGGAATGATTAATGGCGAACTGCATCTGTACCAATAAAAAAATAAAAATTAAACAGATGAAACAACGTTACAAAAAACGATTCCTTTTAACATTATCCTTTTGCCTTCTAATTTTCGCTGTTTCGGCGCAAAATTCCGATGATTTATGGTCTAAAAGCAATAGCCTTCAAAAAAGTAATTCTAAAAAATTAGCGAGAAAATCCATTCCGAATAAATTTGAGAGCTATGAGCTAAATTTAAACCAACTTAAAAGCAAGTTAAACAAGGCACCAAAGCGAAAAGAGAATTTAGATAAATCAAGCACTGTTTTAAGTTTTCCTAACGAAAACGGGAAATTGGAAAAATACCAAATTTTTGAAGCTTCCATCATGGAAGAAGGTCTTCAAAAAGAATATCCGAATATCAGGTCTTATGTTGGAAAAGGAGTGGACAATCCAGGTTCTGTAATTAGATTCAGCATAACGTCACTAGGTTTGCATGCGATGGTTTTGAGAAATGAAGAAGGAAGCGTTTATATTGATCCAACTACTGAAAACAGTAATTCTTATATGGTTTATTCCAGCAAAAGTTTACCTTCCATAGAACCTTTTGAATGTAAATTTGATGAGGTAAATACTTCTCAAAAAACGAGTGCAACAACTGCTGCGGCGAAATCTGATAATGCCAATGATGGAAAATTGAGAACTTTTAGGCTGGCTATTGCCACAACTGGTGAATATTCTCAGTTTCATTTAAATAGGCAGAATATTAGTTCTTTAGCTCCAGACACCGAAAAAAAAGCAGCAGTTTTATCAGCAATTGTTACAACGATGACAAGAGTAAACGGCATTTTTGAAAGAGATGTTTCACTAACCATGCAGTTGGTTGCTAACAACACGGAAATTATTTTTTTGGATGCCGCTACCGATGGTTTTACAAATAATGATTCAAGTAAACTAATCGAGGAGAGCCAAACAATAATTAATTCTGTTATTGGAGCTGCCAATTATGACATTGGGCATACATTTAGTACAGGAGGCGGAGGTTTGGCAACCCTAAACGCCGCGTGTAATACAAGTTATAAAGCCAAGGGAATTACAGGGTCTTATAGTCCAATTGGTGACGCTTATGACATCGATTATGTTTCACATGAAATGGGACATCAGTATGGCGCAAATCACACTTTTAATGGTGATGCAGGAAATTGTGCAGGTGGCAATAGAAACTTAGGGACTGCAGTAGAGCCCGGAAGCGGTTCAACTATAATGTCTTATGCTGGACTTTGTGCACCACAAAATGTTCAAAATGATGCCGATGCCTATTTTCATTTGGTAAGTATTCGGGAAATGTGGTCAAATATTTCAGCAGGAAATAGTACTTGTGCGGCTATTTCTGTGACAGGAAATAACGCCCCAACCTTAAATGATATTCCAAATTATACCATTCCGAAATCTACACCTTTTGTTTTAAATGCCAATGCATCAGATAGTAATGGAGATAGCTTAACCTATACTTGGGAGCAATTGGATACCGAAATCGCTATCCATCCATTGGTTTCAACAGCCACTGGAGGTCCAGCTTTTAGATCAATTATGCCAAGTGTTTCTCCAAAACGTTATTTTCCAGATCAAAAAACTGTGAATTTGGGGAATTTGTCGAATACTTGGGAAGTCTTGCCGTCTGTTGGCAGAACCATGAAATTTGGGGTAAATGTGAGAGACAATAATAGTGTTGGCGGACAAACAGCCAGCAAGGAAACAACCGTTACGGTTGCCGGAGATACTGGTCCGTTTAAAGTTACCTCACAATTGACAGAAGTAACCTGGGCTGTCGGAACTTCTCAAACAATCACTTGGGATGTAGCCAATTCAAATTCAGTACCAGTAAATTGTTCTTTTGTAAATATTATTTTGTCTATCGATGGAGGTTTAACCTTTCCAATAACCTTGGCATCAAATATTTCAAATGATGGCTCTCATGATATAATTGTTCCACATATTGCAACCACTAAGGCTCGTATTAAAGTAGAAGGTTCGGGAAATATTTTTTATTCGGTAAACACCAAAAATATTACCATTCAAACTTCTGAATTTATTATGAATTTTGCCGCCTATTCTAAAAACGTGTGTATCCCAAACAATGCCGTTTATACCTTTACCTACAATACTTTTTTAGAATTTAATGAAACAACTACCTTTTCTGCTACTGGAAATCCAGCAGGTTCAACGGTTACTTTTAACCCAGCCACCGCAACAAGCGATAATACAAGTGTTCAAGTGACAATTAGTGGAATTAACATTGTAGGAAATTATGATATATCAATAAAGGGAACATCAACTTCCGCTACAAAAACAACAAGTATTAATTTAGGTGTTTATGGCGCAACGGTTAATGCACCATTATTAGTTTCTCCTGCCAATAATGAAATTGATGTATTAAATCCATATTATTTGAATTGGAATGATGATATAAATGCCACAAGTTATGATGTTCAAATCTCTGAAGATTCTGGTTTTGGCAACATATTAGAATCTGCCAATGTAAACATAAATACCTATACACCTCAAAATTTACAGTTGAAGACAGTTTATTATTGGAGGGTAAAATCTAAAAACGATTGCGGAGAGAGCGCCTTTTCAAGCATATTTAAATTTACAACTGAAAATGAAGTTTGCGATACAAATACTGCATTGAATGTGCCCAAAGATATCCCAGATTACAGTGCCATAGGAGTTTCTTCAACGATAAGTATTACAACTAATAAAATTATTAGAGATGTAAATGTTACTGTAAATATTACGCATGAGTGGGTTGGGGATTTGGATTTAACATTAATAAGTCCTAGCGGAAAATCAGTACTCTTATCTTCCAATAATGGAGATGACGGAACAGGTTATTCAAATACTGTTTTTGATGATGATGCTTTAAACCCAATTAGAAATGGAGATGCTCCTTTTACTGGAACATTTAGTCCAGAAGGATCGTTGTCGAATTTTTATGATGAAGAATCTTTTGGTTTATGGACTTTAAAAGTTGTGGATATAGGGCCTGGAGATATTGGTACAATTAATAGCTGGAGTCTTGAAATTTGTGGAGTGCTTATTACAAATATTGATGACGATGACAATGATGGTGTTAAAAACGACGAAGATTTATGTCCAAATACAACACCAGGCGCTTTGGTTGATGCATCAGGCTGCTTTACTTTATTGGCAAATAATTTTACGGTGGAAACAATCAGTGAAACCTGTCTAGGCAAAAACAATGGGCAGATTAAAATTACGGCGCAATCTTCATTAAATT
>JAQVGD010000154.1 GCA_028696945.1 Lutibacter sp.
TTATATGTTGGACAATTTCCCTTTCCGATTGCGTTTTTTAACCTTGGAATTTTCTATTCTAGAATTATTTTTTCTGTATTTTGTTAAATGCTAAGTAAAAATTATCCGATTTCACAGAAATTCTGCAAAGTTATTTTTAAATATTTTAAATATTTCTATAAGATTAGCAGCTGATTATTAGCTAATTACGTAAGTAGATAATTACCCTTTTTCCGAGTCATTATTCATGTTAAAATAATTTCCAAGTTTTTGTTTTATTTTAAAATTATTTTATACATTTGTAAGTGAGTACTCACTTTACAGATAGGTTATGATTAGACTAAGCACAGAAACGCGTCAAGCACAAATTAAAGAAGCGGTATTGGAAATTATTTCCAGTGAAGGCTTGTCCAAACTTTCAACCAAAAATTTGGCGGCAAAAGTTGGCGTTAGCGAAGGCGCAATATACCGGCATTTTAAAAGCAAAAAAAATATATTGCTATCAGTAATTGAAGATGTTCAAGACAATTTGGTTGTCAATCAGAATTCAATTGTTAATTCCGATATGATACCTTCCATTAAATTATTTACTTTTTTATGCAAACAAGTTAAGTATTTAATTAATAATAAGGGTGTTACAATTTTATTACTTTCTGAAGCAACCCACTCAAATGATTCTGATTTAAAAGACAAATTGCTCGAAATTTTAAAAGCACAAAAAGAAATGTTAAAACAAATTGTTGAAGAGGGCATAGCAAGAGGTATATGGGATAAAAATTTGGATAGTGATGCATTTGTAACGCTATATATGGGTATTCCAGCTATTTTAAATATAGAACTAGTGCTTAATAAAGGAACTTTTAATCATGAAAACTTCTGTAACAAAATGTTTGCATTGCTAGAGCGTATATTAAAGATGTAAAAAAATTTATCTATATAAGTAAGTGAGTAATCACTATTAAAATAATATCAAAAATGAAAAACAAAATTTTATCAACCATCTTAATCCTTTTCTTTATAGCTCCTATAACTATCCAAGCGCAAGAAGTTAATAATATACAGGATTTATTTACTGCTCTAAAATCAAATCCGCAAACAAAGAGTGACAGTTTGGCGTTTGAAAAAGCTAAAACAGGTAAGCAATTGGCTTTGAGTAATTTATTGCCTACAATAACAACTTTTGGATCGTATAATAATTACTCAACAGCAACAGGAATGTTACCAATTACACCAAATGAATCTTCTTATTTGGTCCAACATCAAGAATTTCCCCAGCCTTTTAGCGATGAAATATTCAGGGCTGGCCTTAGTATTTCAATGCCTGTATTTATCAAGTCTATTTACACAACTGCAAACGCGGCAAAGCACTTGCAAAAATCGGCACAAGCCAAGCAACAAATAAATTTATTGCAAAATGAAGCTATTATTGTTAGTTCCAATGCAAATTTATTATATATAGATGCACTTAGCAAAGCTCTTGTAAGTAAAAAACAATCCCTTTTAAAAACAAAAGAACTTATTGAGATTCAAGTTAATAACGGAAGAGTACCAGGATCCAATCTGCTAATTATTCAAAATAGCATCAATCAAGTTGATGCAACTATTAATGACATTGCTATTAATAGAGAAACTGCATTGGCTTCAATTAAAACATTAACAGGAATTAGATTGGATACGCCAGTTGAAATGATGGAAACAACTTCATTAGACACCAGTGAAATGAAATCGTTAGAACCGATTGAGCAAAAAGTATTGGCCGATAAATTAGGCTTAAGAGCTGAAAAAGAAAAATTGCTGCCTTCCATATTATTTACAGGAAATTACAACCACAGTTTTGCTACTGCCTATAATAATAATATGGCAATTGATAAAAATTACACAGACATTGGCTTGACTGTTAGTGTACCCATTTTTAACCAGAATCAGTATTCTCAAATTAAAAAAAGGAGAATTGAATACAATGAGACACAAAATGAGTATGATAAAATGAAGTTAACTTTAGAATCTCAGGCAGATCAATTACAAAAAAGTCTTCAACTATTGTATAAATCGGAAAAATTGTATCAACAAAATGTAAAAGATAAAGAAGCGATTTTAGCCATTGCAAAAGTGAGTTTTCAGTCTGGAAGAATAACTATTGAAGATTATTTAAAATATGAAGACGATTTGGTGCTGGAAAAATCGAACCTCTATAAATCACAAGCCGAAAGATGGCAAACATTGGTAAAATTAGCGGTAATTTATGGTAATAACATTGAAAACTTAGTAAAATGAAAACAATAAAGAACAAAAAATTAATAGGAATAATTGCAGTTTTTGTAATTGTAATTTTGGGAATTTTTGCTGTGGTAAACGCAAAACGAAGAGAAGCTGCGATGCCTGTGGCGAAAGAATATGGCATTGTGGTATCAACCTTTAAACCCAAAGTAGAAGAAGTTACCCTAACACTTCCGTATTTGGCTCAAACTGAAAATGATAAAGATGTTAACTTGTCCTCAAAAGTTACTGCACGTGTAAATTTCATTAAACCCAGTGGTTCAAAAGTAAAAAAAGGCGAAGTCATTGCCCGATTGGACAATACATCTATTCAAACAAGCCATATAAGTTTAAATTCACAAATTAAGGCCGCTAAAACTTCCCTTTATAATTTGGAGGAAACGCACAATAGAACCAAAGAATTATTAGCGATAAAAGGTGCTTCCGAAGAACAATTTCAAATGGAAGAAAGCAATATTGAAGCAGCTAAATCAAAATTAGAATCCTTATACCAAAACCAAATTGATGTAGCCAATACCTTAACCTACGCAACCATAACGTCACCTGTAGATGGTCTTATTTCTAAAACTTCGGTAAATATTGGCGATATGTGTATGCCTGGACATCCTGTTGCCACAATCAGCGCCACCAATGGTTTTTACTTATTGTTACGACTTCCAACCGATTTAACTATTTATGGTGTTAATTTTAACAACGAAAACTTTTCGGCTATCGCCCTAAACAGCACTTTTAACAATTTGGCAGAATACAAAGTATATGTCGATTCAAAAGGATTTACCACTGGTGACAGAATAGAAGTTAGCGTGATTGTATTTAAAGGGAATAGCATAAAATTACCTTTTGATGCTGTTTTAAACCGTGATGGCAAAAGCTTTGTTTTAGCAAAAGAGAATGATAAAGTAACCTTAATTCCTGTTAATATTATTCAAACAGGAGAAGAGGGTATTGTGATAAGCAATAAAGAGTTAGCAGGCAAAGAACTTGTTGTTGCCAAACAAGATATTTTATTAAAACTATTAGGAGGATCTTCCATAATAACTAAAAAATAAAACCATGTTCGAATATTTCTATAAACGTCCATACACCTTATACTCACTTATTGCAATTTTCTTTATAATGGGTATTGTGGGCTTGGTTACCTTGCCAAAAAATTTGTTTCCTGATGCGAATCCTCCACAGGTAATTGTTATAACCAATGTGCCTGGCGCAACTGCGCAAGTTGCAGCCAACACTGTATCAAAACCAATAGAACAAGAAATTTCTAGATTGGGCTTTGTCACCAATGTCAGCTCGGTTAATGTCGCTAATTTTTCAATAGTAAAAGCCGATTTTAGTTACAAGAAGGACCTAAATGCAGCCGCTGTTGATGTAGCCAATGCCTTATCTATTGCAAAAGGTAAATTGCCAACCAATGTGAATCCCGCTATTTATACAGCAGGAGATTTTACATTACCTGTTGATGTCATATCGTTAAGCGCTAAAAACGATAACATAAATGTAGCAGATATCAGCAAAATAGCGGAGAGTTTTATCAAGCCTCAATTATTAAGCAATCCGTCAATTGGAAATGTCGAAGTTTTTGGGGGATTTCAAAGTTCGATAAATATTGAAGTTGACCCTTTTAAAGCAAAACGTTATAACGTTAATTTTGAATCTATTTCAAAAGTTTTACAGGTTTTAAATAAAGATATGCCTGTTGGTTTTGTAAAGGGTGACAATAGTTTTTATACCATTACCTATTACGGTGAAAAAAATGAAGTTGAAAAGATAAAAAACTTAAACATTTTACCCAATATACGTTTAAGTGATGTTGCCGATGTAAAATGGAGTTATCAAAAAAGAACAAGTGGCTATATTGGCAATGCAAAACCTGCCATTGCTTTGGCTATTCAACGTTCTCCGGGAGGAAGTGTGCTGGATGTGAGTAAAGCAGCAAGGGCAGAGATGGAAAAATTGGAAGCCGAATACCCAAATATCAATTTTGAAATTTCGGATACACAACGCAACCTTATTGAGGTGGCCAATTCAAATATGTTAGATGCCTTGCGTGACGCTATGATTCTTACATTAATTGTGGTTTTATTTTTCTTGGGAAATTTCAGAGCCTTCATTGCGGCTGGACTGTCTATTCCTATGGTGTTTTTTTCCACAATCGCTGTAATATGGCTTACTGGAGGCGAGTTAAACATCGTAATTTACACAGGTATTATTTTATCCTTGGGAATGTTAACTGATGACGCAGTTGTGGTGCTTGAAAATGTTGAACGGCATCTTACCGAATTAAATGAGGATTTAGAAACGGCCATTATTAAAGGGACGAAAGAGGTAATAGCCCCTGTTTTTGCTGGAACTATTTCAACGATTGCCATTATTTTTCCTTTGATGTATATAGGTGGTTTTCCTGAAAAAATATTTAAACCATTGATCTTTACCTTAGTTATTGCATTGATAATATCCTTTTTTATATCAATTACTTTTATCCCTCAATTACTAAAAGTCATGTATAAAAACGGTTTCAAAAAAACCAAAGTAGAATTATGGTTTGACCGTGCTTATCACAATTCTATTGGAAGGTTGGTGGAGCCTTATGTAAATGTAATTAAATTTTCTAATGGAAAACGCAAAGTTTTAAGAAGGCTCGCATTAACAGTTGGTGTGGTTATTTTACTGGCAGTAAGTATGGGAAGTATCATGCCAACTATTGGTAAAGATGCGATGCCGCCAATGGACACAGGCATTATTAAAGCACAAATTGCATTTAGCACCAATGAAACTGTAGAAAATTCTGAGAGAAAATTAACACCTTTTTTAACTTGGTTGCACAAACAAGATTGGGCGGATAAAAGCTCAGTGGCTTTTGGTACAGAACCAGGTGTTTTGAGTATGGGAAGCGGAAATTTACCTTCAGAAGCCACCATAACAATCAATTGCATTGACCGTTTTCAAAGAGAACAAACCATGTGGGAAATTGAAGATATTATACGTGATAAACTTTCCGAATTGGAAGGTTTAAAACGCAATGATGTGTATGATTTTGGAGCCACCGCTTTATCATCGGTAAAAGCACCTTTAGTTGTTAGGTTGAAATCGCCTGTTGTTGATGGTTTAACAGATAAAACGCATCAAGTAACTGAGGCGATTGCAACAGTTAAAGGTTTAACCTCGGTTTCTACCAGTTGGGATAAGGATGTGAGCGAAATTATGCTGGACATAGATGAAAATAAAGCCTTGAGTTATGGTTTAACACCTTATGATATTGCAATGCAAATCCCTGTTAAAGGTCAGATTGTAGGTTTAAATGCCAACTTGCAATCAATGAATACACAATATGTAAGGCTATATCTCAAAGGAAAATTCAGCCAAAATGAACAAACATTAAGGTTATTGCCTATCCAATCAAAATTTGGTGAAATCCCGCTGGAATCTTTAGCGAAAATTTCAAAACAATTGACTTATGCCAAAATAGAGCGCGATAAAATGTTATATAGTGTTGATATTAGCGGATACCGCACCAAACGCCCTATCACGCACTTAACCGATGATGCAGTAACTGCGTTGGAAAAAGTTGAAGGTTTAGAAGGCGTTGTGGTTACACAAGAAGGGGACATTGCTACCATAAGCGACAGTTTTACGCGTATGATGAAAGCCATTGCTTTAGGGATTGTTATTTTATTATTGGTGCTAATAGCCATTTATAAATCGGTAAAAATGGCCCTTATTATGATTTTGGTTTTGCCATTGTCATTAATTGGTGCCACTTGGGGAATGTTATTGTTCCACAAGCCGAGCTGTATGCCAAGCTTATTGGGTATTTTATTGCTTTTTGGCATTATTATAAAAAATGCTGTATTGTTAATAGACTTTTACCAGCAGCATCGTGACAGTGGAGAAACTCCTTATGAAAGTGCCATAGAAAGTGTTCGTGTGCGTTTTAGACCAGTGTTAATGACTGCTTTTGGTACCATTGCTGGTATGATTCCTATAGCTTTAGAACAAGCTGTCGGGTTAGAACGATTAAGTCCATTAGCGGATGTTGCCATTGGCGGACTTTTAATTGGAACACTTTTAACCTTAGTTTTTGTGCCAATTTATGCGTATTCTGTAGATAAAGTCAAAACTCAAAGAATAGAGTAAAAACACAAAAACCAAGAGTAGAACTAATTCTTTCAAAAATGAAAGAATCTATAAATAGAGATTAAAAGCAGGGAGGTGGAGCAATATCATTAAGTTGAGGCTTCAGCTCCCTTCTTTTGTACTTCTTAGGCACGAGGAATCTTATAATGATATGGTTATTTGATGTGATTCCTCCTTTACTGGGTACGAGCGATAGTGAAAGGACAACAAAGCAAACTGTTCCAACTTCCTACAATTATTGCGAACGTACCTACCTATAGGAAGTCCGCAGATTGCCCTAGTCGCCACTCCATTTCATTGCGTTTAGACCAATAAAAATATTTTTATGGATACTGAAATTAAAGTTTGGTTATATGATATTTTAAACGCCATTACAGAAATCGATAGTTTTTTGTAAACGTACCAAGAGAATTCACATAATATTTAGGAGATTTAAAGACTAAGAGAGCCACCGATATGTGTAGGCACTGTGAATATAATTCAAAATTAATTTATACAACTCTAAATATGGCATCTTTATGTATGTCCAATATAATGTAGTAAGTCTATCAAGAATTTCTATTTAAACTTTTATCCTTAGTTTTGTTAGATTGAAACCAAATTAATATCTTTATAAAAATAACCCTCACTTTATAATGATAAAAGAAAATAATTACCAAGCAGATACCGTGATTATTGGTGGTGGCATATCTGGAATTACAACGGCCATTGAACTGCTCAATGCCAATAAAAAAGTCATTATTATTGAAAGAGATTTAGAAGAAAATTTTGGCGGTTTGGCAAAAGAATCGTTTGGCGGGATGTTTTTTATCGACTCGCCCCAACAGCGATTTTCAAAAATTAAAGATACTGTTGCTCAGGCTAAAACCGATTGGTTTTCGTTTGCAGAATTTGAGGATGATAATATTTGGGGTAAAAAATGGGCAAATGAGTTTTTGGAATCTACGCATCAGGTTTATGATTGGGTTCGTGCTAAAAAAGTAAATTTTTTTCCGATTGTGCATTGGGTTGAACGCGGTTTAGACCATCCCGGAAATTCGGCGCCAAGGTTTCATATGGTTTGGGGAACAGGATATGGATTGATGACCTCCATCTTATGTCATTTAAAAACGCATCCGAATTATCAGAATTTAACGACTTATTTTCAACATAAAGCGGGTGATTTTGTAATTGAAAATAATAAAATTGTAGCCATTAAAGGCATCGATGAAAAA
>JAQVGD010000155.1 GCA_028696945.1 Lutibacter sp.
GATTATCTTGAGCATCATAGAAATCCATCTAATAAAGATAGTGATGATAATATTATTTTGGAATAAGAATTTCATTCTTCATAGAAACCTATGGACTTGCAGTCCATAGTGGTTTAGTTGAAAAAGGAAGGCGGAAGACGGAAGACCGAAATTTACAATTACACAATTCAACAAAAACTAAAAGCCATACCTGTTAAGTGTGGCTTTTTAACTAACTGTTAACTTCTTAAGATAATTAAATCCCTATTTTTGTTTATTAAATTTTATACCATTCAAATGAAAAATATTTTATTCGCACTCATTTTATTCTTTTCAATAGTTCTCAGCGCTCAAGACAGAACTTACCGAGCTGAAAGAGCAAAAATAAACGATCTGGTTCACACAAAGTTAAAAGTGGATTTCAATTTTGAAAAAAGTCAGCTAAACGGTGAAGCCTGGGTGACGTTATCTCCTCATTTTTACGCAGTTAACAAAGTAGTTTTAGACGCTAAATCATTCAAAATTCAAGATGTAAAAGTGAATGATAAAAAAGCAAGCTATAATTATTCTGACAATGAATTAACCGTAGAACTTGGTAAAACTTACAAAAAAGACGAAGAATATACTGTTTACATAAAATACATTGCCAAACCCGAAGAAGTTACCCAAAAAGGAAGTCAAAATATTACAGATGCAAAAGGGTTATATTTTATTGACCCAAAAGAAGAAGATCCTAACAAACCAACACAGGTTTGGACTCAGGGCGAAACGGAATCCAACAGTTGCTGGTTTCCAACCATTGATTCCCCAAATCAAAAAACAACTCAGGAAATTTATATGACCGTTCCTAATAAATATGTAACACTTTCAAACGGAACCTTAAAAAGTCAGACAAGTAATCTGAACGGAACAAGAACCGATTATTGGAAAATGGATCAAAAACATGCGCCATATCTTGTTTTTATGGGGGTTGGCGAGTTTAGTGTGGTAAAAGATTCTTGGAATGGTTTGGAAGTTAATTATTACGTTGAACCAGAATATGCTTCTGAAGCAAAAGCTATTTTCGGAAATACGCCTGAAATGATGACTTTTTTTTCAACGCTAACTGGAATTCCTTATCCTTGGGATAAATACAGCCAAATTGTGGTTCGTGATTATGTAAGCGGTGCTATGGAAAACACCACGGCAACTGTTCATGCAGAAGATGCCCAGCAAAAAAGAGGACAATTAATTGATAATAATGAATGGGAAAGCACCATTGCGCATGAGCTATTTCATCATTGGTTTGGCGATTTAGTGACCACGGAAAGCTGGTCTAATCTAACCGTAAATGAGTCATTTGCAACCTATAGTGTTTATTTATGGTTTGAACATAAATACGGAAAAGACAAAGCCGATGCAAATATGTACAGCGATATTAAAACCTATATGGAGAGTTCCAGTGAAGATAAAGATTTGGTCCGATTTTATTATTCGGATAAAGAGGATATGTTTGATGCGGTTAGTTACCACAAAGGAAATGCTATTTTACACATGTTGCGCGATGTTTTAGGTGATGAAGCTTTTTTTCAGGGAATGAATACTTATTTAACCGAGCATAAATACGGAACAGCAGAAGCTCAAGAACTTCGTTTGGCATTTGAAGAAGTAAGCGGAAAAGACCTAAACTGGTTTTTTAATCAGTGGTATTATGGCAACGGACATATAAAGATGAAGGTAACTTACGATTTCAACACCATCAATAAAACAGTTACTGTAAACATCAATCAAACTGGAAAAGCGTTTAAATTCCCATTGTCTATTGATATTTATGAAGAAACAGGCAAAACAAGACACAATGTTTGGGTTGATAGTGCCCAAAATTCATATACATTTTCATTTAACAAACTACCCAAACTAATTAATATTGATGCAAAACATGTGCTTTTAGCAGAAATTGCAGATAAAAAAACAGTGAATGAATATATTTACCAATTCAATAATGCTCCTCATTATTTAGACAGAAGACTTGCTTTGGAAGCCATTTCGATTCAACAACAATCTAATAAAGAAGTGTTTAACACCTTTATTAAGGCACTTAACGATCCCTATTATGAAATAAGAATCTTGGCGCTGGATAATATTGATTTGTTTCAGAAATACAATAAAAGAGAAGCCATTGACAAAATAGTAAGGCTGGCACAATCAGATCCAAAAACATTGGTACAGGCAGCAGCAATAGGCGTGCTGGGCAAATTGGTTGATCCTATTTACAAACCGCTTTTTGAAAGAGGAATGAATAGTGAAAGTTATGCAGTTATAGGAAAATCATTAATTTCTTTATACCAAATCGACAAACAAGCGGCTTTAACAAGGTTGAATACTATGAGTGAAGATACCAAAACATATTTGGCAGATGCCGTTACCGCCATATATATTAGCGAAAAGGACAAAACAAAGCTCCCTTTTATCGCCAATCATATTTTAAAGGGGCTATTTTTGACAGAAGATAAAAGAACCCAGCAAACTTATGCCGAAGCCTTTAAATGGATTTCAGAAAGCGACAATGAAGAGGCAATAACAAACCTAACAAACGATTTTGTAAAATTGGGATTGCGCTATAAAAAGTACAAATTCGACCAAATGGGCGTAAATATGTTAAATCAATTGATTTATGCCCAACAACAATCTAAAAATAGCAATAAAAACGAGCTAATAATCATTTTAAAAACAGGAATTGCGAAATTGATAGAGTAAAAATTTAACAAAATATAAATCGAAAGCCTCTGGAAACAGTGGCTTTTTTTTATGGTTTATAGTTTTTAAAAGAACCATTCTTATAGAAAATAACGATACTTTCAATTTCTTTATCCGTATTTTCCTTCATTTGGTGAGCATCTTCTTGAGTAGCTGGCTTTGCAGTTGCTTTTGGTTCATTTGTTTTAACTTCAGGCGTTTCAATTTCAGAAAATAGTGTAGGAGCAATGTTTTTAACCTGAGTTGTCTTCGGAAAACTGCCAACGCCATTTAACAACCAATACAACTCAACTTCAGGAAATGCTTTTAATATCTTCAACACAAAATCCAGACTGGGTTTATTTCTTCCGGAAAGGATATGGGAAATGCTCGATCGCTGCACTTCAATTTTTTCAGCCAATAAAGCAGCGGATATTTCATAATAATCCATGAGGATATTCAGTCGTTTTGCAAATTCCTCGATGTTTACCATTGTAAATTATATTTTAGTTACAAATGTAATCTTTTTAGCGCAAATTAACAAATCTTGTTTAAAAATCAACTGAAAATCACTCATTTATCTATAAGTATCACTTCATTTAAATATATTTATATTATTGATTAATAGTTCATTAACTTTATGACATCAATTTTTACTATAACACATCTTCTATAGGATACTAAAATCCATCTTCTAAAGATTGAACGGATTACAATTGTATAAAACCTTCAATAAATACTTGTTTACACTTGTAAACATACTATTATTTACATTTGTAACATGAAAATAATAGACGTAAAAACCTTAGAATTTTTGTATCCAGAAAATTTTGAAAAAAATTTAAAAGGAAGAAGGATTTTATTTGAAGACATAGATCCTTTACTTCAAAATTTGTCTTCAAAATTTGAAAAGGATATTTTAGGCTATTCAGAAAACAAGATTCCAATTTATAAAATTTCTATAGGAACCGGGAAAATTAAAATACTTGTATGGTCTCAAATGCATGGAAATGAGAGTACGGGAACCAAGGCAATATTCGACTTATTTAATTTTTTTGAAAAAGACAATGCAGAATTGTCAGAAATAATTAAAACCATCTTAACAAATTGTACCATTCAGTTTATTCCTTTGTTAAATCCAGATGGTGCAATTAAATTTACAAGGGAAAATGCAAAGAATATTGATTTAAATAGAGATGCAGTTGACAGAAAGGCGGTAGAGAGTAAATTACTTCGTTCTGTTTTGGATGAGTTCAATCCAAAGTTTTGTTTCAATTTACACGATCAACGGGCCATATTTAATGTTGAAGGCACTGCAAATCCTGCAACTATTTCTTTTTTAGCACCTTCTGAAGATGAAGAAAGGACAGTTACTCCAGGAAGAAAAGAGACGATGAGCGTTATTGTTGCTATGAATAATTTATTACAACAAATCATTCCTAACAAAATTGGACGTTATACTGATGAATTTTATTCTACCGCCACCGGTGATAATTTTCAAAGACTTGGTCACAACACCATATTAATAGAGGCGGGGCATTTTAAAGACGATTACCAAAGAGAAATTACTCGAAAATATAATTTTTATGCACTTTTACAAGGACTCTTTTTTATTTCAACAGAAAAAAATTACCTTAATTTTGAATCGTACTACAACATTCCTAATAATGACACTAGATTTTTAGATATCATATATAAGAATATTAAAATAACAGAAAATAATAGAAATAAAATCGTAGATCTTGGTATTCAGCTAAAATTTAAAGTGATAGCTAATAAATTGGTAATGTATAAACATATTGAAAAAGTTGGAGATTTGTCAGATTATTGTTCGGATAACTATATAAATGCAGAAAATTTGGATATAAAGGAATTAGAATTATCAAATTCGTAAATATATTATGTATTTATCGATTTTTTTTTAATAAATTTGCACTTTAGTTTTTTATCTTAAACAAAAGCAATAATATGAAAAAATACATACTTGATGAAGTCGATCATCAGATATTAGATATTCTTATCGAAAATGCAAGAACTCCATTTACAGATATAGCAAAAAAATTAGTGGTTTCCGCTGGCACAATCCACGTTAGGGTTAAGAAAATGGAAGATGAAGGAATCATTAAAGGATCTACCTTAACGCTTGATTATGAGAAAATGGGCTATTCTTTTATCTCACATGTTGGAATTTATTTAGACAAAACTTCAAAAACAAAGCAAGTAATAGGTGAACTAAAGAAAATTCCAAATATTACCATTGCCTATATTACCGCAGGAAAATACAATATTTTCTGTAAAATTAGAGCCAAAGACACCACACACGCAAAAGAAATAATTTTTGAAATAGACGATATTGACGGCGTTTCAAGAACAGAAACAATGATTTCTTTAGAAGAAAGTATTAACGACAAAAAGCGTTTAATGCATTCCATATTTAGAGAAATTTAATTAAAATCGATGAGCAAAAAATACCCTGATATTTTTTGTAATAAGAGGTTTTAGTTTCATAGCATTATTAGTATCTTTGGTATAATTATTCGTTTTTTTAATGGGCGCAATTAGCAATACAATTGGTAAGATGATTTACAATCGTGAAAATTATTCAGATAAAGAATTAATTGATTTATACAAATTTCTTCTAAAACCGCGTTTGATTGAAGATAAAATGTTAATTCAGTTGCGTCAGGGAAAAATTTCCAAATGGTTTTCAGGTATCGGACAAGAAGCTATTTCTGTTGGTATTACCAATGCCTTAAATTTTGACGAGTATATTTTGCCGATGCATAGAAATTTAGGCGTATTTACTTCAAGAAACATTCCATTATACAGATTATTTTCTCAATGGCAAGGTAAAAAAAGTGGATTTTCTAAAGGACGCGAACGCTCATTTCATTTTGGAACCCAAGAATTTAAAATTGTGGGAATGATTTCTCACTTAGGACCGCAATTTGGAATTGCGAATGGGATTGCGTTGGGTAATTTACTTAAAGAAGAACCCAAAGTAACTGCTGTATTTTCTGGCGAAGGCGGTACAAGCGAAGGTGATTTTCATGAAGCCTTAAACGTAGCTTCCGTATGGAATTTACCAGTACTTTTTTGTATTGAAAACAATGGGTACGGACTTTCAACACCTGTAAGTCAGCAATTTAAATGTGAAAATATTGCTGATAAAGGAATTGGCTACGGAATGGAAAGCCATATTATAGATGGAAACAATATTTTGGAAGTTCATTCAAAAGTAAGTGAAATAGCTAAAAGCGTTCGGATAAATCCCCGTCCGGTTTTGTTAGAGTTTAAGACCTTTAGAATGCGTGGCCATGAAGAGGCGAGTGGCATAAAATACGTACCTCAGGAATTGATTAATGAATGGGCACAAAAAGATCCTGTTAATAATTTTCATGAATTTTTAACCGCAGAAAATATACTTTCCGAAGAAATGGATGCCTTAATTAAGGAGGAAATTGTCGATGAAATTAATGAACATTTAAAAATAGCTTCTGACGAAGAAGAAATTTCTTCAACTGTTGAAAATGAATTGGCGGATGTTTATAAACATCAAAATTTTAAAGAAGTAAAACCTTCAACAAACACTTCAAATATTCGATTTATTGATGCTGTATCTCAAGGATTAAAACAAAGTATGGAACGCTTTGACAAATTGATTGTAATGGGACAGGATATTGCGGAATATGGCGGTGCTTTTAAAATTACGGAAGGTTTTTTGGCACAATTTGGTGCTTCAAGAGTTAGAAATACGCCTATTTGTGAATCTACCATTATTGAATCGGCTTATGGACTTTCTATCAACGGCTATAAATCGGTGGTGGAATTGCAATTTGCTGATTTTGTGAGCTCGGGATTTAATCCGGTTATTAATTTATTGGCAAAATCTTTTTACCGTTGGAATCAGCATGCAGATGTTGTTTTGCGTATGCCTTGTGGTGCTGGCGTAGGAGCAGGGCCATTTCACAGCCAAACCAACGAAGCGTGGTTTACAAAAACGCCCGGACTTAAAGTGGTTTATCCAGCATTTCCTTATGATGCAAAAGGCTTGTTAGCAACTTCAATAGAAGATGAAAATCCTGTTTTGTTTTTTGAACATAAAGCGTTATACCGATCTGTTTATCAAGATGTTCCAACTGATTATTATACAATTCCATTTGGAAAAGCTTCTGTTTTACAAGAGGGAAATGACCTTAGCATTATTACTTATGGCGCAGGTGTTCATTGGGCTTTAAACGAAGTTAAAGAACATCAAATAGCTGCCGATATTATAGATTTAAGAACCTTGCAACCTTTAGATAAGGAAACTGTTTTCAAATCTGTAAGAAAAACAGGGAAAGTTTTAATTTTACATGAAGACACTTTATTTGGAGGAATCGCATCAGAATTATCGGCCTTAATCACAGAAAATTGCTTCAACTATTTGGATGCTCCTGTAAAACGCTTAGGAAGTTTAGAAACGCCAATTCCATTTGCAAAAAAATTGGAAGATATGTTTTTGCCAAAGAATCGTTTGCATGACAGCATTGTTGAATTGTTAAATTACTGATTTTAAATTTGTTATACTCGTTTCATCTGTTTATATTTTATTTTTTTGTTGGTACAGCTGCTGTTCGCCATTAATCATTCCTCTATGTATCAAAATTTGTTATGGCTCGTTTCATCTGTTTAAATTTTATTGGTCTCATTCGTTAGTTAAAACTATGCACTTTTAGTGCAAGACTTTCAGTTGCTACCCACTTTTGTATCTTTGAGTTATGAAAGAACAAAGACGAATGGGTCATACTGTTTCTTGGTTG
>JAQVGD010000156.1 GCA_028696945.1 Lutibacter sp.
CACATTTGTAGTATTGGTCAACACTAATTTAAGTGAATATTACGTAGCTGCAAAGCTTTATCTAATAAGGTTTTGCAGCATTTTTTTTAAAAGACTTGCGGAGATTAGGAGCTATCGGGACGGAAAGGGCTGGGGATAGGCTTTTGCGTTAGCGATGGCAGTGGAAAGCCCGCAGCTTTTCGCGAGGACTTGCAACGAACAGCGCGACCGTAGGGAACGCCCAAAATCGTCGATTTATAGGTGAGGTTGTGATTGCTATTTATTAAACGTAGTTTTGCATTTTTAAAAATATAGTATGGAAATATCGAAAGAATTAGCCGCACGCAGCGGATCAAAATGTGAATTGTGTGGATCAACAGAGGGTTTAAGTACTTATGAAGTGTTGCCAGCAAAAAACGGAAATGAGGATGACAGTGTGGTGGTTTGCGGAACTTGCAGCAATCAAATTGAAAATGAGGATGCGGTTGACGCGAATCATTGGCGTTGTTTAAACGACAGTATGTGGAGCGAAATTCCGGCGGTTCAGGTAATGGCTTGGCGTATGTTAACACGTTTAAAAGCAGAAGGTTGGCCGCAGGATTTATTGGATATGCTTTATTTGGATGAGGAAACGTTGGCTTGGGCGAAAGCAAACGGCGAAGGTGAAGCGGCAAGTGATAAAGTGGTGCACAGAGACAGTAACGGCGTGATTTTAGAAGCTGGCGATACCGTGGTTTTGATTAAAGATTTACCAGTAAAAGGATCGAGTATGGTTGCCAAACGGGGGACGGCAGTGAGAAGAATTTCTTTGGACCACGACAATGCTGAACATATTGAAGGTAAAGTGGACGGAGTCCAAATTGTGATTTTGACGAAATTCGTGAAGAAAATGACGTAAAGAAGTCGGAAGACGGAAGACGGAAGACCGAAGACGGGAGACCGAAGTCGGAAGTCGGAAGACCGAAGACGGAAGTCAGAAGCCCGAAGACGGAAGACCGAAGTTGGAAGTTGGAAGACCGAAGACCGAAGTCGGGAGACGGAAATTGGAAGTCCGAAGAAAAAGTTAATTTTTTTGTTGTTGTAAATACGATTCTAAATTCGAATTAGACTCCCTTTCCTTCGGAAAGGGTTGGGGATAGGATTAGAAGACGGAAGACGGAAGTGCAACCGCAATTAATTCCCCTCTCGAGAAGCCTGTCCCGCTTTTCCAGCGGGAGGGTTAGGGGTGTGTAAAAACATGAAATTATTTGAAAAATTCTGCTGGAACTAGCGTTGGGAAGCCCGAAGAAAAAATAAACAAAAAAAGAAGCTCAAATTTGCAAGGCAAATTTGAGCTTCTTTTTTTAAGACATTTCCGTAAAATATTTATAAAATAGCGGAATTGTTTCAATGCCTTTCAGGTAATTAAAAATTCCGAAATGTTCATTTGGGGAATGGATGGCATCACTGTCCAACCCAAATCCCATTAAAATAGTTTTGCTTTTCAGTTCTTTTTCAAAAAGTGCCACAATAGGAATGCTTCCGCCTGAACGTTGCGGAATTGGAGCAACGCCAAACGATTTTTGATACGCTTTACTCGCCGCTTTGTAACCAATAGTGTCAATTGGCGTCACATAACCTTGTCCGCCATGATGTGGTATTACTTTCAACTTCACCGATTTTGGCGCGATTTTTTCGAAGTGATTTTTAAACAATTCCGTAATTTCTTGCCAGTCTTGGTTTGGCACCAAACGCATTGAAATTTTAGCGTGGGCTTTGCTGGCAATTACTGTTTTTGCGCCTTCGCCGATATAGCCGCCCCAGATTCCGTTCACGTCCAACGTTGGACGGATGGAATTTCGTTCGTTGGTGGTGTAGCCTTTTTCGCCGTAAACTTCCTCAATATCCAATGCTTTTTTATAGTCGTCCAAGGAAAACGGTGCTTTGGCCATTTCTGCTCTTTCTTCTTTAGACAAATCTGCTACTTTATCGTAAAAACCTGGAATGGTAATATGGTTATTTTCATCGTGCAAAGAGGCAATCATTTTGGCTAAAATATTAATCGGATTGGCAACAGCACCACCGTATAAACCAGAATGTAAATCTCGGTTTGGACTGGTAACTTCCACTTCAACATAGCTCAAACCGCGCAAACCTGTGGTTATTGAAGGTTGGGCGTTTGAAATCATTCCAGTATCTGAAATTAAAATGATATCGTTGGCCAATTTTTCTTGGTTGCGTTCAACAAACCAAGCCAAACTTACAGAACCAATTTCCTCTTCCCCTTCAATCATAAACTTCACGTTACAAGGAAGTTGGTTGGTTGCAATCATATATTCCAACGCTTTCACGTGCATATACATTTGACCTTTATCATCGCAAGCACCGCGGGCAAAAATAGCGCCATCGGGATGAATTTCCGTTTTTTTGATTACCGGCTCAAAAGGAGGCGAGTCCCAAAGTTCAACAGGGTCTGCAGGCTGCACGTCATAATGCCCGTACACAAGAATAGTAGGCAAATTTTTATCGATTATTTTTTCTCCGTAAACAATTGGATTTCCAGGGGTTTTACAGATTTCAACCTTGTCGCAACCCGCTTTTTCGAGGGCGTTTTTTACAGCATCGGCAGTTTTTAAAATATCTTTGCTGAAAGCGGAATCGGCGCTCACTGAAGGTGTTTTAAGGAGTTCAATTAATTCGGCAATAAATCGGTCTTTGTGCTGATCTAGGTATGATTTTATATCTTTCATTTGTTTAAATTTACTAGCTCAAATTTACGCAATTTTTTTTTATTGAATTTATTGAAAAAAAATAAAGATGTACTTTGCGAATTGCAACTATTGTGTATATTTGCACCCATCAATTATGCGGGCGTGGTGGAATTGGTAGACACGCCAGACTTAGGATCTGGTGCCGCGAGGTGTGAGAGTTCGAGTCTCTCCGCCCGCACAGAAAGCTTTTCGGAAACGAAAGGCTTTTTTATTTTTACAATATTTTTTAGAAAGATAATACGAGGTGGACATAATGCAGAAGACTGATTTTTTTGTAACTTTGAATTTAATAAATTATTGAGATGAATATTCGAACTTCTAAAATAGCGTTGGTAAAAATGATTCTCAACATTGAGAATGACAAATTCATTGAAAAGATCACAGAATTTGTTCAAAAGGAGAAAGTCGATTTTTGGAATGAGTTGAGTGCATCTGAGCAAAAAGAAATTGAAAAAGGTATTAAGCAACTAAATAAAGGAAAAAGAGTTGAGTTTAATGACTTTTTGAAAAAGATTTCTTAATGAAAGTATTTTTATCAGAATTAGCTGAAAATAAACTTTTCAAATTGAATGATTTCCTACTGGAAAATTGGAATTTAAAAGTTCGTAATGATTTTATTAAAAAACTAACTTCTAAAATTGACCAGATTTCTAAACAACCTGAAAGTTGTTTACAATCTTCCGAGTTTATAGGACTTTTTAAATGTGTTGTAACAAAACAGACAACTTTTTATTACAGAATAAACTTTGACAAAAAAGAAATTGAAATTATCACAGTTTTTGATTCAAGACAAAATCCGGACCAATAAAAAAAAGACATAAAATAAGTATAAAAGCCCAACACCTCATAAAATTTATGCTCAAATCGGATTTAGTACAAACCGACAAACATTCAATAAAAATATTGCTTCGGCGGAAAAATCTCCGATTTTTAAGTCGAAAAAATCTTATAAATTACCAGTGGAGAGATGAGAAGTTTATCCCGAGCCAGCCTGTCGATAGGCAGGCATAGCCGAGGGAAGGATTGTAACCTGTCCTGAGTTTGCCGAAAGACCTGCACAGAAAGCGCTGTGGGAAACGAGGAGTTTTTTTATAGAATTAATTTAGTTTGTTGGAGTTTTGGAATTTTAGATGAAGTGTTTAAAATTACCTTCAACTTCCACAGCTTTCTAAACTGATGACTGCTACTGAAAACTGGTTACTTGTATTTTGGTTTATTGGATTTTTAGATGTGGTAATTGAAATTATCTTATATATTCGGATGGCTCGGATTTACAAATATGTGCTTTTGCTTCAGATTATAGAATTCTTTCTTCCAACATATTTTTCCAAATAATAAATCCTTTTTTGTTGTCTGAATAATCGTGAATAATTTTAGAAAAGTTATTCGGACTTGTTTCTAAGAACTCTTGCCTTCCTTTGTTGCGAATAATATTGAGTTGTTGGCCAATCTCTTTTACTTTGTCTATACGCATTTGTTTCTTTTTGGCTCTAGTTTAATTGAGCGTTGACATTTAATTTCAAATCCATATTTCGGAAGTTTCAAGTTGGTTCGAACGTAGAAAATTCAATTATTCCCTTTAGGGTTAGAATAAAAATAATTGAATTTTCGGTCTTTTGCTCTTTCCCCTCTCAATAGTTATCGTGACTAAAGCGGTGCCCGCCTGCCGGCAGAGGTGACAAAGTGCCGAAAATTAGATATTTCAATCATAATAGCCAGTTTAAACTAGAGCCTAATCAAACAATCGGCAACACAAATGCCGACTTCATCTTTGTTTTTTTGATTAAAATTTTTATGGCAAAAAAATTAAGCTCTTATTTCATCAAAAAACGGGGTGTTTTTTTCTTCAACACATTTTACGGCATAAAGATATAGTGCGGCAGACCAAGTTTGCCAATCCTGTCCTTTTGGTTTTCCGTCTTGTGCTTTGATCCACTCATTAAATCCGAAAGTTACATTTTCGGTATTGGAAATTTTTATGATTTTTGTGAGCTCAATGAGTTTTTCCATAGCGAGATTGTGTTTGTTGGCAGCAACGAGTGCAGCTACATAAAATCCGCAAATAAAAGGCCATATTCCTCCATTGTGGTATTCTCCCGGCATATTATAAATTTCATATCGGGGAATCCAGTCGGAATCTTTCGGTTGTGTAAAAGGGAAAAAATTAGGAGGCAGGTTACAGGCCAGTTCGCCGCTTTTTTTCATTGCTTCACATTCGCCTTCAACCCATAAGATCATTTTTTCCGCTTCTGAAACTGACGCAAGACCAGAAAGGATGGCAATGCTGTTGCCCAATAGGTCGAACCGTTCACTATTGTATATTTTATAAGACCAGAAAGCAAAATAGGGTTTATGTTTCAGCAGTAAACCTTCATGAAGAGAATCGGGTTCTGAAGTTCCTGAATTGGTAAAATTTCTCATTGCTGCAAACATTTTATTGGCTCTTTCAGGCTGATTCAAAAGCCGTAGGTAACTATACACAACGGTATTCACGTATAATCCATAGCCCAGAACCCACTGTTCATCGCGCCAATCGCTTGTTGGTTGTTGTGCAACAAGATGTAAATCCAGCGGACATTGATATTCCATCCAAGTCATGGCTTTTTGGACAGCCTCCTGAAGAAAATTTTGTTCTCCGGTCACTTTTCTGAAAATACCAACGCCGAGCAAAAATAAAGGTGTTGTATCACTGGCTCCGCGGTTTTCTTTGTCGTGCACCAATGAAGTGATGTGGCCGTGTTCCGTTTGGTTTTTCGCCAGCGTTACCAATACGTTTCGTATGCTGTCCAGTAAATACGGGTTATCAGAAACCGCAATTCCAAATATGGAAAACATCAAATCTCGCGTATATGGTTCGGGATATCCCCAACCTGCCGTGCGGGGAAGCCCATTATAAGGTCCTTTGGCATTATGAACCAACACTTCAATAGCCGCCTTTTTGGCTTTTTGTATCTCTTCCCAGTTTTCAGTTTTCATCTGTTTACATTTTATTTTTTATTGGTACAGCTGCAGTTCGCCATTAATCATTCCTTTGTGTATCAAAATTTGTTATGGCTCGTTTCATCATGATATAAATTATGTGATTCCCAATTTATCATTTATAATTTTTACAAATTGTTTTGCAACGATACGGTAGTCGAAATTTTCAACAACCCTATTTCTTCCTGCTGCTCCCATTTTTTCACGCAATGGTGCATCAGTCATAAGATTCTTTAAATACTTGGCAATATCATAAACACTTGCGCGATAATCCACGGTTCGTGGGGTGTCAAATAGAATCCTGTGTTGGTCCTCAAAACCCGATTCTTTGCCAAGAACCACTTCGCTAACAATAATTTTTTGTGCCACATTTGCCAAAAATGCCGTTTTGCCATGAACAAGGGTGTCGAGCATTCCCATGGCCTTAATGCTTACAACAGGTTTTCCGCAGGCTCCTGCTTCCACTTGTGGCATTCCAAAACCTTCGAGCCGTGATGGTGCGGCATATATATCGCAGGCAGCAATTAGATAAGGCATGTAATTACGAGAAACAATACCCGAGGTATAAGTAATCTTTTTTTCGATACCGAGTTTTTGAGCCAATTCCATATCGGCCGAGTTTTGAAGTCTGGTTCGTTTTTGAGGCCAAACTTTGCAAATATATTTCCAATCGGGTGTTTTGCCATTAATCATTGCAAGTGCCTGCATCACTTCTTGTGCGCCTTTTGAAGCCGCATCACCACCAACAGTTAAAATCATTAACTGATTTGGAGAAACGCCAAGCGATTCGCGCACTGCCAAGACTTTGGGATTGTTTTTGTTAAAAGGCGTAAAAGCATCAGTATCACAACCAACAGGCAACACAACAATATTATCACCTTTTATTCCATCTCGAACGTACATTTCCTTTACCCAATTTGAGGTAACCAATATTAAAGGAAGTGCATTCAATGTTTCCTGATAGTTTGCAATATACCCGTCAGCTACCAGCCATGGAATAGGCTGAATGCCATATTTTTGGGGATGAAGTATTAAATGCGGTGTATGTCCCCAATAACCTACGCCAACAACAACATCTGGTTTAAACCACTTATAATACCATTCTTTTTCTTGTTCAGATTCAAAATTAACGGCGTGGACATCAACTCCCAGCTCAGTGAGCCCTTTGTATAATAGATCTCCCTGTGTTGCAAGACCTCCAGGCGAAGGGGGATAGTCATATAATAACAATACTTTCATCTTTTTACATTTTATTTTTTATTGGTACAGATGCTGTTCGCCATTTATCATTCTGCTGTGTATCAAAATTTGTTATGGCTCGTTTTATTTGCTATTTTTTATTGTTTTTTATTTGTCAAATGGAACGCTCAGCATCTTTCTTTTTTCTGTTAGATGATTCTGTTGTAGGCGTTTCATCTGTTTAATTTTTATTTTTTATTGGTACAGCTGCTGTTCGCCATTTATCATTCTGCTGTGTATCAAAATTTGTTATGGCTCGTTTTATTTGCTATTTTTTATTGTTTTTTATTTGTCAAATGGAACGCTTAGCATCTTTCTTTTTTCTGTTAGATGATTCTGTTGTAGGCGTTTCATCTGTTTTATTTTTATTTTTTTGTTGGTACAGCTGCTGTTCGCCATTAATTATTTCTTTGTATCAAAATTTGTTATGCTCGTTTTATTTGTTATTTTTTATTGTTTTTTTTGTCAAATGGAACGCCTAGCAGCTTACTTTTTCTATTAGATTATTTTGTTGTAGGCGTTTCATCTGTTTAATTTTTATT
>JAQVGD010000015.1:0-16492 GCA_028696945.1 Lutibacter sp.
TCAAAAGTGAACATTTCTAATTCTTTCTCTTTATTTTTCATTTCGTTTATTTTTAAGTTCAAAGTATCTTAATCTTATGTTTTCAGCTTTTTCAATTTCTTTATCAGGAGTTTTGCCTGTTTTCTTAACTATTCCATGAGTTACAATAACTAATGTTTCAATCTTTTCAGTTTTGTCCCAAAAAGCAAAAATTCTGAAGTGAGTTTTATTATATAATGTTCGGAATTCCCATATTTCATTCTTCAATTTTTTAAATAATTCATTATCATTTTTGATTTTTGATTTGTCAATATTGAAAACTATCTTATCTCGACTTTTCTCGTCTAATTCAAGAAGAAATTCTCTGGCCTCTGTCAAGAATATTACTTTAAATTTCTCCACTAATCCTTAATTGTTTCCATACAAAGATACAAAGATAATTAAACTAGCGATAAATTTTAATGTTTATTTTTTATAGTGTATTTAAAAATTCTGAAATATTATTTCATCAACTACAAAATTAAAGTAAGGACTGACGCGTCATTACTGCTGGTTTTTCTATTCCCATCAACTCTAAAATGGTAGGTGCAATATCCCCTAAAATGCCATCGTTAATATGTTTTAAGTCCTTATCTACTAAAATAACAGGAACCGGATTAGTAGTGTGTGATGTGTTTGGCGTTCCATCAGGGTTTATCATAGTTTCACAATTTCCATGGTCGGCGATAATAATAGTGGTATAGTTGTTTTTTAATGCGGAAGCCACCACATCTTCCACACATTTATCAACGGCTTCACAAGCTTTTATGGCCGCTTCCATCACGCCTGTATGTCCAACCATATCGCCATTGGCAAAGTTTAAACACACAAAATCGACTTCTTTTTTGTCCAATTCGGGAATTATAGCATTGCGAATATCAAAAGCGCTCATTTCAGGTTTTAAATCGTAAGTGGCTACTTTTGGGGACGGACATAAAATTCGTTTTTCATTTTCAAAAGGTTTTTCTCTTCCTCCTGAAAAGAAAAAAGTAACGTGCGGATATTTTTCAGATTCTGCGATTCTAATTTGTTTTTTTCCTGCGTTTGCTAATACTTCACCCAAAGTTTCCTCCAGATTATCAGTTTTGTAAATCACATGAATATTTTTGAAAGTATCATCGTAGCTGGTTAAGGTAACATAATACAACGGAAGTGTTTTCATACCAAATTCAGGATAATCTTTTTGGGTTAGCACCTCAGTAAGTTCACGTCCTCTATCGGTTCTGTAATTGAAGAAAATCACTACGTCATCAGCTTTGATTTTTGTTTTCGGATGGCCATTTTCATCAGTCATAATAATGGGTTTGATAAACTCATCGGTTACGTCATTGGCATAACTAGCTTCTATACTTTTTAAAGCATCTATTGATTTTTCGCCCAGGGCATTTACAACAGCATCATAAGCTGATTTTATGCGTTCCCAGCGTTTATCTCTGTCCATTGCAAAATAACGTCCGGTAATTGTGGCCAATTCACCAGTGGTTTCTTTCATATAATTTTGAATGGTTTCAATAAAATCTATGCCCGATTTAGGATCGCAATCCCTTCCGTCTGTAAACGCATGTAAAAACACATTTTTTAGGTTGTGTTCGGCTGCAACATCGAGTAAACCTTTTAAATGGTTGATATGTGAATGAATTCCACCATCGGAAACCAATCCTAACAAGTGAATATTTTTATTGTTTTCTTTTGCGTAAGAAATCGCGTCAAGCAATTCTTTTTCTTTTCCCAGTGTTTTATTTTTAACCGCCATGTTTACCCGAACCAAGTTCTGATAAACAATTCTTCCAGCACCTAAGTTCATGTGACCAACTTCACTATTTCCCATTTGACCTTCAGGCAATCCTACATATTCTCCATCAGTCCGCAAACTTGCATTTGCATATTTGTTGTACAAACTGTCGATATAAAAGGTTTTTGCATTGTAAATTGCGGATACTTTTGGGTCTTGGGTAATTCCCCAACCGTCTAAAATCATTAAAATCACTTTCTTGTCCATCAGAATAGGTATTATTTTGAATATACACAAAGGTACAAAGTATTCAATTGAAGTGCTTTTGATTACGTCATAAATTCTTGTGAAATTTACTAAAACGATTGCGGTAAAGGTCGCTAACTCCCGAAGGGGAATAAATGCTAATTGTTATAGCAGTGGACAGGTCGCGACCTGTTCGTTCTCGAGTAGGCAGATTATTTTTTAGACTTTTAAATGACAGATTTTTAAAATATTGTAAATTCACAGCGTAAACAGCATAAAATAAAACGAGCCATAACAAATTTTGATACACGGCAGAATGATTAATGGCGAACAGCAGCTGTACCAACAAAAAAATAAATCATAAACAGATGAAACGAGCCATAACAAATTTTGATACACAGCAGAATGATTAATGGCGAACAGTAGCTGTACCAACAAAAAAATAAAAATTAAACAGATGAAACGCCAATAACAAAATAATCTAACAGAAAAAAGAAAGATGCTAAGCGTTCCATTTGACAAATGAAAAACAATAAAAAAAAGCAGATGAAACGAGCCATAACAAATTTTGATACACAGCAGAATGATTAATGGCGAACAGTAGCTGTACCAACAAAAAAATAAAAATTAAACAGATGAAACGCCTACAACAGAATCATCTAACAGAAAAAAGAAAGATGCTAAGCGTTCCATTTGACAAATAAAAAACAATAAAAAATAGCAAATAAAACGAGCCATAACAAATTTTGATACACAGCAGAATGATTAATGGCGAACTGCATCTGTACCAACAAAAAATAAAATATAAACGGATGAAACGAGCCATAACAAATTTTGATACACAGCAGAATGATTAATGGCGAACTGCATCTGTACCAACAAAAAAATAAAATTTAAACAGATGAAACGAGCCATAACAAATTTTGATACACAGCAGAATGATTAATCGCGAACTACATCTGTACCAACAAAAAAATAAAATTTAAACAGATGAAACTATAAATTAATTTAAAACAGCTTCTATTCCTGCTTGTTTCATAAGTTGAAAAGCAATAATAAACGTAATTACTGAAGCAATAATTCCTATCATAAAAATATTGTAAGCTATTCGCAAAAGTCTATATTTTTTTTCAAGCACTATTCCTAAAAAATATAAGTCTTTCATTAATGATTTATATAAATAATCACGATCGCTCATTAATTCAGTCATTCCTGCTTGAAAATCTTCTAAAGGCATTTTATGAAAGTTCCCGAAAAACAATAAGTTTACTTTCCTGTTTTCAATATCTTCCTTTGTAAATATACCTGAAGTTACTTTTGGACGTGTAGATAATATTGAAAATATCATAGTTACAACTGCAATAAATAAAAATAATATGGTAGGATAAATCAGATAGTAATTATCTGCTTTATCCAATTTCGGGAATAATATAGACAAGGCTATTGACAAAATTATAGCACTTACCGAGAGTAAAATATTAGCCTTGGTATCTGCAATATCACTTAATTTTAAATGATTTCTAAGCGTAACTCTATACAGGGTTTCTATGCCACGCTCAGGCCTATTATCCTTCTCTTTTTTTCTTTTTAACTCGTCTTTTTTAATTTTAGTTTTAAATTCTATCTCTTCATTTTTAGCAATCATTTTTTTTAAATCCTTCTGAGACTTTAACCAGTTCGCTGTTTTTTGAGCATTTAATTTATTAAAAGCGTAGTTTGTAAAATATTTATGTGCTCCAAAAAATTCATTGTTTTCTTTTAGCCACTCAACATCTGTTAAATATCTATTGCATAATTGCTCCCATTCGGAGCGTAATAAGTTCGATTTCTCTCTAAAATCTAACGACCCTAAATGATGTAAATCCGCATCACAAATAATTTCCTCAAGTTTAGAAGTTGGATTTTGAGGTATTTTGGTTGCATCAATACATAAAAGAACTTGCTTAATTATTTCTTCTTCAATACCTTTTTCAGTTAAATATTTTTTAGCTATTTCCTTACTTGCCTTTTCATGATTATTAACATTTTTTGTGAAACCTGTATCATGAAACCAAGCTGCAAGCAATATTATTTTTGTTTCTTCTTCTGAAATATTTTCAGCTAAAGCTATTTCATTAGTAATTTTAACAACCTGTAATGTGTGTTCAAAATTATGATAAATTGCTTGTGTAGGAAGCTCGTTTTTAAGTAAATTAAAAACAAATACTTCTACTTCCTTAAAAAATTCGTTTTCTAACATTATGAAAAATTAATTTTAAAATCAAAAGTACATAAAATTATGTATTTTTGATTTTAAAAATTAAATACCCCAGTATGAGTCGATATTCTAACATTAAACTTTCACTTTTATTATTTAGCATACTTTTTACAAGTTGTGCTACCCATAAAGTTCAATATAGTAAAGATGCTATCAATTGGAATGATCAAAGCAATGAACAAAAATTTGAAGTTAATCATACTTTTTATCTAATTGGAGATGCCGGAAATGCTTCAGAAGATGAAATTTTAGCTCATTTTAATATATTGAAAGACGAACTTGCTTCATCTCCAAAAAACGCAACATTGTTGTTTTTAGGCGATAATGTCTATGAAAAAGGAATGCCTAAAAAAACGCATGCCAACAGAAAAATGGCAGAACACAGATTAAATGCACAAATTAATTTGGTTAATAATTTTAAAGGTCAGCCTATATTTATTCCTGGCAACCATGATTATTATAATGATGGTATTAAAGGTTTAGAGAGACAAGCCGACTATATTAGAGAAAAGTTGAATGATAAAAACGCTTTTTTACCAAAAGATGGTTGTCCGCTAAAAAGAGTTAAAATCTCTGAAGATATTGTTCTAATAATTGTTGATTCACAATGGTATTTAGAAAATTGGGATAAAAACCCAACTATGAATGATAATTGTGAAATTAAAACAAGAATTCAGTTTTTTGAAGAATTTGAAAGTCTCATCAAAAAAAATGAAACTAAAACAATATTAATTGCGATTCATCATCCAATGTTCAGCAACGGGCCACATGGTGGTCAGTATTCATTAAAACAACAATTGTATCCTATAAACAATAAAGTTCCGCTACCTTTAATTGGTACTTTCGCCAATATATTACGAAAAACAAGCGGTGCTTCACCCCAAGATATGCAGAATCCTTTATATTTAGAACTGAAAAGCAGGTTGGTAACAATCTCCCAAAAATCTGAAAAGGTTATTTTTGTTTCTGGCCACGAGCATAATTTACAATTCATTTTAAAAGACAATAGACCTCAAATTATTAGTGGTTCTGGTTCAAAAACTGCTGCGGCAAGAGTTATAAACGGAAGTAAATTTTCATACGGAGGATTGGGCTATGCAAAACTAATAGTCTATAAAAATGGTGCCTCGTGGGTATATTATTACACCGAAATAAATGGAGAACAAAAATTATTATTTAAAACTGAAATTCATAAGCCAACTACATCAGAAACGGAATATCACTTCACAAATAATTTTCCAAAAACCGTTTCGGCTTCAATCTATACTGAAAATGAAGTTTCTAAAGGAAAGGCTTTTACCTGGTTTTGGGGGCAACATTACCGAAAGTACTACGGCACAAAAATTTCAGCACCAACGGTGCTTTTAGACACCCTTTTTGGAGGTTTAACACCAACCAGAAAAGGTGGCGGACACCAATCTCGCTCACTGCATTTAGTGGCTGAAAATGGAACTCAATATGTTATGAGAGCTTTGCGAAAAAGCGCAACACAATATTTGCAAGCAGTTGCTTTTAAAAATCAATATATTGAAGGGCAGTTCGACAAAACATTTACCGAAAGTTTATTGTTGGATATTTATACTACTTCGCATCCGTATGCGCCTTTTACCATAGGTAAATTAGCCGATGCAGTTAATATTTACCACACAAATCCCACCTTATACTATATTCCAAAACAAAATGCTTTAAAAGATTTTAATGAAGATTACGGTGATGAATTATATATGATTGAAGAACGCGCATCTTCAGGCTCTGAAGCTATTGAGAGTTTTGGTTTTTCAAATGAAATAATAAGTACTGACGATTTATTAAAAAACTTACGAAAATCTGACAATCATTCTGTTGATGAAAATACATACATAAGAGCTCGCTTGTTTGATATGCTTATTGGGGATTGGGACAGACATGAAGATCAATGGCGTTGGGCTAAATTTAAAGATGGAAATAAAACCCTTTACAAACCAGTCCCAAAAGATAGAGATCAAGCTTTTTCAAAATACGACGGATTTATTTTGGGCTTTATAACTCGTATAATTCCCGCTTTAAAATTAATGCAAGTTTATGATGATGAAATGAGAAGTGTAAAGTGGTTTAATTTAGAACCTTACCCTTTAGATATGGCACTTATCAATAAATCTACCTATAAAAATTGGGAAGAACAAGCACAATACATTCAGCAAAATATCACAGATGAAGTTATTGAAAATGCTTTTAATGAAATGCCTGATGAGGTAAAAGATGAAACCATTTCTGAGATTAAAACAAAATTAAAAGGAAGACTTCAAAACTTAACTAAAATTGCTAAAATATATTATAAACACCTCTTAAAATATGCTGTGATAAAAGGAGATGACAAAGACAACTGGTTTGATATTGAGCGTTTAAATGATGGAAGAACTTCCGTAAAAGTTTTCAATATTAAAAACGGTGAAAAGGGAACCCAAATTTTTGAGAATAGCTATTCTAAAAATGAAACGCGTGAAATTTGGGTTTATGGTTTAGATGATAAAGATGTATTTAATGTATTTGGCGCAACAAACAATATAATTCCATTGCGTATTATCGGCGGTCAAAATAATGATGAGTATATAATTGAAAGCGGTAAAAAAGTCACTATTTACGACTATAAAACCAAAAAGAACACATTTAAAACTAACAAAGGCAAGCAAAAACTATCTAATGATTATGAAACTAATACCTATGATTATAAGAAATTAAAATACAATGAAAATCAATTAATTCCTTCAATAGGTTCTAATCCTGATGACGGATTTAAAATTGGGATTCATAATACCTTTACAATGTATGGTTTTGAAAGAAATCCATTTACACAGCAACATACTTTAAATGCAGCCTACTTTTTTGCTAACAATGGTTTTGATATTTCTTACAATGCCGAATTTGCCAATATTTTTAACAAGTGGAATTTCCTAATGGAAACCAGATATACAAGTCCTAATTACAGTATCAACTTTTACGGTTTTGGAAATGAAACTATCAATAATGAAGATGAGTATGGAGTTGATTATCATAGAGTTCGGTTAAGTACGTATGCTGCATATCCATCCTTGTTGTGGCAAGGACGTATGGGAGCAAAATTCAAAATTGGTGGTTTGGCTGAAAGTATTGAAGTTGAAAAAACCGAAAATAGATTTATCAATACCGTTCCCTATGTAGTAGATAAAAGAAAAACTTATTTAGGAGCTAAAGCTTCGTATAGCTATGAAAACTACGACAATAAGGTACTGCCAACGCTTGGCATGAACGTTTCTCTCGAAACTGGATGGAAAACAAATATTGATGACAATACTGAAAATCACGCATTTATTACCCCTTCAATAAGTTTTAACCACAAAATTATACCTAGCGGAAAAATTGTTTTAGCAACAAAATTTAAAGGAAATATAATAATTGGCGATAATTTCGAGTTTTATAATGCGGCGAGCATTGGTGGAATTGACGGATTACGTGGTTATAGAAATCAACGGTTTACCGGAAATGAATCATTTTATCAAAATACCGATATCCGCTTCAATATAAGAAACGTAAAAACAGAATTAGTTCCACTTCAAATTGGTTTATATGGAGGTTTTGATTATGGTAGAGTTTGGGTTGATGATGAAAATTCCAATGATTGGAAAACATCTTATGGTGCTGGTTTTTGGCTTGTTGGAGCTGAAATGATAAATTTAAACTTATCTGTTTTTAACTCAAAAGATGGTGCTTATGTTAGATTTGGTCTAGGATTTGGCTTTTAATAATAATTAAATTTTAATTAAAATATCAATATGAAAAATTTGTCTTTATTCCTATTCTCTGTGCTAATTTCAATTAATGGATTTTCTCAAAATATCCAGTTAAAAAAGTTTAGTTCAAGAGAGTTAAATAATGATCGTTACCTGAAAATTTACGTTCCACCAAGTTATACAGATGATGAAACAAAACTATATCCACTTGCCATTGTGCTGGATGCCGAATATTTGTTTGATGTTTATGTAGGAAATTCCATCCTTTTTTCAACAAAGGAAAAAGCCCCTGAGCAAATTATTGTTGGCATCAATCAAAATCAGTACAATGAGCGTGCAAGGGATTGCTCCTATTCAAAAGAAAATAGTTTACCAACAGCAGACAGTGAGGCGTTTTATCGATTTATAAGAAGTGAATTGTTAGATTATTTAGAAGAAAATTACAGGCTGTCGCCTTTTAAAACCATTATAGGCAACACACTCACAGCCAATTTTATCAATTATTTTTTAATTGAAGAAAATCCTGGTTTTAACGCATTTATAGCCATTAATCCATATTATGCCCAAGATATGCCCTTGTTGTTGCAACAAAAAATCCCATCCATAAAAGAGGAAAACAGGTATTATTATTTGTCCAACGGCTCCTACAATCCAGATAATTGGAAAACTGCCATAAACAACACAAATGAGTTATTGAATACCGCCAATAACCCAAAATTTAAGTATAAATATGAATTTTTTGAAAATAGCAATGCTGTGGCATCAATAGGGCAAACCATTCCCAGTGCTCTTGCCTATATTTTCGATCTATACTCGGCAATTTCAAAAGAAGAGTTTGAAAAAAACATCAAAGACCTTTCTCCTGCTGATGCAATTGCTTATTTGGAAAATAAATATGTAGAAATTGATTATTTATTCGGAAGCAACCTGAAAATAAGGGAAAGCGATATTTTCGCCATTGAATCTATTATTTTAGATAAAGAAAATGGAGATTATTTAAAAGATTTTGGGGAAATGATCAACAAACTTTATAAGGAGTCTGCAATTGGAGATTATTATATTGGGCGCTACTATGAAACCGGCGGAAAATTTAAGCAGGCATTGAACTATTATAAAAGTGGTTATATGAAATTGCCTGAAGGTGATCCAAATGCCGATGGCTATTATGAAAATATTGAAAGAGTACTCAAAAAAAGAGACGGAACTTTTAAAGAATAAAAAAGCCTCCTAACCCACAAAGGGTAATGTCATTAGGTTAAGGAAATATTTGTCATTGCTTCGCCAGTTCGCTATCGCTCGTGTCCGAAAAAAGAGAAATCGCATTAAATAGCTTAGCATGATGTGATTCCTCATACTCGGAATGACAAAATAAAGGCGTTAAAGTAGGTGCTAGTTTAAACTGGTTATTATGATTGAAAATTCGATTATTTTCACCCTAAAGGGAATAATTGAATTTTCTACGTTCGAACCAACTTGAAATCTCCGAAATATGGATTTGAAATTAAATAGCAACGCTCAATTAAACTAGAGCCTTAAAGTATTAATTTAATGACATTGCTCCGAAGGGGAACAGAGCAGAAAATATCCAGTGGACATTTTTAGAGATGTGCCAGGTGGTGCGAAGGGCTTTTAAAGTTAGATATTAAATGTTATAAGTTTAAAAATTAATAAATGTCGTCCAACAACTAAAGGAAACTTCCAATTAACAGCTTATACCATTTAAACATTTAATTGGTATTAAAACTCCTAACTAAAAATCTGCCAATTTAATTCCTTCCTCAGAAATGGTGATCAATTTTTGTCTGAACAATCCACCAACGGCATTTTTGAACGACTTTTTACTCATTCCTAATTGGTATTTTATATCCTCAGGAGCACTTTTATCGGTCAGTGGTAAGAAGCCTTCATTTTCTTTTAGTGCCTTCAATAATTTAATTTCGTAGCTCACTATGGTTTGTTTAAAACCAATAGGCTGCAAACTTATATCGAGCTTTTCATCTTCCCTAATCTTTTTAACATAACCTGTTAATTGCTGGCCTTCATGAATTTTTTGAAAGAGCTCATTTTTGTATAGCAATCCTTCAAATTCGTGATTTACCATGACCGTAAAGCCCAATGTGGTGGCCTTCACAACCAATAAATCTACCTTATCTCCTATCTTTAATTCTTCCATTTTTTAAGCTTTTAAATTATTAAAATAAGCTTTTAATATACGATCATTTTCTAACCTTGGTGTGAAAATTTCTAATAACTTTGGACGGCTGGAGTCTTCATAAAAATTAGAAATTTCCTGTTGTAATTCAACTTTATCTTTTGCTGTACTGTATTCAAAATGATACATTTTACACAAATGTTCCGCAGTTAAATGGTGTGGCGTTTCAAAATAATCCAGCGCGTTGGATTGTTGAGGACCCGGAATAAATCTAAAAATGCCTCCGCCGCCATTGTTAATTACCATAATTCTAAAATTATTTGGGATATAGTTGTTCCACAGTGCATTGCTGTCGTATAAAAAGCTAATGTCACCAGTAATAAATAAGGTATTTCCTTTAACTGCATAAGCTGCGCCAATAGCGGTACTTGTACTTCCATCAATTCCGCTTGTGCCTCTATTACAAAAAATTCGACATGTTTTATTGCTGTCGAATAATTGGGCATACCGAATTACAGAACTGTTTCCCAATTGCAGTTGTGTGTTATTTGGAATCGTTGACAAGATGATACTGAATACTTTTAAATCGGAAAATGGGCAGGTTGCAATAAATTCTTTGTGCTTTTGCAACCTAAATGCCTTTTTATTTAACCAAAATTGTTGGTAATCACTTTGCCTTGGTTTTGTTAAAAAGAAAAACTGGCTGAAAAATAATTGTGGTGATACCTTAAAATGATGTTCCAAACAATGGAAAGTATTGTATGCTCTTTTGGCATCTGCATGCCAATGGTGTTTTGGTTTGTGTTTGCGAAGCTGTTCCTTTATTTTTTTTGAAACAATCATTCCGCCTATAGTCAATAAAATATCTGGTTTAAATGCTTCCAATTCGTCTTCAGCAAAAGGAAAAATTAATTTATCGATGCTGTTTATAAATTTCGGATGGGAAACATTGGCCGTATTTTCAATCAGCACCAAAACCGATGGATCTTTTGCCAGATGCTCCAATTGTGTTTGCAATAATTCATCTGGGAAACATTCACCCACCAAAACCAATTTTTTTGTGGAAATATTCCAACTGTCTGCAAATACCTGAAGCTCACCTACTTCCAACGGAATTTCATTCAACAAAGATTTTTCTTCAATTTTAATGATTTCCGAATCTAATTTTCCCACCTCATCATCAATTATTTCCGCAGCTATTTTTTCATACAAAGGTTCATCAAAAGGAACATTGATGTGAACTGGTCCTTTTTTATTTATCGCAGTCTGCAATGCTTTTTCAATAAGTTCCCTATCATTTTCACCGCCTAAATTTGCGCTGAATAAAATATGGTTTTCAAAAACATTTTTCTGACGGATTGTTTGTCCGTCCCCAACATCAATCAAATGCGAAGGTCTGTCTGCCGAAATTATTACCAAAGGAATATTGCTGTAAAAGGCTTCTGCAATTGCCGGATAATAATTCAACAAAGCCGAGCCAGAAGTACAGGCCAAAGCAACGGGTTTTCTGGTTTGCTGGGCAATTCCCAAAGCAAAAAAAGCCGCGCTACGCTCATCGACTACCGATAGAATTTTACTGTTATTTGATTCATTAAAACCAATAATCAGTGGCGCATTTCTAGAACCAGGAGATATTACGATGGTGTTTATAGAGAAATTTTCACAACTTTTTACAATGAGCTGTGCCAATTTATTTTTAGGAAATTGCTGCATTTACTTCACATTAATTTGCAAAGTTAAACAAAGTTATGTTAGTATTTTAATGAAAACACGTTACTTTTTAAGGAGATTTCCAACTTTTAACCTTTTAAAAACCCAACTTAAAAACTTATCTATATTGTTAATAATGTATTTTTCAAAAAAGAAATTCAAAAAATTAAAACCAATAATTTCCTTATTTTATTTGCAGGAACTTATTGAAAGTGCAATTAAGAAACATTAAAATAATTCGCATCATGTTCTTTGGTAATTTTATGTATTCTGTCTTATAATTAATAGCCATTTTTATCTCTTTAAACAGTTAAGACAGTATCATTTACAAAGTGCTTTAGATGATTTTTAGTTTGTTTTTTTTACCAATTTCCTGTTTTTATAGCAACACTTTTTTTCATCTGTTTGTATTTTATTTTTTTGTTGGTACAGATGCAGTTCGCCATTAATCATTCCCCTGTGTATCAAAATTTATTATGGCTCGTTTCATCACCTCAGTCTTAGAAACGGTTTCTTCCCATTCATTTTCGGGAATGCTGCCAGCCGTAATTCCGCCACCAACATAAAGCGACGCCAAATTATTTTCGACTTGCATACAGCGTAAATTCACAAATAAACTGGTATCATTATTCTTATTCAACTCCCCTAAATATCCAGAATAATAAGCTCTTTCATACCCTTCATTCTGCAAAATAAAAGTTGCTGCAACCGTTTTTGGCAGTCCGCAAACTGCGGGCGTTGGATGCAGGGCATTTATGAGTTTTTCCAAAGAATTATCCGATTTAAATTTACCGGAAATATCGGTTCTTAAATGCAGTAAATTTCCAGCCCTAACTGTAAATGGTGCCGTAAACTCGAATGATTCAACAAATTCATTTAAATTTTTCAGTATAAATTCTGTCACATATTGCTGTTCTTGTTTTTCCTTGTTTTCCCAAATAACTTTTGTTGTTCCATTATATTTTTGGGTTCCTGCCAAAGCCATGGTTTTGAAATTGTCATTTTCAACAGTGAGTAGTCTTTCCGGCGTTGCGCCCAGCCACAAGCCTACCGCTGGATGAAACCATAAATACACAAATGCATTTTTGTAGGCTTTCAGCATTTTTTTGAAGCTGCTTAATACGTTCAAATTGGTGCACTCCAAAATTTCTTTTCGCGACAAAACAATTTTTTCTGCCTTTTTATCTTTTATAAAATCGATGCCGCTTTGTACCAAAGAAATATGTTTTTCTTTTAAAGAAGTAGCTTTGTTGCGATTTATAAATTGAGGTTTCTCAATAAAAATTTCATCAATTTTCAATAAATCAACCTCTTGAATAGTTGACTGGAACGAATCACATTCAATAAAGGGAAAAAACACCGTTTTCTCCTTTGGGTCAAAAGGCGCAAATACAAAACCCGCATCATCATACGAATTTAATTCATGCAATTCTTTTGTTCGCTGCACAAAAGCTGTTATCAAATCTTCATCTGGTTTTCTATACACTACAAATGGTGCTTTTGAAATGAAAACAGACTCAATTTCATTAAAAAATGTTGCTATTTCTTTACGCAATTGCTGTAAATTAAATAATTAGAATTCCGTGTAATACTACTCTTTAGGTAAAATAATATTTGTGAGTCTGCAAGTTGAAATTAATTTTCCCTGATCATCTTCCACCCTAATTTCAACTAAATGTGTGGTTCTGCCTTTGTGAATTAATGTTGCTGTTGCTGTTACATTTCCACTTTTAACGCTTCGTAAATGATTGGCGGAAAAGGCAATTCCCCTTACCGTAAATTTATCGTTATCAATCGTCAACATAGAAGCCGGACTCCCAACACTTTCTGCCAAAGCCATCGTTGCACCTCCATTTAGAATTCCATTAGGCTGATAAACACTGGAGTTTACAGGCATTTTAGCCACCAAATAATCCTCACCAAAATCGGTATAGGTAATATGCAATGTTTCCATCAACGTGTTTTTGCATAGAGCATTTAATTCCTGTAATATTTTATTTTTATTATTCATATTCCAATTGGGTACTTGTATTTTTAAAGATTAAATTAAATAGCCCAATTTAAAAACCCGGCCATAAAAAAAATTTTCTGTTGCTTTTATTAAAAAATGTCAGCACGTAAAAATAAGAATTAAAACTTAAAATAGTACATTTGTGCTTTAATGAATTTATGAAATGGCCTACAAAATTAGAATACTGTTAGATGTTGAAAAAGATGTAATTAGAGATATTCTTGTTAATGAAACCATTAATTTAGAAGATCTACATTTTATCATTGCAAAGTCGTTTGGATTTCAAGGACTTGAAATGGCTTCTTTTTACAGAACAAATGAAGATTGGGAACAAGGTGAAGAAATTCCGCTATTTGACATGTCCGATGACGGTACTGCATTGTGCATGCAAAATTGTTTACTGAAGGATGTTTTAAAAAAAGAAGGAGATAATCTGATTTATGTGTATGATTTTCTTTCTATGTGGACTTTTTTTGTTGAATTATCCAAAATTATGACCACTAAGGAAAAGGACTTGCCAAAAATAATACTTTCTATAGGAAATAAGCCAGATAAAGCACCTGAAAAAGAATTTATTGCTGAAGATTTATTTGATGATTTTGATCAACTCGATGATGACAATTTTGAAAATTTGGATGAGTTTGATTATGACAACTATTAGCTAAATAAGTACTTAAAGTAACTAGAGTTGAAAAAAGAAAAACACAAAGTCTTGTGGCACTTATATAATGGCTAACTTTCCAAACTTAGGTATTCTATGCACTCCAAACTTTTAACAATCCCCTTTTTTATCCATTTCAACATTAATTCCCCCTTCGGGGTTAGGAGCCTTTTATCGGATAATATACGTATTTACATTCTCATAATTTCTTACCACAAAATCAAATCCCACTTTTAAAATTTCCCCCATAGATTTGCATTTCTTAAAATTTTTATCGTTGGTATATTTCATCAAATCCATTTTTAACTGTTGAATTTTCTCAGGTGTTGAAATGGCATCATTTGCCATACAATCCAACAAACTGTTTATACGTGTATGAGCACCTCTAAACCTTCTTGCAATGGCAGAACGTTCTTCTTTTTTATATTGCTCAATAGATTCCTTCTGAAGGTTTTCCGCAACCATTTTAACAAACAGATAATTTTCTTTAAAATACTGAGGAAAATAGACTTTTAGATTTCCTTCATAACTTTGCTGATCAAAATCCATGGCGCGAATTCTATATTCAACCTGATCAAAATCGTAAGATGCCACAATCACATAATTATAGGATCGCATATCTCCCAACAAACGGATTATACAGCGTTCATTGAACTTCACAAATTCTTTTGACAATCTTTTTTTACCGCTAGCCGATACATATTTAAAGTTTTCCTCAATAAAAATATCTCCAGGAATACCCAATACATGCTCCTCAATTAAAGTGTCCTTGTAAACCAAAAAGTTAATATTATTGGGCGACAGAATATGCTCCAATTCAAGTCCGTAAACCCTTGAGGCATCCGCTTTTTTAATATAAATATAAGTGTGGTTATCATTTAAAATATTTCTAACCTTCACTCTAAAAGGTTTTGAATTTCCAAAAGTACAATAATCTATAGCATCAATATTTAAAAAAGAAACAGTATCCTCACTACCATCTCCATGCAAAATAATATACATCCGTTTCAGGCTTAAATCGATTTCATCTCGCTCGTGTTCAGAATAATACACGCGAATCCATAAGCTATCTTCTCCATTTTTATCGAACACAGATGTTCCACCTGCAAAACGAAGCAAATCGTCATAAAAAATCGGAATTTTAATATTTCTGTTGTATTCCGTTAAATACGCACACAATTGATCGTTAATGAGATAACTCGGTTTTTTTCGCGACATTAATTTTTCTTCCTGCATAAAAATAAGCGGTAAAGTTCAAATTTAGTATATTGCTGTAACAATTACAGTTAATAAACGTCTAAATTTAATACTAAACAACAAAATTTGGAAACAATTCTCTCTTTAAAAAACCTTCATAAAAAATTTGGAGCCATACACGCAGTAAATAATTTGTCTTTTGATATTAAAAAAGGCAATGTTTACGGTATTTTAGGACCAAATGGCAGCGGAAAATCGACCACTTTAGGCATTATTTTAAATGTCGTGAACAAAACCTCTGGGAGTTTCAACTGGTACGAAGGTAATTTAACAACGCACCAAGCTTTAAAAAAAGTGGGTGCTATTATAGAACGACCAAATTTTTATCCGTATATGACCGCTGTTCAAAATCTAAAATTGGTTTGTAAGATAAAAGAAATTCCGTTCTCCAAAATAGAAGAAAAACTTAAAATTGTCAATTTATACGAACGCAGAAACAGTAAATTCTCTACCTTTTCATTGGGAATGAAACAGCGTTTGGCCATCGCTTCCGCTTTATTGAATGATCCTGAAATATTAATTTTAGATGAACCGACCAACGGATTAGATCCCCAAGGAATTCATGAAATTAGAGTCATCATTAAAGAAATTGCCCAAAATGGAATCACAATTTTATTGGCATCACATTTATTGGATGAAGTTGAAAAAGTATGTTCGCATGTGGTGGTTATCAGAGAAGTTGTAAAATTATACTCGGGAAGC
>JAQVGD010000015.1:16502-32098 GCA_028696945.1 Lutibacter sp.
ATGGTTGCTTCTCACGGACTTTTTGAACTTAAAGTAGATGCCGAAAGTGAAAAATTAATGGATTTACTTACAAGATTTGAAGGAATTGCATCTATTAAAACAGATGGTGAAAAAATAATTGCCACTTTAAACAAACCAGTTTTGGCTTCAGAAATAAACAACTATTTATTCAATAACGGCATTATATTGTCGCATTTGGTTAAACGCAAACCAAGTTTAGAACAGCAATTTTTAACGTTAACCAATAAAAATTAAAGCATGTTACGGTTGTTAAACATCGAAATTCATAAATTAAAATATAACAGGGCAAGCAGGGTTTTAATTTTTATATATTTTATTTTACTGATGTCCATTGCCTTAATTGCGGCCATAAAATTTGATATTGGTCCAGTTAAATTTCATTTGGCGGAACAAGGTATTTTTAATTTTCCTTATATCTGGCACTTTAATACCTATATAGCGGCCATTTTTAAATTTTTCTTGTTGCTTGTTATCGTTTCTATGATGGCCAATGAGTACAGCAACAAAACACTAAAACAAAATTTGATTGATGGCTTAAGCAAGCAGGAATTTGTGCTCTCCAAATTTTACACCGTTGTGCTTCTTGCCTTAATTTCAACCCTATTTGTGTTTGTTGTTTCGCTAATTCTCGGTTACAGCTATTCCGATTTTAATGAATTTTCCATCGTAACCACAGATTTAGAATATTTATTTGCCTTTTTTGTAAAGTTGGTTGCTTTTTTCTCCTTTGGATTGTTTTTGGGAATTTTAGTGAAGCGATCTGCTTTTGCCGTTGGCGCCATGTTGGTTTGGGCAATGATTGAAGGTTTTGCCAAAGGAATGCTGTACTGGAAATTTGAAGAAAACGTTGCCAATGTGATGCAGTTTTTCCCATTGGAAGCCATGAGCAATTTAATAAAGGAACCTTTTACCCGTTTAAGCGCAGTTAAAACAGTTGCGAAACAGGTAGGTGAAGATTTGTCGAAGGATTTTTCGGTACAGCCCAAAGACATTGTTATTGTGCTGGTATGGACTGCAATCTTTATTTACTTTTCCTATATTTTGCTTAAAAAAAGGGATTTATAAAAGGAAATGAGTTGTCAGTTGTCAGTTTTTGTTCTTAAAATCATATTAACTTTTGAACATTTAACATTTTTTACTGCCAACTGAAAACTGCTACTGCTAACTAAAAACTAGTTTCCTTTTTTATAATCTGCCAAAAACTGAGCCAATCCAATGTCAGTCAATGGATGTTTCAACAATCCCATAATTGCGGATAAAGGACCTGTCATCACATCAGCGCCTAATTTTGCGCAATCGATAATGTGCATGGTATGACGTACTGAAGCCGCCAAAATTTCTGTTTCATAACCGTAATTGTCATAAATAAGTCTGATTTCAGAAATAAGGTTTAATCCGTCACTAGAAATATCATCCAACCTTCCAATAAATGGCGAAACATACGTTGCTCCTGCTTTAGCGGCCAACAAAGCTTGTCCGGCCGAAAAAACCAAGGTCATATTTACGCTGATTCCTTTGTCTGAAAAGTATTTACATGCTTTAATTCCGTCAGCAATCATTGGTAATTTAACCACAATTTGCGGATGTAAATCGGCCAATGCTTCACCTTCCCTCACCATTCCCTCAAAATCAGTTGCAATCACTTCGGCACTAACATCGCCATCCACAATATTACAAATTTCCACATAGTGTCTCAAAATATTGTCTTTTCCTGTAATGCCTTCTTTAGCCATTAAGGAAGGATTTGTGGTTACGCCATCCAAAACACCCAATGCCTGTGCTTCTTTAATTTGCTCGAGGTTCGCTGTATCAATAAAAAATTTCATAATAAATTCTTGGTTATATTTTTAAAGTGCAAAGATAAGTTTTTAATTATAAATTTGTTGGTGCATTTAATCGTTAAATTATCAATTGTCTTGAAAACTCTCAAGCTGTTCCAACTCTCTGCTTTTCAACTTTAAATTCCCCCTTCGGGGGTTAGGGGGCTTTTCATCTTGTAATGCTTCATCAGTAACTTTTCATAAGCTTTATCTGGTAAAATTCTTTTCAATAAAATCGAAAATTTTTGCATAAAATCGCCTACTTTATAATGAATCTTCGGTTTTGCTGTATTGATAATTTTAAAAATAGCTTCTGCCATTTCAATCGGATTGCTTCCGCTGTCCACGTGAACATCCATTAAATCCAGATTTTTTTGATAGTTTTCTTTGTAAGGAGAATCTTCAAAAAGTGGTGTATGAAATCTTCCTGAGGCAATATTTGTGGCGAAATCTCCCGGTGCCACGTTGCACACTTCAATACCAAAACCTTTTACTTCCATGCGAATCGCTTCCGTCACAATTTCCAAAGCACCTTTTGTTGCCGAATAAATACCCCTAAACGGCAATCCCATATAACCTGCAATAGACGTAATATTGATAATCAATCCGCTTTGTTGTCTGCGCATTTGTGGCAAAACAGCCTTCATCATTTCTATCGCTCCAAAAAAATTGGTTTCAAAAACCTTTCTCATTTCATCGGTCGGCGTTTCTTCAATAGCACCAGTAATACCCATTCCAGCATTGTTTATCAAAATATCGATATGGCCTTCCGAAGTAATTATTTCATCAACAGCTTTATTAATGGTTTCCTTATTATTGACGTCCAAAGCAATTAAATGAAACGGATGATTCATTATTTTCTCTGGATTTCTGCTGGTTCCGTAAACGATGAATCCCCTTTGGGTTAAAAATTCCCCGACAGATTTCCCGATTCCTGAAGAACCTCCCGTAATTAAAACGACTCTAGACATTGAATGATTGAAAGATTAAAATATTAAATAATTGAGCCTGCCTTTTCGGTGGGCGTTACCACAAGGGTCGGGCTATACACTGCAATCTGTCATTGCGAGCGGAGCGTGGCAATCTGTTGAACCTATTACCTTCTAGTCGCAGGCGGACTCACCAAACTCGCAATGTCAGGATTTCCGCTGCTATCCCTAACGCAAATTGATTTACGACCTTCTACTCCGCTAGGATGACTGATTTTTTGATTTATGGTTTTGAAAATGATGTAATCAAATGTTAACCAAAACAAAATTGCGCACTTTGCGTTTTTTTCCTTGCGTATCCTTGCGGTTAAATGCAAATTTCGTTTGAATTGATTTTTTTCGCTTTTTACTTTCTTTTTATCATAGAACACGAAAAATACAATCCCAATTAGAATCCAGCTAAAAAATTGAAACTCTAATTAGAAATCAAAAGTAAGTAAATTATCGAGATTAAAAAGTCCTTTCTTTAGGATAGGAGAGAAAAGAAAAAGGGCAAGCGACCTACATCACACCGCTACAACCTAATACCTTTGCTGCGTTCCCGCCCTGGAGGATTCAAAGGGAGCTGGTTGTGTAGGACTTGCCCAGTGGCAAATTTACAATCATTTTTTAATTTTACCACTATTTTTTCCTAATTTTAGCACAACAAATCTAAATGAGTGTTTACTAATTACTTAGTAAAAATTAATTATTATTGTTAACATTTAACATCCTATACTAATAAGGTATTTAGTATATTTGTTCAACCAAAAATCAATCAATTATTATGGAAAACCAAGAAATCACACCAAAACAAATCATGTTAAACTATGGCTTATTGTTAGGATTTACCTCAATTTTAATCAGCGTTGCATTGTATGCAATGGGAAAAACGTACGAACCTCATTGGTCTGTGGGTCTAATCAGCACCTTAATTAGCGTTGTAATCATCGTTTTAGGCATTAAAAAAGTTAAAGAAAACAATAATGGATTTTTATCCTTGTCTGAAGCACTAAAAACTGGATTGGGTATTGCGCTCATCTCCGGATTAGTACTTGTTGTTTATAATTTAATTTTTGTCACTTATATAGAGCCTGAATACTTTGCGCGTATGCTTGAAATGCAGCAACAAAAAACACTTGAAATGTATCCAAATTTTTCTGACGAGCAGCTTGAAGCCGCCATGGAAATGGGTAAAAAAATGTCTGGACCTACGATTAATTCAGCGATTATCATTATTGCTAGCCTCTTTCTAGGCTTTATCATTTCTTTGATTGGTGGATTGATTATGAAAAAAACTGACGAAGAAATCACCAGTATTTAACACCTATTTTAATGGATATATCCATAGTTATTCCACTTCTTAATGAGGATGAATCCTTAAATGAATTACACGATTGGATTGTAAAAGTGATGCAATCCAATCGTTATTCTTATGAATTGCTTTTTATTGATGACGGCAGCACGGACGATTCCTGGAAGGTTATTTTATCGTTGTCCGAAAAAAATCCGAATGTAAAAGGCATCCGATTTCAAAAAAACTATGGCAAATCCCAAGCATTAAATGCCGGATTTAAACAAGTGACCGGTGATGTTGTGATTACAATGGACGCCGATTTACAAGACAGTCCGGATGAAATTCCAGAACTCTATAATTTGATAAAAAGTGGAAATTTCGATCTGGTTTCGGGCTGGAAAAAAAAGCGTTTCGATTCAAAAATCAGAAAAAATATTCCTTCAAAATTATTCAATGTGGCTGCCAGAAAAACTTCAGGATTAAAATTGCACGATTTTAATTGCGGCTTGAAAGCCTACAAAAATGAAGTGGTAAAAAATATTGATGTGAATGGCGAAATGCACCGTTACATCCCTGTACTCGCCAAAAATGCGGGATTCAATAAAATTACAGAAAAAGTGGTAGCGCACCAAGCCAGAAAATATGGCGTCACCAAATTCGGAATGGATCGCTTTATCAACGGATTTCTGGACTTGATAACCATTTGGTTTTTATCTAAATTCGGTAAAAGACCGATGCATTTGTTCGGATTGTTGGGTACACTTACCTTTTTCATCGGATTTTGTTTTGCGTTTTATTTGGGAATCGACAAATTATTTTTTAATCCGACAGGACGTTTAATTACAGATCGTCCACAATTTTATTTGGCAATAGTGGCCATGATTATTGGAACTCAGCTGTTTTTGGGCGGATTTTTAGGGGAAATTATTTTGCGCACTAAATCAGATACCAAACGATATAAAATTTCCGATAAAATCAACAGCTAACATATTTGAACTATTTTTGCAATATTAATTTTTTTACGAAATGACTACAATTTTAAACAAAGCCAAACTTTGGCTATCAGATACTTTTGATACAAAAACACAAGAAGAAGTGCAGCAATTAATTGCTGGAAATCCAACGCAATTAGCAGAACATTTTTATCAGAATTTAGAATTTGGAACTGGTGGAATGCGCGGAATTATGGGCGCAGGAACAAATAGAATCAATAAATATACGCTTGGAAAAGCAACACAGGGATTGGCAAATTATCTTAAAAAAACTTCTCCAAATAAATCCTTGAAAGCAGTAATTGCTTTTGACTGCCGACATAACAGCAAATTATTCGCCAAAATTGTGGCTGATGTTTTTTCTGCAAACAACATTAAAGTTTACTTATTTGAAGATTTACGTCCAACCCCAGAACTTTCGTTTGCCGTTAGACATTTGGAATGCGACGCAGGAATTGTATTGACCGCCTCCCACAATCCGCCAGAATACAACGGTTATAAAGTATATTGGAATGATGGCGCACAAATTGTACCTCCTCAGGACAAAGAAATAATTGATGAAGTGAATAAATTGGATTTCTCACAAATCAACTTTAAAGCAAATGAAAGTTTGATTGAATTTATTGGTAAAGAAATTGATGATACTTTTATAAATGCCAGTGTAAAAAATGGTACATTTAACACAAAAGGCAAAGAAAATCTGAAAATTGTTTTCACTTCTTTGCACGGAACATCCATTACCCTAATTCCAGAAGCTTTTGCAAAAGCTGGTTATACAAATGTGCATTTTGTTGAGGAACAACGCGTGCCAGATGGCGATTTCCCAACCGTTAAATCTCCGAATCCAGAAGAGCCTGATGCCTTAAAAATGGCCACGGACTTGGCTGAAAAAATCCAAGCAGACATCGTGATCGGAACCGATCCCGACGGTGACCGATTGGGAATTGCAGTGAGAAATCTGGAAGGAAAAATGACCTTGTTGAACGGAAATCAGACCATGTGTTTGATGACTGATTTTTTAATCAAAAAATGGAAAGAGGCAGGTAAATTAAACGGCAAACAATTTGTGGGCTCTACCATTGTTTCCTCCAATTTGGTAAATGAAATTACTGCCAGCTACGGTGTTGAAATCAAAGTTGGACTAACTGGTTTTAAATGGATTGCCAAGATGGTACGTGATGCGGAGGGTAAACAGGATTTTATTGGCGGCGGTGAGGAAAGTTTTGGTTATATGATTGGTGATTTTGTGCGCGACAAAGATGCGGTAACCGCTACCCTATTGGCTTGCGAAATTGCCGCAGATGCCAAATTTAACGGAAGTTCAATGTACCGAGAATTGTTGCAAATTTATATCGACAATCATTTTTACAAGGAACATCTAATCGCTATTGTTAAAAGAGGAATGGACGGTGCCGACCAAATTAAACAAATGATGGTTGCGTTGCGCGAAAATCCTTTTACGGAAATAGACGGATCAAAAGTTAATTATTTATTTGATTATGAAGCTTCAACAAGAAAGAATTTAGTAACAGGAAAGGTTGAAAGTATTGATATCCCCAAATCCAATGTGTTAATTTATCATACAGAAGACGGAACAAAAGTAGCGGCGAGACCAAGTGGAACCGAACCTAAAATTAAATTCTATTTTAGTGTGAAAGGAAAATTGGATGTTATTGAAAATGCAAAAAAAGTAGAAGCGGAATTAGATGCCAAAATTCAACGCATTATTGCTGAACTGAAATTGAGTTAAAAAAAGTCCGAAGTCCGAAGACGGAAGACGGAAGACGGAAGACGGAAGATGGAAGACGGAAGACCGAAGACGGAAGTCCGAAGTCCGAAGACGGAAGTCCGAAGTCCGAAGACCGAAGTCCGAAGACCGAAGTCTGAAGAAAAAGCATTTAAAAAAAACATAATATTCCCCTCTTGAGAAGCCTGTCCCGCTTTTCCAGCGGGAAGGTTAGGGCTGTGTTTTTTGAAATAAAATATAATGTAGGGACAGGTCGCGACCTGTCTGTACTGAAAAAAAATAGAAAGATTCGCAAATCAAAATTCATAAATCGTAATTCTCTTTGCGTTAGCGGTTGAAGTAAAAAAGATTGAAACGAAAAGCACGCCCAAATATCAAATCAAGCCCCCTTTCCTTTGGAAAGGGCTGGGGATAGGATTAAAAGTAAAAACAATAAAAAATTAATGAAGTACTTCAAACAAATATTGGTTTATGCAAAACCTTATAAAATATATGGTGTTTTAAACATTATCAGCAATATTTTTTACGCCTTGTTTGGCACCTTGGCTTTTGTATCGCTGATGCCAATGCTAAAAGTGCTGTTTAAAACCGCCGAACCCATCACCACAAAACCCGCTTATGAAGGGATTAGTAAACTTGGCGATTATATTGAAAACACCATCAACTATTTCATTACCATCAAAATAAATACGGAAGGCGAAATGAAGGCCTTGCTATTTATGATTGTGATTGTTATCAGCACTTTTTTGCTCAAAAATATCTTTGGGTATTTAGCGATGTATTTTATCACTTTTTTACGAAATGGTGTGTTAAAAGATATTCGGAATGATTTGTATGAAAAAACGGTGGATTTGCCGCTGGCTTATTTTTCCGAAAAAAGAAAAGGAGATATTATTGCTAGAATTTCTACAGATGTGTTGGAAATTCAACATTCCTTTTTATCCATTTTAGAATTGATTGTAAGAGAACCCTTAACGATTTTATTTACCATTTTTGCGATGCTGGCCTTAAGTCCGCAATTGACTTTATTTGTTTTCATTTTTATTCCAATTGCCGGATTTGTTATTTCTTTGGTGGGGAAAAAATTGAAAAAACAATCGGATAAAGTTCAAAAAGAGCAGGGTATATTTTTGTCGATTCTAGAAGAAACCTTGGGCGGATTAAGGGTCATCAAAGGCTTTAATGCGGAAGGCTATTTCAATGCAAAATTCAGGGAATCAACTTCTCATTTTTACAGATTCTCAAATTCATTATTGAACCGACAAAATTTAGCTTCGCCATTGAGCGAATTCTTGGGAATTGGCGTTATTGCTGTGTTACTTTGGTATGGCGGCTCCTTGGTTTTGGTCGAAAATACACTGGCTCCAGATGCTTTTATTGTTTTTATGGGATTGGCTTACAACATTTTAACGCCTGCGAAGGCCATTTCCAAAGCCTTTTATGGTGTTAAAAAAGGTGATGCAGCTGCTGAACGGGTGTTGGAAATTCTACACACAACATCTCCATTGGCCGATAAAGCAAATGCCATCGAAAAAGAAGGGTTTAATTCCTCCATAAGTATTGAAAATATTTCATTTAAATATGAAGATGAATATGTGCTTAAAAATTTCTCTCTGGAAATTCCCAAAGGAAAAACAGTAGCTTTTGTTGGGCAATCTGGCAGCGGAAAATCGACTATTGCAAATTTACTGACCCGTTTTTATGATGTGAATGAAGGTAGCATTAAAATTGATGGCATAGACATACGCGACCTCACAAAAAAATCATTGCGCAGTTTGCAGGGCCTAGTTTCACAGGATTCCATTTTATTCAACGACAGCATCAAAAACAATATTTTATTGGGTATCAAAAATAAAACGAAGGAAGAAATTATGGACGCCGCCAAAATTGCGAACGCCCACGAATTTATCGAAGAGATGCCCATTGGTTATGATTCAAATATAGGCGATAGCGGAAACAAATTGTCGGGCGGACAAAAACAGCGGTTGAGCATTGCGCGTGCTGTATTGAAAAATCCGCCAATTATGATTTTGGATGAAGCCACTTCTGCCCTAGACACAGAAAGCGAACGTTTGGTGCAGGATGCATTGGAAAAAATGATGAAAAACAGAACATCAGTGGTGATTGCGCACCGCTTATCCACCGTCCAAAAAGCGGATATTATTGTGGTGTTGCTAAAAGGAAAAATCATTGAACAAGGAAACCACGAAGAATTGATTGCAAAAAATGGCGTTTATACCAAGTTGGTTGAAATGCAAACTTTGTAGTAGTTGTTTAATTGCATCAACTCCGAGAAGTCCAATATTCAATTTTCAGCAACTTTTTACCCCTACCCTAAAAGGAGAAGTTGCTGAAAATCAATGCGCCTTAAGGTTGGAAAAAACCAATTTTCTAGCATTAGCCACTTTTCAGCGTGGACTCTTAATTGAAAATCGAAAATTATTTGTTTATGCGTTGAAACGTTAATTAGGCATCGACAAATCGTAATTCATCAATCGTAAATCAATAAACTGCTAACTTTTCACAAGACCCATCTTACCTCCCTTTTTCAACATAAAATTGTATGCTTCCTGATAATCATTGGCAATTTCGCCTTCTAAAATGGCTTCTTTAATGGCTTCTTTTAAAACACCAATTTCACGGCAAGGTTTTAAATTAAAGGTTTCCATAATGAGTTCTCCAGAAATAGGAGGTTGAAAATTGCGCACATGGTCGCGTTCTTCCACTTCCTTAATTTTTTGGCGTACCAATTCAAAGTTCTGATGGTATTTTTTAAATTTCATCGGATTTTTAGTCGTAATATCCGCTTCACACAAAGTCATTAAACTCTCAATGTTGTCGCCAGCATCAAAAACCAAACGCCGCACTGCGGAATCTGTAACTTCCGTTGCCAACACAATGGGACGCGAACTTAGCAACACCATTTTTTGAACAAATTTCATCTTTTCGTTCAGGGGCATTTTTAAGCGTTTAAACAGTTTGTACACCATTTTTGAACCCACATATTCGTGGCCGTGAAAGGTCCAGCCCAATGTTTGATGAAATTTTTTGGTGGGTGCTTTCCCAATATCGTGCAATAAGGCCGCCCAACGCAACCATAAATCTTCAGTGTTTTTGGAAATATTGTCCACCACTTCAAAAGTATGGTAAAAATTGTCTTTATGCTTTTGTCCGTCCACATCCTCAACGCCTTCCAAATTGGTTAGTTCAGGTAAAAAACGTTTTAGCAACTGTGTTTTGTGCAATAAAATAAGTCCGACCGAAGGCACAGGCGAACTCATTATTTTGTTGAGTTCTTCAACGATTCTTTCACGCGTAATAATATCCAATCGCTCTGCATTTTTGGCAATGGCTTCAAAAGATTTTTTTTCAATGGTGAAATTCAGCTGGGTTGCAAAGCGAATGGCACGCATCATGCGCAAAGGATCATCGGAATAGGTAATATCTGGACTTAAAGGTGTTCTGATAATTTTTGCTTTCAAATCCTTCAATCCGTTAAAAGGGTCTAATAAATTGCCAAAATCTGCTTTATTTAAACTCAAAGCCAAGGCATTTATGGTAAAATCCCGTCGATTTTGGTCATCTTCTAAAGTTCCATCTTCAACAACAGGATTCCGGCTATTTTCATTATAAGATTCCTTTCGCGCACCAACAAATTCGACTTCCAAATCTTTATACCTTAACATCGCTGTGCCATACGTTTTAAAAATCTGTACTTTGGGTTTGCCAGGCAACAATTGGGCGACAGCCTGCGCCAATTCAATGCCGCTTCCAATAGCAACAATATCGATATCTTGCTGATTGTCTCTTTTTAAGAAATAATCACGCACAAATCCGCCAATAACGTAGGTTTCCAATTGCAAATCGGCAGCCGCTTGAGAAATATATTCAAATATCGGATGACTTATGGCGTCTTTATAAAATTTTTTTTTAGTCATTTTTTAGTTACGAAGCACTATTATTTCTCCATTTTCAGAGATCTTCAAAATAGTTGAAGGTTTTTCATTTACCGCTTCGCGCTGTAAATTTACAACATAGTCAACGCTATCCAAAATTGACTGTTCAATTTCTTTAAAACATTTTGGCGTAGGGTTTCCGCTGGTATTTGCCGAAGTGGAAACAATCGGTTTTCCAAATTGATGAATTAATTGTTTGCAAAATTCATTTTGTACAATCCTAATGGCAACAGTATTGTCTGCCGCCACCACGTTTTTAGCCAAACCAATCGGATTGTTATAAATGATGGTTGTTGGGTTTGTTGTTTTTGAAAGCAATTCTAAAACTGCTTTTGAAACTTTGGGAATGTATTTTTGAAGCATTTCAAAACTGTCCACCAAAATAACCAAGCTCTTGCTTTCTGCACGTTGTTTTATTTTGAAAACCTTTGCAACGGCTACTTCAGAAGTGGCGTCACAACCAATTCCCCAAACGGTATCGGTAGGATACAATAAAATCTTTTGTTGTTTCAGTATTTTAAGGCTGTTCTTGGCTTCTGTGTTCATGCTTGGTAAACTCAATTTTAGGAGAAATTAAATTACGAAAATTTACTTATAAAGACCAATAAACTTTTTAAAATCCTTATAATAACAGGCTGAAAGTGAACTTAATTTATTTGAGAAACTTAGCAATCGCCAAGAGTTGTAATTTAAAATCCCGTTTAAAATTTCATCTCGTTTAATTTTAGTAACATGAAATTTATTGATGATTTCTTCATCTACCTTGCCATAACCTTCAAACTTATTTACTTTGTTTTTTGAGTGAATAATTCCTAGCCACAACCTTTTATCTTTTACCCGAATAATATTTTTTTCATATTTCCAGGAACCATGACGGCTTCTGAACCATACTGTTTTAAAATCCTCCTTCTTTTCTATTAGACTTATAAATGGATTGTATAAATGCTTTTGAAACCCCAAACGTGTTTTTTCTCCAATTTGAAGCGTATAACCATCAATAAAATCAATTGCAAGGTGATTCTGATTGTTGAAATAACTTTGAACAACATTCACATAATCTTCATGAATACTGTCATCATTGTCCAATCGTGACGTTATTATATATTTTTTAGAATCCAGCATTTTGATATTTCTAACGATTTCCGGCAAAAAATTAGGCATTCCATCAATAAAAAACGGATAAAAATTTTCATAGGACTTCTTGTATTTTTCTACTTTAAGTTTATACACTTCAGGAGTATTTACATCAAAAAACACCAGCCATTTAAAATTTTGGTTGGACTGATTTTTTACCGAACTGAAGCAATAATTTTCAAACAAATCGAAACGTTCTTTCAGCCATTCTTCAGTCAATACCTTTTCCTTGTTTTTAGTGGTTGTCCAATCGGTGGCTCTAAGATTAAATCGCGTAAGAATATAATGCTGAAACATAATTTTTTAATTGTGTAAATTTTAATTAAAACGTGTTTTAATTATTGCAGTCTTAGTTTAAAACTTAAAGTAATTCAACTTCTTTCTCATTTTAAATTTCCTTAGAAGATTTAACGGTTTTTTCTTTAAATAAGATCTGTCCTTTTCTAAAAAAGCCAAAGTGGCATCCACAATTCTTTTACTCGATTTTCCGTCTCTGTAAGGATGCGTAAATTCAATATAATCATCAATCTCTTTCATCACTTCTTTTGGGTAAGAAAATGCTTTTTCAATGGTTTTTTCAATATCATCCACCTTCTCAATATTCATTAAATGCGGCATCGGCTTGTTGTTTCTAAAAGTAACCACAGGCTTGTGCTGCAAAATAAATTCAGATATGGCTGAAGTGGTGTCGGAAAACATCACGTCTGCTATTTTTAAAATCGGAATGATGTCAGTTGTGTCGAAATATTTCAGGTTTTCGTTTTCCAATTTTTTGAATTTTTCAACAATGGCTGGATCCATCATCGGATGAAGAATTACCAAAAATTGCCATTTTCCAATTAAAGACAAGCGTTTTATTTCTTCATAAACTTCAGGGATTTTTGCCAAACTGTATCGCGTTGTAAAGGTTGAAGAAATAAGTACTGTGGGTTTATCACTAATTCTTTTCAGTTTGCTGCTTTCTTCAAACAACGGATCCACTTTTGGCCAGCCAGTTTCCACCACCTCAAAATATTTGTGCTTCTTTTTTAACTCATTAAAAGGACCTGTTGTGGATGGGCCTTGTGTGCAATACAAGTCGAAAAACCCTCTGATTCTAAAATGCCCCTTTTTAAAACTCCATTTGTTAACCAAAAAACCATGAAATATTTCAACTTTAATTCCAGGAAAAAAATATGGAACCGAATCCGTAGCCACCAAAACAATGTGCGGATTGTAATCCATAACTTCCTGAACCGTTTCCAATAATTCTTCCTCCTCCGTCAAATACTTTTTAGCGTTTTCAGATTCAGAAAACCATTTTATTTTATAACCCCGCTCTTTTATTTCCTTTTGTAGCGGTTTACCGATAGGAATGCTATATCCCTGCGAAATATGGATTAAAAATCGTTTCATTTATGTGAAAGAAAATTTTTGCCAAAGATAAAAAAAAATTAAACCGCAACATCATTTTCTCGAAGCGCATCATTTAATGATGTCTTCTTGTCGGTGCTTTCCTTGCGTTGTCCTATAATTAAGGCGCAAGGAACCTGATAATCTCCTGCAGGAAATTTTTTGGTATAACTTCCAGGAATTACCACAGAGCGTGCTGGAACAAAGCCTTTAATCATTTTTGGCTCGCTTCCAGTAATGTCAATAATTTTTGTAGAACCCGTAAGCACCACATTGGCACCTAAAACAGCTTCGCTTTCCACGCGAATTCCTTCCACCACAATACAGCGGGAACCCACAAAAACATTGTCCTCAATAATTACAGGAGCTGCCTGTAAAGGCTCTAACACACCGCCAATGCCAACGCCACCGCTCAAATGAACATTTTTGCCAATTTGGGCACAACTTCCAACCGTTGCCCAAGTATCCACCATCGTTCCTTCATCTATATAAGCTCCAATATTTACATAACTGGGCATTAAAATAGTTCCTGCTGAAATGTAAGAACCGTAACGCGCCACTGCATGCGGCACTACGCGGATTCCTTTTTCTTTGTAGCCTCTTTTTAAGGGTATTTTATCATGATATTCAAAAATTCCCACTTCAAAAGTTTCCATTTTTTGAATGGGGAAATACAGCACCACCGCTTTTTTAATCCATTCATTTACCTGCCATCCATTTTTTGTAGGTTCCGCAACTCTTATTACGCCATTATCCAACAAACCAACAACTTCACGAATGGCATTTTGGGTAAGTTCTTCTTTTAACAATTCCCTGTTATCCCATGCACGTGCTATGATTTCTTTTAGTACCTTCATTCTCTTATATTTCTGTTTGGCACAAATATATTGCTTTAAAAAAAAATTACCGTTCAAAATACCTAAATTTGCACATAATTATTAATTATGTTAACATTTTGGCGCGGATTTTAGCTTTAGATTACGGTGAAAAAAGAACGGGAATTGCCATCACAGACGAAATGCAAATGATTGCCTCCGGGCTAACCACTGTTGAAACCAAAAATATTTTTTTATTTTTAACCGAATATTTAAAAAAAGAAAAAGTAGAATTATTCCTGGTTGGCGAACCCAAACAAATGAACAATACCGAAAGTGAAAGTGAACAATTTATCAAACCATTTGTCGAAAAATTAAGGTTAACTTTCCCTAAAATCCCCATAAAACGTGTGGATGAACGATTTACTTCAAAAATGGCTTTCCAATCTATGATCGAAAGCGGTTTGAAGAAAAAGCAACGACAAAACAAATCGCTTATCGATGAAATTAGCGCAACCATCATCTTACAGACTTATCTTTATCAGAAATAGTGAACACCAAAGATTTTATTATTACTTAAATCTTTTGTAATTTTGCAATCCAAAAAAAGAATATGATTTTACCAATTATTGCCTATGGCGATCCCATTTTAAGAAAAATAGGCGTTGATATTGACACAACGTATCCAAATTTGGAAGAACTCATTGAAAATATGAAAGAAACTATGATAAATGCCCGTGGTGTTGGGTTGGCAGCACCACAAATAGGTCAAGCAATCAGACTTTTTATAGTTGACACCTCTCCTTTCGGAGAAGATGAAGAATTAAGTGATAAAGAGCGCGAATATTTGGGTAGTTTTAAAAAAGTATTTATCAATGCCAAGATTCTTCAAGAAGAAGGTAATGAATGGGCTTTTAATGAAGGATGCCTAAGTATTCCGAGCATTACCGAAGATGTTTTTAGACAAGAAAAAATTACGATTGAATATTTTGATGAGAATTTCGAAAAACATATTGAAGTGGTTGAAGGCATGGCCGCTAGGGTGGTGCAACATGAATATGACCATATTGAAGGCATTTTATTTATAGATAAAATTGCATCGCTAACTAAAAGACTGATTAAAAAGAAATTAGAAAATATTTCAAAAGGGCTTGTAAACACTGATTACAAAATGAAATATCCTTTGTTGAAAAAGCGTTAAAGCCCCCTAACCCCCGAAGGGGGACAGAGCGTTAAGAAAATGTCCAGTGGACATTTTTAGCGATGGGTCAGCCGGCGCGATGGGGCGCAGATAAAAGGTGGCACGTTGGGATTTAAAAAATGTTAAAGGTTAAATACCAAAAAAATGAATTAACAGATTGCCACAGTTTTTTTTCAAAAAACTTCGCAATGACACAATTAAACAATTAAACAGTTAAAAAAACAAATGGAATTAAAAGACATTGTAGCCATCA
>JAQVGD010000157.1 GCA_028696945.1 Lutibacter sp.
ACCAAATGAAAAGATACAAACCATCTACAAAGCCTTGAACTACAAATTCTATCCCTTCGTAAAACGAAAATCTGTAGTACACAGTTCGGAATTTAAAAAAAATAAAATCCCAATTTTACAGAACTTATCGCCCGGTTAGCTGCAAAGTGGGTTAATAATTGGAGGAGATCCTGTTGTTGAAGGACAACGAGTGGGGAAAAAATTTAATTACGGTCAGTTAGGCGGTTTCTTTCTAAGTGTAAATTTAGGATATAAAATCACAGACAATTTCTCTTTAGGCGGTTATGTAAATAATATTTTTGACACAAACAATTATGAATTTGTGGCTTCTCCGCCAAGTGAAAGAACTTACGGTGCTGAGTTGAAAATAAAATTTTAGTATTTATTCATGTTTTTTAAACAAGAACATCGGTTTTTTGCCGATGTTCTTTTCTAAAAACTTTACAATAACTTTATGACGCATCGCTTTGTAAAAGCCAATGGTATTGTGCTCCATTATTTGGAGAGAAACAGCAAACTTAAGCCAACGGTAATTTTGTTGCACGGGCTAAGTGCAAATGCCAATTCGTTTGAAAGTTATATGACTTTAATGGAAAATTTTCATGTGATTTCAGTTGATTTACGCGGTAGAGGTTTAAGCGAAAAACCTGACAATGGTTATTCTATGCAAGTCCACTCAAAAGATATTATTGAATTAATGGATGCTTTAGAAATTGATAAAGCAATATTGGCAGGTCACTCTTTCGGTGGATTACTTAGTGTTTATTTGGCAGTACATTTTCCTGAACGAATATCAAAAATAATTTTGATTGATGTGGCAGCAAAAATGCATCCGAAAGTTAGAGAACTGGTAACCCCATCTGTTATGAGTCGATTAAAAAAAACTTGGGGCACTTATGAGGAATACATTTCAAATATGAAAAAAGCACCTTTTTTACAGGGGCAATGGTTGCCAGAAATGGAATCATTTTATAAAGCTGATTGCAAAGAAACTGAAAACGGCGTTGAGTCAAGATCTAATTTCAAGCACATTCAACAAGCAGTTGAGGCTGTTTTAAATCCTGATATTCATTGGGAAGAACTAATCACTCAAATAAAACAGCCTTCAATTGTTATAAATGGAACTGAACCTTTTGTGAATAATCAGGTATTGGTATCAAAACAACATGCGATGGAAACAGTTAATAGGATGGAAAATTGCAAGTATGTAGCGGTGTCAGGAAACCACGTAACCATGTTATTTGGTGAAGGAGCGAAACAAACTGTTTTGGCGATTACAAAATTTATAAACTAAAAAACAATGACTTTAGCTTGGATACTTTTTACAATATATTTACTGGGAACTTCCTATTTAGGCTGGATTGGCTATAAAAAAACGGATGGATTTAGCAGTTTCGCTATAGGAAAAGGAGATATATCCCCAATTGTAGTGGGAATTACCTTAGCCGCAAGCACCGCTTCCGCAGCAACTTTTATTATAAATCCTGGGTTTATTTATGTTGATGGATTATCGGCCTGGATAAATATGTTTTTAGGAACCTACTCTGGTTTTATGATTATGCTTATTATTTTATCATTTAAGTTTAGGTCAATTGGCGAAAAAATGAAAGCATTAACTATTCCAGATTGGATTGGCAAACGCTATCAATCCAAAGGTTTTTCGTTGTATTTCGCCTTTATAAATTTATTATCCTTTGCATTTGTGGTATTGTTGGTTGGCGGAATTTCTATAGTAATGCAAAAACTGCTTGGCGTAAATAACATAACAGCTTTATTAATAACGTTAATATTTGTTACAGGTTACGTTTTTTTGGGCGGAACTTATGCCCACGTTTATACCAATATGTTTCAGGGTATTTTAATGATTATTGCATCGGTAGCAATCTTATGGACTGGAATTGAGCTGATGATGGATACCCATAATCCCGGATTTTGGGAGCAAATTTCACAGGAAGATGCAAACTTGCTAAAACTTATAAACCCTGAAGGGAAATTGTTTAACGATTTTTTCTCAACCTATGTTGCAGGATTGTTTATCGGCGCAGCCTTGGTGTGTCAGCCCCATATTTTGACAAAAGCATTGTATGTAAAAACAAATAAGGATGTACGAAATTATATTATTGTAGTTGGTATTGTGCTTTTAATATTTTTATTATTGGTTTCTGCTGGTTTCTTCGCGCATATTGCTGTTGACCCGGCCCAGTTAATAGATGCTTCAACAGGTGAGTTTAGGCAAGATTTGGTAATGACGGTTTATTTAATGAATGTTTTTCCCGATTGGAGCTTTACATTGGTAAGCATCGTCATGTTAGCTGCCGCAATGTCAACTTTAGATGGTTTGCTGGTGAGTATTTCCACAATTACGGCTAATGATTTAGTTATTAATTTAATTGATAAATTCAGTAAAAAGAAAATGCCGGAAGAACAAAAAATGAAATTGGCGTTTAGGGCAAGTCATATAGTACTAGTGGTAATAGCAGTTTTGGTTTTTGTAGTTAACATAAATCCGCCGAAATTATTGGGCATTTATGGCCAGGTTGGTGTTTACGGATTGGTTTTGGCAACTTTAGCCCCTTTATTGGTTGGCGTTTTGCTAAAAAATTCTCCAATAAAACTGGTATGGACTGCCTCAATTCTTGCCGTAACTACCCACTTTATTTTGTACTTTTTTGGAAATGAATTATTTCCGGACTTTGGGTTTACGTATGCGAATCCTTCTGTAACAGCCACACTGTCAATTATTATCGTTATTTTTCCTACCTTAGTTATAGCCTGGTTAATCAAAAAAAAAATATTGAAAAATGAATAAAAATGTTCACATTATTGGTGCCTATAACACAAAATTCGGCAATCTTAAAGAAGAAACCATTTATAGCTTGTATGAAGAAGCCGCTAAAGGCGCCATTAAAGATGCAGGTATTGCTATTACGGAAATTGATGCTGTATTTGTTGGCAATTATAGCGGTGGAAGCTTTAACAATCAGGAGCATATTGCGCCTTACGGGGTAAATATTTTGCCTGAACTTCGCTTTAAGCCAATGTACAGAGCTGAAAATGCTTGTGCTTCGGGCACTTCTGCCATTCATTTGGCTGAAATGGCCATCAAATCTGGCAAAGCAAAAAAAGTTTTGGTGGTTGGTGTAGAAAAGATGAATTCTTTGGATACTAAAAACACGTCACTTGCGCTTGCCAAAGCCTCTTACTGGGAAAAAGAAGGTGCTTTGGGCTATACATTTCCTGGTTTATTTGCCGAATATGGAAAAGGATGGATGAGTCATTATGGCTATTCGTTGGAACAATTGCAAGAATATTTAGCAGAAATAGCTTCAAAAGCATATCATTTTGGAAGCCAGAATCCTTTAGCTCATCTACAAAAAGCACGCAGTAAAGAAGAACTTTTAAATCTGCTGGAAGAAAAGAATCCAATGATTGCATATCCGTTGCGTTTGCATGATTGTTCTTTGATTTCCGACGGAGCAGCAGCCGTAATTTTATCGATCGAAAAATCAAGTAATTCAGTAGAAATAGTTGCGACAAGTTCAGCAAGTGATTATTTAAATATAGTCGAAAGCAAAAGAAACAATTATTTTCTGGATGGTGCTGCTGAAGCAACAAAAGGAGCTTTTCAACAGGCTAAAATGACAATTAATGACATTCAAATTGCTGAGGTGCACGATTGTTTTACCATTACGGAATTGTTAATTTATAGCGCTATCGGATTGACAAAAAAAGGGAATGAATTTGAAGCCTTGTTAAATAAAGATGTTTATTTAGGTGGAAGATGTGTTGTAAACCCATCAGGTGGATTAAAATCAAAAGGGCATCCAGTTGGTGCAACGGGTGTTTCTATGCACGCATTGTTGCACAAACAACTTACAAACAATGCCATTGGCGTGCAGGTAAATAATGCCAATGCAGCTTTGGTGTTAAATATTGGCGGCTCAGGAGCAACCAATATGGTTTCAATTTTAAAACGCAGTTAATAAAACTACAAAACAGAAATATGAGAAATGCGAAAATAATAGGCTCGGGAATGTATGTGCCAAAAAAGGTGATTCCAAACAGTTATTTCAATGAAATTTTACAGGAAGACGTTGACACTTGGTTGCGCGAGAATGTACAAATTTATGAAAGACGTTGGTGTGCTGATGATGAGTCAACGGCTGATTTATGTGTAAATGCAGCAAAAGAAATATTGAAAAATGCCAAGGTAAAAGTTGAAGATTTAGATTTAATAATTATATCGACCGATACGCCGGAATATATTTCACCTTCAACAGCATCCGTGGTGCAAGACCGATTGGGAGCGGTAAATGCCGGAACTTTCGATTTAAATTCGGCTTGTTCGGGCTTTGTAACAGCATTGGATGTGGCGGCAAAATATATACAGGCTGATGAAAATTATAAATATATTTTGGTGTTGGGAGCTTATGCCATGTCGAAATACTTGAATAAAACGGATAAAAAAACGGTTACCTTGTTTGCTGATGGCGCTTCAGGCGTCATTTTAAAATCAGATGAAAGCGGTGCCGGAATGTTGGCGTCACAATTAAAAACGAAAGGGGAATATAGCAGTTGGATGGGGATTTACGGAGGAGGAACTTCTAGTCCAACAACAGAAGTAAGCCTTAAAAATGGTGATCATCAATTAAAATTCGTTAAAAAATTCCCGAAGGAACTGAATTCTGTCATTTGGAGCAATATGATTATAGATTTGTGTAAGCGCATAGATTTAACCCCACACGATATCGACCATTATTTTATTACCCAAATAAATATAAACAGCATCAAAGAAACCTTGGATATTTTAGGTATCGGAATGGATAAAACAACCACCATTATGCACAATTACGGCTATACGGGATCGGCTTTTATTCCAATGGCTTACCATGAAGCCATTCAAAAAAATAAAATTAAAGAAGGGGATACGGTATTATTTATAGGTTCTGGGGGCGGATTGGCTTTTGCAGGCGCAATTTTTAAATTATAAATTAACAATGGAAGTTTGGCAACAGGACTGGATGGCAAAATGGGCGATTTACTCTCCACACAAAATCGCTTTAAAGGAATATGAAACTGGAAGTGCACTAAGCTATTTACAGTTGAATTCATTGGGCAATAAATTGGCCTTTTACTTAACTGAACAGTTGAATTTGGTAAAAGGTGACCGTATTGCTTTTGTTGCCGAAAATTGTTTGGAATATCTTTTGTTTTTTGTGGCTGCACAAAAAACAGGTATTATTTTAGTTCCTTTAAATTATCGATTAACCACTGTTGAATTAAATCATTTAATTGAAATTTCAGATCCGAAAATTCTTATACATGATAATGTTTACAAGGAAAAGGTTTCTCAAATGGCATTTTCAAAAAACAAATCGGGCGAAGTTTTTGACATTACCTATTTTTCTAAAATTTTAAAGAAGCTTGAGAATGAAAAATACAAGACCGATTTTCCCATAAATATTGTTGATGAAAACCATCCAATTTTTATTTTATTTACATCAGGAACAACAGGAATTCCAAAAGGAGCCATATATACCCATAAAATGTTGTTTTGGAACAGCATAAACACGGCAATTAGTTTGGTTATCAATACCGATACAAAAACCATTAATTGCATGCCGCCTTTTCACACCGGAGGATGGAATGTATTGGTAACTCCAGTTCTGCATCACGGTGGAAGTTTGGTTATTATAAAATCATTTTGCGCCAAAACAATTTTAAATTTAATTGAAGAAGAGCAGTTTACTTTGTTTATGGGGGTTCCAACGATGTTAAAAATGATGTCGGAAGAACCTTCATTTAAAACAACCGATTTTTCGAGTTTAATGTATTTTATTGTTGGGGGCGAAGCGATGCCAATTCCGTTAATTGAAGCTTGGAAAAAACAAGGTGTTTTAATTCGTCAAGGCTACGGTTTAACCGAAGTTGGCCCTAATTTAACTTCCCTGCACCAAGATGATGCCATCAGAAAAAAGGGATCTATTGGCCGACCAAATTTTTACGTACAAACAAAGATTGTTGATGAAAATGGAACTGAAGTCGGGAAAAATCAAAAAGGGGAATTGTTGTTAAAAGGGCCAATGGTTTCACCGGGATATTGGAAAAATAAGCAAGCAACTGAAGAATCTTTAAAAGATGGATGGTTTTATACTGGTGATGTGGTTATTAGTGATGATGAAGATTATTTGTTTGTGGTAGATCGCATAAAAAACATGTTTATTTCTGGTGCCGAAAATGTTTATCCGGCAGAAATTGAACGTGTACTTTTGGAACATTCTGCAGTTTTGGAGGTTGCCGTGATAAGTGTGCCTAACGAAAAATGGGGTGAAGTTGGAAAAGCGTTTATTGTGACAGCTGAAAAATCGCTTACCGAAAAGGAAATATTAGACTATTGCCAAATGAAGTTAGCGAAATTTAAAATCCCAAAATATATTGAATTTCTTAAGGAAATTCCGAAAAACGATACGGGAAAAATAGATAGAAAATTATTAAAAAATAAAAGATGAATTTAAAAAACAAAGTTGCAGTAATTACAGGAGGTGCCAGTGGAATTGGGGCGGGCGTAGCCGTAGAATTGGCTAAATTGGGCGTAAAAGTTGTTCTTGGAGACATGAATGAAGAAGGCCTTAATGCTAAAGTCACAGAAATTAGAAAAAATGGCGGAGAGGCCATTGCCGTGAAAACCAACGTTAGCCAAGAAGCTGATGTTATTAAATTGATGGATACTGCAATGGAAACTTATGGTGCCATAAATATTGTAGTGCCTTCCGCAGGAATATTTAGGGATGCATTTATGGTAAACCCAGATCGAGAAACGGGAAAAGTATTTAAATCAATGAGCACTTCTCAATTTATGGATGTGATCAATGTAAATTTATTGGGAACATTTTTAACCATTAGGGAAGCGTCCATCAGAATGATTGATAACAAATGCGAAGGCGTTCTTTTTACCATTTCTTCCATAAATAAAGAAGGACAATTAGGACAGTTAAATTATAGTTCAACAAAAGCTTCAGTAGCTTTATGGCCAAAAATATTGTCTGGGGAATTCCATGCAAAAAATATAAAAGGAATTCGAGTTGTTGGGATTGCTCCTGGTTATGTGGAAACACCACTTTTATTAGGAATGAAACCCGAAGTGCTGGAAAGCATTGTTAAAGACGTTACCATTGGCAGGCTGGTTAAAATTGATGAAATAGTAAGCGCTTTAATTTTTGCGATTCAAAATGAAGCGGTTACCGGTACAACGCTTGAAATTACCGGAGGCGTTATTTCAAGAGGGCTGGTAAAATAAATGATTGCTGTTTTTTAAATTGAAATATAATGATTAAAAGAGTTCAAAACATAATTGGGTTATTTTTGGTGTTGACGAGTTTTCAGCTCATTTCCCAAAATAATTTGGTCGAAATCACCGACTTTGG
>JAQVGD010000158.1 GCA_028696945.1 Lutibacter sp.
TAGCTTTAAATAAAATCAATAAAAAGCAGGGGCTTACTTTTCAGTTTTCAAGATAAAACAACCTATTTATTGGGATTGAAGCACTATTTTTCTTATTTTTAAGTTTTATCGGACAACAATAATTTAATATAATCTTTTTTTTGCGTTTATATACCAAAACTTAGGGAAATAGCGCAAATTCAATTCAATTTTCATAAAACTCTTGGAAAACCACATAAAAACCTAAATTCTGTAATAATATTTTACAACGCACTAAAAAATATTTTGGGATGTTTCAAACTACTTGGGACTTTTCTTGTTTTTGAAATCCAATTTGTGTAGCTGTTATTTTTATACCAATTAAATGTTGTATTAAAAATTTGAATTATTTTTAGATCAGATTAGGAAGAAAAATTAAGCATAACCTTTGTTACGGTTATTTTTTATGACGACATAAGAGTTAAAAAGAAACAAATTTTATGCGGCATTTGAATGTTTAAATGGTATTACTAATTTCTTTTGAAGGCTATTGAATATTCAATCTTATTTTAAAACTTCATATTGTTGAAGACTTTTAAATATCTTTGCATTTATGAAAGGAATTGTCACAAAATCTACAGGAAGTTGGTATAATGTTTATGCCGAAAATGGTGATAAGGTAGATTGTAGGTTAAAAGGGAAATTTCGCATAAAAGGTATCAAAAGCACCAATCCAGTGGCAGTTGGTGACCACGTGAATTTTGAATATGAAGAAGGAAAAGAAACCGGCGTTATCAATAAAATTTTTGAAAGGAAAAATTACATCATTCGTAAATCCGTTAATCTTTCAAAACAAACGCACATCATCGCCTCCAATATTGACACTGCCTTCATTTTGGTAACTATTGACAGTCCGCCAACATCTCCCGGATTTATAGATCGTTTTTTGGCTACTGCGGAAGCCTACAGTATTCACACCGTAATTCTTTTCAACAAAATTGATATCTATTCACCAGAACAATTGGAGATAAAAGAAGAATTAGAAGCTATTTACACATCAATTGGCTACGAATGTATTGATGTATCTGCCACAAAACACATCAATATTGATAAAGTTAAGGAATTAATGAAAGATAAAACAACCATGTTTTCAGGGCATTCTGGTGTAGGGAAATCAACCTTAGTCAATGCAATTGAACCTTCCTTAAATTTAAAAACCGCGGAGATTTCCAAACAACACAAACAAGGGCAACACACCACCACTTTTGCCGAAATGTATGAATTGAGTTTTGGCGGATTTATTATTGATACGCCTGGCATAAAAGGATTTGGGGTGGTGGACTTTGAACCTCAGGAAATCACCGACTATTTTCCCGAATTTTTTAAGCTGAAAGCCAAATGTAAATTTCACAATTGTTTGCATATTAACGAACCGAATTGCGCCGTAAAAGAGGCCGTAGAAAATGAGGAGATTGCCTATTCTCGTTACAACAGTTATATGCAAATGGTTGAAGGAAATGAAGAAAATTACAGGACGGATATTTACACTTAGAAGTCAGAAGTCCGAAGACGGAAGACCGAAGATCTAATCAATTACACACTTAAACAAATAAATCTCTAAACAATTAAACAATAAATGAGATCAGTAATACAAAGAGTTTCAAAAGCATCTGTAACTATTAACGGAAATAAAGTCAGTGAAATTAATAGCGGATTGCTTATTTTACTGGGCATTGAAGAAGCCGATGACCAAAACGACATTGAATGGCTTACCAAAAAAATTGCCAACCTTCGCATATTTAATGATGAAAACGGTGTGATGAACAAGTCGTTGCTCGATGAAAATGGAGATGCCATTGTGGTAAGTCAGTTTACCTTGCACGCCAGCACCAAAAAAGGAAATAGACCTTCTTATATTTATGCCGCGAAACCTGAAATTGCGATCCCGTTATACGAACAATTTATTGCACAATTAGAACTTCAGCTAAACAAAAAAGTGAGAACAGGTCAGTTTGGTGCCGACATGAAAGTGGCACTTATCAATGACGGCCCTGTGACAATTATCCTAGATTCCAAACAAAAAGAGTAAGCAAAATTCAAAACTTCTTTACGGCCAATCACACTCATTAAAAATAGAAAAAAACACATTTCTTAAAAAGCCTAATTAATTTTTCAGTATCATTGCACTTATTAATAATCATTATAAATAACGAGCAGCATGAAAAAATCAAAATTATTTCTATTCGCAATTGTATTTGCAGCCTTTTCTTTTGTAAACCAGCCATTATTTGCGCAAGACAATTTCAAGGTAAATGTTGACAATTCTACTTTAAATTGGAAAGGATTTAAACCAACAGGTTCGCATACGGGCGCAATTACCTTGACTTCCGGAAATATTGTGTTAACTAACAATATGTTAACAGGTGGTAGTTTTGTGGCCGATATGAGCACCATTAAAGACGACGACGGCAGCGCAAAATTAGAAAATCACTTAAAATCGGAAGACTTTTTTGAGATAGCAGTTTTTCCAACTTCAAAATTTGAAATTACAAAAAGCGAAATTAAAGCAGGAAAAATTCACGTTACAGGAAATATGGCCATTAAGGGAGTTACCAAACAAATTACCTTTCCCGCCACCCTTGCTGTCGGTAAAGAAAATGTTACTTTAACAAGCGAAATTTTTCAAATTAACAGGGCCGATTTTAATGTAAAATACAAATCTAAAACCTTCTTTAATGATCTAAAAGACAAATTTGTGAACGACGATTTCGATTTTCAGGTAATCATTGTTGCCGAGAAATAACAAAATCATTTATAGCATTTTACGGGCTTGTCCGCCTTTTTGGTGGGCATTTCCCCCGCCAGTTGGCGGTGGTCGGGCTTTCACGGCTCGCTTTTTTTTGTGAAAAACAAAAAAAGAGCTCAAACAAACCGCTCAATCCCTAATGCAAATTGATTTACGATTTACGACTTTTGATTTACGACTTTTGATTAGCTATTTAGTGATTGGGTTTGACTGATTTTTATATATTTTTATCTTTTTTCCTATTTTTTACACACCCCCTAGCCCAATGTCATTAATTTAAGGGAATATTTGTCATTGCTTCGCCTGTTTGCTATCGCTCGTGTCCGACAAAGGAGGAATCGCATTAAATAGCTTAACATGATGTGATTCCTCGTACCTCGGAATGACAAAATAAAGGCGTTAAAGTCTTAACTTAATGACATTGGGATTAGGGTAGGGGGCAATCATTCGAGAGTTAAGGCTTTAAACCAAACTAAAACCAGCACTATCTTTGGTTGATGACATCACAAAAGTGCTTTGCACATTACCGACAGAATCTAAAACACTTAATTTATTTTTCAAGAAAGCCTGATAACTATTCATGTCTTTTACAATTATTTTTAATAAATAATCGTAATTCCCTGCAACGTGAAAGCATTCCATCACTTCATCTATTTTGTTTATGGCATTTTCAAATCGGGTAATCATCTCTTTTGAATGAACCAATAATGTTACCTGGCAAAAGACTTCAATGTTATAACCCACTTTTTCTTTGTCCAAAACAGCGATATAACTTTTAATGATACCAACTTTTTCAAGTCTTTTAATACGTTCATAGGTAGGAGTTTGTGTCAAACCAATTTTTAAGGCAATTTCTTTAATATTTGCCTTTGAATTTTGCTGAAGCAGGTTCAATATTTTTTTATCAGTTAAATCTAAGTTGGTAATCATAATTAGTGATTTTTTCTAAAAATAATAAAAATATATTACTTTAAAAGTAAATTATTCTTCAAAATAAAATATTTAAAGTAAAATACACTTAAAATATAAATTAATCCAGTTTATTAAGTTGAAGTGTGCTAATTTTATATGATAAACTTTTAAGTTATGAGCAATAAACCAGCAAATAAAATTCAGGATTTACAATACTTTGGAGAATTTGGAGGCGTAAACCCTTCTATTTCAGATTCAGCAACCTATACCTTTTTACATGCAAAAACAATGCTCGATACTTTTGAGGGGCATGCAGAAGGCTGTTATTTGTATTCTCGACATTCAAGTCCAAGCAATTTATATTTAAGTGAGGCGTTGGCCGCTATGGAATATACGGAAACTGCAAATGTGGCAGCTTCAGGAATGGGTGCAATTACCTCTGTATTTTTACAAATATGTGGTGCAGGAGATCATATTGTTTCAGGACGAACAATTTATGGCGGAACTTATGCTTTTCTTAAAAACTTTGCGCCAAAATTCAATATTTCCACCTCATTTGTTGACATTACTTCCTTGGAAAAAGTTGAAGCGGCAATAACGCCAAATACAAAAATGATTTACTGTGAAGCAGAGAGTAATCCGCTTTTAGAAATTGCAAACTTACCCGAATTGGCTAAAATTGCGAAAAAACATCATATAAAATTAGTAGTTGACAATACTTTTACGCCATTAATATTTTCGACTCAAAAATTGGGGGCAGATGTAACCATTCATAGTTTAACAAAATTTATAAACGGAACAAATGATACCGTTGGCGGGGTTGTTTGCGGATCAAACGATTTTATAAATAGTTTGCGAAGCGTAAATGATGGTGCCGCAATGTTACTGGGTCCGGTAATGGACAGTTTAAGGGCTGCCAGTATTTTAAAAAATTTACGAACACTTCATATCCGAATGAAAAAACACAGTGAAAACGCAATGTATCTAGCTGAAAATTTCGAAAAAGACGGATTGAAAGTAGTGTATCCTGGCTTAAAAAGTCATAAAGACCACGAGCTTTTTAAATCCTTATACAATAAAGAATACGGATTTGGTGGCATTATGACCATTGATGTTGGATCTCTTGAAAAAGCAAATGAGTTGATGGAATTGATGCAACATGAAAATTTGGGATATTTGGCGGTAAGTTTAGGATTTTATAAAACATTATTCAGCGCATCAGGAACAAGCACTTCCTCAGAAATTCCTGTAGAGGAGCAAAAGGAAATGGGACTTTCCAACGGAATTGTTAGAATGTCGATTGGTTTAGATAACGATATTGAAAGAACTTACAGAGCTATGAGAAAATGCATGAAACAAGTTGGCGTTTTGTAACATAAAAGTAAATATTGAAATTGATTTTATTGTTAAGATTTCAAAAATAGATAAAACCTCATTCAAAAATGAATGGGGTTTTTCATTTGTAAAAACTTCTAAATTTACGTATCATTACATTTTTAAAAATATTAAATGAAAGATTCTGAAAATAACTTATCTGAAATAGAAATTCAAAACCAAAAAATTATTGACAATAAAGAATTAAATCTTTATGAAGCATTAATTCCTGTTATTATTTTAATGGCAATGCTGGCCTATAACATATTTTTTGCCGACGGAGAATTATTGGGTGAATATTCCAATCAATTTATTTTACTGATGGGTGGTGTAATTGCTTCTGTTGTTGGTTTTTCAAATAAAGTTTCCCTAAAAATTATGATAATAGAAATTTGGGAAAATTTAAAAAGCGTTTTTGTTCCAATTATGATTTTATTTTTGGTGGGTGCTTTGGCTGGTACTTGGCTGGTAAGTGGCATTATACCAGCAATGGTTTATTACGGACTTCAGGTATTAAGTCCTGGAATTTTTTTACCAGCATCAGTGGTTATTGCAGCCATAATTTCAGTGGCAACAGGAAGTTCATGGACAACTTCAGCAACGGTGGGAATTGCATTGGTAGGCATTGGAACCGCATTGGGAATTCCAACTGGGATGATAGCAGGAGCCGTAATTTCTGGTGCCTATTTTGGCGATAAAATGTCGCCGTTAAGCGATACCACAAATCTTGCCCCAGCCATGGCAGGAACAGATTTGTTCACTCATATAAGATATATGGCCTTAACAACAGTTCCAACTATAACAATTACCATAATTGTTTTTAGCATAATAAGTTTAACAATTGACACCTCAGGAACTGCAGATATTAGCGGATTGTTAAACACCATAAAAAGCACGTTTAACATTACACCTTATTTATTTATTGTGCCATTAGCTGTAATCGGTTTAATTGTAACAAAAACAAAACCTCTAATCGCTTTGGGAATTGGGGTTCTTTTAGCAGCGGTATTTGCATTTATTTTTCAGCCTGAAATATTAAGCAGTTTGGCAACATCAAATTTTAGAGCGATTGTAAATGCCGTTTTTGTGGATACTGAAATTGTAACAGATAATGTGAAATTAAATGAACTGTTTAGCGCTGGCGGAATGAAAGGAATGCTGTGGACAATTTTTTTAATTTGTTGCGCTATGGTTTTTGGAGGAACGATGGATGCCATTGGCGCTTTGGCAAAAATTACCAAAGAATTGCTAAAACTGGCAACTTCAATTTTCGGTTTGTTTTTTAGCACTGTTGTAAGTTGTATTGGATTAAACGCCATTGCATCTGATCAATATTTGGCCATAGTAATTCCCGGTAAAATGTTTAAAAAAGCTTTTGAAGACAGAGGATTGGCTCCCGAGAATTTGAGCAGAACTTTAGAAGACTCAGGAACGGTAACCTCTGCTTTAATCCCTTGGAATACTTGTGGCGCATATCAAAGTGGCGTGCTTGGCGTTCCAGTAGCAGATTATGCCGTTTATGCCGTTTTTAACTGGCTAAGCCCAATAACAACCTTAGTTTTTGCTGCATTCAAAATAAAAATAAGACAATTGGCAACTAATAAGTTTAAAGTTGAAAAGCCAACCGTAGGTTGGTAAAAAGTTGAAAGATCTCCTTTTCTCAATATTTAACAACTAACTTTTAATGTATAATAAAAATCTTCAAGTTAAAACTGCCAACAAAACAAGTCCTTACCTTCGGGAAGGATTTAGGATGGGATTAAATAAACCAATTCCATACCAATCCAAAGCGAACCGTTAAATCTCTGTAGGGATAGGATGGTGCCGAATAATAGTTTCTACCCGTAAAACTGGCTCCGAAGTTCTCAACTTTCAGATAAATTCGGGTTCTTTGTATTTGTCCGTTTGCGAAAAAATCGAGCATAGGAAAATTACCTATTTTTGTAGTATTTTGTAAGACAAATTCGCTTAAAAGCGGATTGTAGGCATTGGCATTAAATGACGTGAAATACTTAACCGTTACGCCCGTTTGCAAGTACAAAGGCTTTCCCTTAAATAAATAATTGGAATAATAGATGGTGTTTCTGGTTACCAGTTCTGGAACTTTAAAAAATGATTCTCCCTTGATAACATTTTGGTACATTACTGTATTATCTAGGGTGAACTTTCTAAAAGTTATGGAATTACTTACCTTAACTTTAAAGTAGTTTAAGGTTTCGGTGGCTTGTGCTGGTTTTGAATTTTCATCAAAATAGCTATAATTGTCAATAATGTTATAACTGGCATTCAAGCTCGCCCAATTTTTATAGCTAAATTCTGCGCCAATATTTTTTATTTGTTCATTTTTAAAATTATTTTGCCAG
>JAQVGD010000016.1 GCA_028696945.1 Lutibacter sp.
TTAGCTTTAAATAAAATCAATAAAAAGCAGGGGCTTACTTTTCAGTTTTCAAGATAAAACAACCTATTTATTGGGATTGAAGCACTATTTTTCTTATTTTTAAGTTTTATCGGACAACAATAATTTCAAACCTTACTTTTGAAGAATTATATGAAGAATATAGAAAATTAGAAGGATGGCAACATCAATTTATGGCAGACCATTATATAAATACAATTGCAGATGCTCTTGAGGAAGTACATCCTTTATTAAACGATCAAACTTATATAGATTATATTAACAATAATTATCCCGATTGGACGTGGGAACAAATTTATAATAATATGGCTTGGAGTGGTTTAATACAAACTCCTGCGGGAATTACCTATCTATCCAATACAAATAATGCAAATCTCTATTCTCTTCAAAATACAGATGTTGCTGCTAATTCTAACAAAACGCCAAATTGTAACAAATGAAAAAATTAACAATATTATTAATATTACTAACCTTAAATTCTTGTGTCAGCCAAGTTAAAAAAGATAGTATACAGAAATATTATTTTTATTTTGACAGAACTCAACCAAATATGAAAGTTTATGGTAAACTTCATGAATTGAGATATCTGTATGAAATAAATAACCCACATAACTATGAACCGATTATTTTTATCCCAAAAGATTCTATAGTTAAAAAAATAAGTATTAAAAAATTAAAAAGCTATGACGTAAAAGATTACAAATGGTTAAATAATTTCAGTGGTTTAGAAATAGATAAGTTTTTTCTTAAAAATACTCCAAAGAAAGAATTTTATTTAATTGAGAAAAAAAGATCTAATAAAATATTATATTTAAGAGAGGTAGAGTTTATTATGGAAATCGATTAAAACACAAACCAACACAATGGCTATAGCAAATGTGAAACTTTAAGAACACCATACGCTAATAAAATGTTTAACCTAAAATCACTAACTATGACATAGCTAATTTATACAAACAGAGGAAACTATTATAAAAGTAATGCACCTCGAGAAATTTATAAAATAAATGCGAGCAATTATTCGAATTTATAAAATATTTTAAATTTATTAAAATGATTAAATTTAAATATTTTTTTTAAAATGGAGAGTACATCCTTTATTAAACGATCAAACTTATATAGATTATATTAACAATAATTAGGGCTTGCTGAAAATATATAAAAGTACTAATAATCAGCAAATTAGATTGTTTCTTATTTGGATAAATGCAAGAGATTCCTTATTTTTATGGCTAAAAGTTTGCATTTATGCTCAATTATATACCACAAAACCAGCTGGATATTTTTAATTTTAAAACGGAATTTGAAAGTAAATTGGATCCCAATAATAGATGGGTAAAAATGGCAAAACTCCTTGATTGGGATAAGTTTGCGTTGGTTTACGGAGAGAACTTTAGCAGCACAATGGGCGCTAAAGGCGTTAACGCCCGTATTGTCATTGGCGCATTGATTATCAAGCATATAGAAGCAAAAGATGACAGAGGCATCATTGATGCTATCAAAGAAAACCCATATATGCAGTTTTTTCTGGGCTTCGACCATTTCAGTTCAGAACCGGTGTTCGACCCAAGTCTTTTTGTGCACATTCGCAAACGTTTAGGCAATAAGCATTTTGATAAAATGAATCAAATTATCATTGCTAAAGCATTGAATTTAAACAAACAAGAGAATGCTTCGGAGCATAAAGATGATGACAAAAGCGACAAGGCTTCATCGGATAAACCACAAAACAAAGGAAAGTTGCAGATGGACGCCACTATTGCCGATGCGCATATTAAATTCCCAACAGATTTGAGTTTGCTAAATGACAGCTGGGGTTTTTAACCGCAAATTCCGCAAATAAAATACGCAAAGTTCACTAAAATAAGGGGTAAATTTTGAATTGGTGGGTTGATAAGCTTTCAATTATCATCCCGCACGTGCAGGATTCATTTTTAATTCAAGTTGCGTTAAGGATTACTTCACTTATTTTTATTTTGTTTTGGAGTTCAGTGAACCTTGTTTGCAGCGAAAATCCCTGCGTTGCGAGTTTGTGAAGAAATATATTCAACAGATTGCCGCGCTCTGCTCGCAATGAAGGATTGTAGTGGAAAGCCTGACCCCCGCCATTTCGGCGGGGGAAACGCCCAACAAAAAAAGCAGGCAGACCCAAAATAAAATTGAATTGTTTTTAGGTTCCGTTAAAGGTGTTCATGGTGTTGTTTAAACCTGCGGTTCCGAAGGATTTAATAAGTTCTGCCGACCTGTCCAGACGTTCAGGAAGCGATTTCAACTCGTTTTTATCCCATTCGCCCAAAACAAAGTCAACCTGACGGCCTTTAGAGAATTCCGATCCAACGCCAAATCTAAATCGCGCATATTCTTGGGTTTGTAAAACGGTCGTAATGTCTTTTAAACCATTATGCCCGCCGTCGCTTCCTTTTGCCTTTAAGCGAATAGTGCCAAAATCTAAGTTTAAGTCGTCGCAGATGACCAATAAATTTTCGATGGCAATGTTTTCTTTGGTAAGCCAATATTTCACGGCTTTACCGCTTAAATTCATATAAGTTGATGGTTTTAGTAGGATAAAAGTTCTTCCTTTAAATTTAAAGGTGGCAATAGCACCCAGTTTATCACTTTCAAAAGAAACGGTTTCTTTTGAGGCGATTTCATCCAAAATTTTAAAACCAATATTATGACGGGTAGCCGCATACTTTTCTCCAATGTTTCCTAAACCAACAATCAAGTATTTTTTCATGGAATCTAATGCTGAGGGTTTCTTTTTAGAGCCAAACAATAATTTTATTAATCTAATAAATTGCATAAAGCAAAAGTAATAAAAAAGAGTCGGGGTTTAATTAAATAAAAAAGCGCTGCTGTTGCAACGCTTTTTCACACTTAATAAAAAGTTTATTTTTTTTCATTAGCAACTTCAGCTTCTTCTGGTGTGTCAACTTTAGCAACATTACGAGAAGTTCTAACTTGAGCAACTACGGTGTTTTCAGGATTTAAAATACTGTATTTTTTACCGGATAATTCTGTAACGTATAATTTATGTCCAATGTCTAATTTTGAGATATCGGCATCAATAAAGTCTGGCAAATCTTTAGGTAAAGCCCTAACGTTTAATTTACGTTGGGCAAAACGAAGTGAACCACCTTTAATAATACCTGGAGCTGTGCCAAGTAACTGTACAGGAATTGCCATTGTTACCATTTTATCATCAAATAACTGATAAAAATCTATGTGTAAAATTTTGTCAGATACTGGGTGAAACTGGATGTCTTGCAAAATTGCATTGTATTTGTTTCCTTCAAATTCAATCTTAGCGGTATAAACATTTGGAGTGTACACTAAGTTTTTGAATGCAGTTTCGTCTGCTGAAAAGTGTAATGCTTTGTCTCCTCCGTATAATACGCAAGGAACCTTTCCAGCATTACGTAAGGCTTTAGTAGCTACTTTGCCTACGCTTTCTCTTTTAGATCCTTTGATTGTAATTGATTTCATTTATTTATATTTAATTATTATTTACATTAAAAATTGTCCGCTTATGGATGTATTGTCCTGTACTTTGTGCATAACATCCGCGAATAAAGGGGCGCAAGATACAACTTTTATTTTAGAACTTTCTCTTTTTAAAGGAATTGTATCCGAAACTATCAACTCTAATAAATGTGAGTTTTCTATTCGTTCATAGGCGTTTCCCGATAAAATAGGATGTGTACAAATTGCGCGTACACTTAAGGCACCTTTTTCAATCATAACCTCTGCAGCTTTGGCTAAGGTTCCGCCTGTGTCAACCATGTCATCCACAATAATTACGTGTCGGTCTTTTACTTCGCCAATTAATTCCATGGAATCAATTTCATTTGCTTTTATGCGTTGCTTATAGCATATAACAACATCGCTTTGTAAAAATTTAGAATAGGCATAGGCACGTTTTGAACCACCCATATCTGGAGAGGCAATGGTTAAATTTTGTAGATTTAGGGAATGGATGTAAGGTAAAAATATGGTTGAAGCAAACAGATGGTCAACTGGTTTTTCAAAGAAGCCCTGAATTTGATCTGCGTGTAAATCCATGGTAATAATTCTTGTTGCACCAGCTGTTTGCAAAAGATTTGCCACTAATTTTGCACCAATGGCAACACGAGGCTGATCTTTTCGGTCTTGTCTCGCCCATCCAAAATAGGGAATTACGGCTGTAATATGGCGTGCTGAGGCTCTTTTTGCTGCATCAAGCATTAAAAGCATTTCCATTAAATTATCGGAATTTGGAAATGTAGAGCCCACGATAAAAATTCGTCTGCCCCTAACCGATTCCACAAATGCAGGTTGAAATTCCCCATCGCTAAATCTTGTTACCACTACTTTTCCGAGTGCAATTCCATAATGTTTGGCTATATTTGTAGCCAATTCTTTGCTCTGTGAACAAGCGAAAATTTTAGGTTCTGGGTAAGGGATGTCCATTTTTTAGGAATGTTAATTAATTAGGTTACCGTATTTTGATTGCAAATTTAAAATTATTTAAATGGATTACTATAACTAAATGAAGTTTTTATGTTTTAGATGAAAAATATTTTTAAATTTGCAAACCGATTCATTTGCCTCGATGGCGGAATTGGTAGACGCGCTGGATTCAAAATCCAGTTTTCGCAAGGAAGTGTGGGTTCGATTCCCACTCGAGGTACTAAAAAAACCCTGTAAATCATTTAATTTACAGGGTTTTTTAATGTTATATTTCTATTTCAAAATGGCAGTTAAAATTATATTTAGACTTTAGCCAAAACGGTTGCTTGCACATACGCATGCATTCCTTGACCAGCTTTTCTTCCATCGCCCATAGCAAGAATTACCGTTGCGCCACCTCTAACAATATCGCCTCCAGCAAAAAGACCTGGAATGGAAGTCATCATATTTTCATCCACTTTAATAGTATTCCATTTGGTAGTTTCAAGTTCGGGCATACTTTGCTGCACAATTGGGTTTGGAGATACACCAACTGCGATAACTACACTATCAACATCAATGTCGTATTCAGAACCTTCAATAGGAACTGGTCGTCTTCTGCCAGAAGCATCAGGTTCACCCAACTCCATTTTTTGCACCCTCATTTTATTTACTTTACCTCTTTCATCAGCAAAATATTCAATTGGCGAGGTAAGGTTGATAAATTCAATGCCTTCTTCAATGGCGTGTTTTATTTCTTCAGCTCTTGCTGGCATTTCTTCCATAGAGCGTCTGTACATAATTATGGCTCTTTCTGCACCCATACGTTTTGCGGTTCTAACCGAGTCCATTGCTGTATTTCCGCCGCCCACAACGACAACATTTTTACCGGAATGAACAGGCGTGTCAAAATTAGCATCAGCGCCACCCATTAAATTTACACGGGTTAAAAATTCGTTGGCGCTTTGAATACCGCCATAGTTTTCGCCGGGAATGTTCATGAAATTTGGCAATCCTGCCCCACTTGCAATAAAAAACGCAACATATCCTTCTTCTTTCAAATCATTAATAGAGGCTGTTTTTCCAACAATAAAATTGGTTACAAATTTTACGCCCATATTTTTGATGGTATTTATTTCATAGTCAACAATCGATTTTGGAAGACGAAATTCAGGAATTCCATATTTTAAAACACCGCCAAGATCGTGTAAGGCTTCAAAAACGGTAACATCATAGCCAAACTTTGCCAATTCACCGGCAACAGTTAATCCAGCAGGTCCAGAACCTATCACTCCCATTTTAATACCGTTTGGCTCGGCCAAATTCGGGATTGTTGGCTCTCCATGTTCACGTGCATAATCGGCAACAAATCTTTCAAGATAACCAATTGCAGCACCTTCCTTGCTTAATTTCTTAACATAGAAACATTGTGCTTCGCATTGTATTTCCTGAGGGCAAACCCTGCCGCAAATAGCTGGTAAGGAATTGTTTTCTTTAAGAACTTCTGCAGCACCAAGTACGTCACCCGCTTCAAGATATTTTATAAACTTTGGAATGTTGGTGCCTACAGGGCAGCCAATAATACAGGTTGGCACAGCGCAATCAAGGCAACGATGTGATTCACCAAGTGCCATCTCAAGGGTTAGTCCTTTATTGACTTCAATATTGCTTTTGTTTCTAACATTAGGTTCCGCTTCAGGCATGCGAACTCTATTAATATCAGTTCGCTCTTTGGCTTTAATTTCTTTGCGTAACTTATCGCGCCATTCGGTTTTGCGTTCGGCTTTATAATATTCTTCGTTTAATACTTCTTCCATTTTACGAATATTTTATAGGGTATAAATTTTTCAGTTAGTTTAGTGCTGTAGCTTCACAAGATTTTATATATGCTGTATAGTTTTCTGATTCTTTGTCTTTATAAGCACCTAACCTGCTTAACATTTCATCAAAATTAACTTTATGTGCATCAAATTCTGGTCCGTCAACACAAACAAATTCCGTTTTTCCACCCACAGAAACTCTGCATGCACCACACATTCCTGTACCGTCAACCATAATGGTATTTAAACTTGCCATAGTAGGAATATCGTATTTCTTTGTTGTTAAAGCAGCGAATTTCATCATAATGGCTGGACCGATAACAATAGCCTGATTTACTTTTTCTCTGAGAATAACCTCTTCCATTCCCTGAGTTACCAAACCTTTTCTGCCTTTTGAGCCATCATCGGTCATCACAATAAGTTCATCTGAGTATTCAGCCATTTCATTTTCAAGAATTACCAGGTCTTTATTTCTGGCGGCAATAATGGTAATCACCCTGTTGCCTGCTAATTTCATCGCTTGCACAATAGGGAAAAGAGGCGCAACGCCAACACCGCCACCAGCGCATAAAACGGTTCCAACATTAGAAATATGAGTTGCCTTTCCAAGCGGTCCAACCACATCTAATATAAAATCTCCTACATTCATGTCGCAAAGTTTATGGGATGAAACACCAACTCTTTGCACAATTAAGGAAATTGTACCCCTTTCCACATCGGCATCTGAAATTGTTAGTGGTATTCTTTCACCATTTTTATCAATTCTTAGGATGATAAAATGTCCTGCTCTTCTGCTTTTTGCAATATAAGGTGCTTCAATAACCAATCTTGCCACATTTTCTGAAAGAAATTTTTTTTCGATAATTTTAAACATAATTTATTTTAAAATTGTTAAAGTTTGTAAGAAAAATGAGAGATTCTTTTGAAGCTCTTTTCTCACGTTATTTCAAATGCAAATTTATTAATAATAATTGAAATAATTTGCTTTAATAGTACATAATATTACGGTATTAACAAACAATTAAGCTTTTTTATGTTGATATTACTATGATATTTATCATATAATGAGTAATTAATAACAAGTAATTGAGTAATAAATGAATGAATTATCCTCCAAAATCCGTTATAAATAATTTATGACTTCCATGGAATTTAAGGTAACAAAACGCATCCTGTTCTTTTCGTAAACCTATCTCGTTTTTTTAAGAGTAAATAATACTTTTGTAAATTAAGTTTATTTCAACTAACTTTTGACTAATTTTGATGTTAAGGTTTGGTTATTAGGCAATTCGCATTAAATTTTTTCAGAGAATTGTTTCTGAAACCAATAAAACTGAAAATTATTATGAAGTTTTTATAAACAATCACTATAAATATGCCAGTAGCCAGAAAGTTTAAGTTTGAATATAGAATTGCGCTCATTTATTTTATAATTGGGTTTTTATGGATTTATTTTTCTGACACTTTTTTTGGAAATCTTCTTGAAGATAAAGAAACCTTAGCAAAAATTAACATTCTTAAGGGTTCTTTTTATGTTATTGTCACGTCAATTCTATTGTATTATTTGATAAAAAAACATATAAATAAGATGCAAAAAGCTGAAGTTTTAATTAAACAAAGAAGTGAAGAAATAGAAGCTCAAAATGAAGAATTACAGTTGGCAAAAACAAAAGTAGAAGAAAGTGAAATTTTTTTAAATACCATTTTTGACCATATTCCAGACCTAATTTTCGTAAAAAACGCCAATGATTTGCGCTATATCAGTTTTAACAAAGCTGGAGAAAAATTTATGGGCTATACAAGAGCGGAATTAATTGGCAAGAATGATTACGACTTTTTTCCAAAAGATGAAGCTGATTTTTTTACCATGAAGGATAGAGAGGTACTTAATTCTGATAAACCTATAGTTATTATTGAAGATATAATAAGCACCAATGAAGGAATAAAAACTTTATACACTAAAAAAATTGCGATTAAAGACAAAAAAGGAAATGTTAAATATTTACTTGGGATTTCAGAAGATGTTACTTCTAAAAAGGAAATTGAAAAACAGTTAATTTCCGCAAAAGAGCGTGCTGAACAAAGCGATCGCCTGAAATCGGCATTTTTAGCCAATATGAGCCATGAAATTAGAACGCCAATGAACGGCATTATGGGATTTGCTGAGTTGTTGAAAGAACCCAACCTTTCTGGGGAAAAACAACAAAAGTACATTGATATCATCCAGAAAAGTGGTACTCGAATGCTCAACATTATAAACGATATTGTAGATATTTCAAAAATTGAAGCTGGATTGATGCAAGTTGATATAAAGGATTCTAACATCAATAAACAAATTGAATATATTTATACTTTTTTCAAACCTGAAGTTGAAGCTAAAGGAATACAGTTTGTTATTAAAAAATCTTTATCAACAAATAAGGCCATTATAAAAACAGACCGTGAAAAACTCTATGCAATACTTACCAACCTTATAAAAAATGCCATAAAATTTACCAATGAAGGCTCCATTGAATTAGGCTATTATTTAATAAATAGCAGTAAACTTGCCCATTTGGAGTTTTATGTTAAAGATACTGGAATTGGTATTCCGCCAAACAGACAGGAGGTTATCTTTGAACGATTTATTCAAGCCGATATTTCAAATTTAATGGCGGTTCAAGGTACAGGATTGGGTTTGGCTATTGCCAAGACTTATGTTGAAATTCTTGGTGGTAAAATTTGGGTGGAAAGTGAAGAGGGTGTTGGCTCAACGTTTTATTTTACCATTCCATACAACATTGAATTGTAAGTGGAATTTGAAATTAAAAATGACAGGATCTCTGTAGAAGAAGGGAAACCAGCTGAAAACAAAATATTAATTGTCAAGAATGATGGGCTATTGGCTATGATAATTTCACTGATTGTTAATTGATTGTTAAAGGAGTTATGAAAAAAATAAAAATCCGTAAAAACCAAAACATAGTTCTTACGGATTTTTTTATTCTAAAATAAAATTTATTTTATTTGGAATTTGTTATTCCCACTTCAAATCATCAATATAATAGATGTCGGTTGCAGTTCCATCAGAAGCACCTCCATTGAAAAACAACACTATTTTTTTATGATTTGCTGTAGCTTGATCACTAAAATCGAAGGTGTATTCCGTCCATGCATTCGAGGTAGTGATGGCACCCCAAACTTCTTTGGCGCCAGAAGATCCTCCTTCTAATTTTGCCAATAAAGGAACTTCTTTTGTGGAATAGATCTTTATTTTAAACTGATTTTTTGTGGATAAGTCTATTGCTGCCCCAAAATCAAATATTATTGCATCCCAAGCATCTGTACCATTATCGGTTACTTCTAAAACTGAAGCACTGGTGTTGATGCCTGTTTTATAAGGATTTTCAATAATAGAATTTAAAAGAGAACCTGCAATAGCGTAATTTTGTTGACATTCAAAATTATTCACAATGCTTAAATCTGGAATCACGCCAGCGCAAGGATCATATTCCGCAAACCTGATGTCATCAATATAATAGATATCTGATGCGGTTCCGTCATTTTGTCCACCGTTGAAAAATAACACTAATTTTTGATGGTTTGCTGTAGCTTGGTCACTAAAATCAAAGACATACTCTGTCCAGATTCCAGTTTCTGTAATAGCTCCCCAAACTTCTTTGGCTCCAGAAGTTCCTCCTTCTAATTTAGCCAATAAAGGTACTGCCCTTGTTGATAATATTTTAATTCTCAGGTAGTTTTTTGTTGACAAGTCTATTGGTCCACCCAAATCAAGCACTAAAGAATCCCAGGCATCCGTGCCATCATCTGTTACTTTTAGTACTGAATCACTTGTATTTATACCACTTGGATCTGGATTTTCAACAATTGAATTGGTTACATATCCTGGAATGGTTGAATTTTGCTGACAATTAAAATCGTTAATAATACTTGGGTCTTTAATTACACCGTTACAAGGATCGGTAACTTCAGCAAATTTTAAGTCGTCTATATAATAAACATCTTCGCCGTTTGTGTCAACTCCTGCATTAAAGAAAAGCACTAATTTTTGATGATTTGCATTGGCCTCACTGCTGAAATCAAATGAATATTCCTTCCATTCTCCAGTAGTCGTAATATTTACATCTTTTTCAATTCCGGCTGATGTGCCGCCTTCCAGTTTTGCTTTTAAAATACCTTCAACAGGTGCAAGCACTTTTATTTTGAAGGTGTTGTGCGTGGTTAAATTTATTGGCGCACCAAAATCGATAATTACAGCATCCCAAGCCCCTGTTTCATCAATATATTTTCCTGAGAATTTGCTGCTATTTATGTTATTTTTGTTAGGAGTTGCGGTAAGTTCCACTTCAGGCACGTCCTGATTTTGCTGACAGTCAAAATCATTTATGATGTTTAAATCTTCTGCAACACCAGCACAAGGATCTATTGAAGTATCCCATCTTAAATCATCAATATAATATACATCTGCACCACTTGTATCAGCTCCAGCATTAAAAAACAATACCAATTTCTGATGATTTTGATTGAACTGGCTGCTGAAATCGAAAGAATATTCCACCCAATTGGTCGTGTTTGAAATGGTGGCGTCAACTTCAATGCCGACAGAAGAACCACCTTCCAGTTTTGCTTTTAAAGTACCTGCAACATTTGTTTGCACCTTAATTTTAAAAGTGTTTTTTGTTGAAAGATCTATGGGAGCACCATAATCTATAATTAATGCATCCCAAGCACCTGCAGGATCTATGTATTTTCCAACAAATCTACTCGTATTGATACCTGACCAATCCGGATTATAAACAGCTTCAACATCAGGAAGAATCATATTATCCTGACATTCAAAATCGTTGATAATGGAAGGATCGGCAGTTTCCGGAGTTTCACATGGTACAGATTCAATTATTGGATAATAAGTGTCTTCATCGCATGATGCCATACCTATTATCAACAGCATAACAAGCAATAAATTAGCTGGTTTAAATTTAAAAGTTTTCATAAAATTCGGTTTTTGTTATCGTTAAAACTGTTATTTTGGATTTGATTTCTCAATTAATTAATAATTTTTTATTTCAGCGTAAAATTTGTTTCAAGCAACTCGTCGCTGTTGGTTCCTACAAAAAGTTTAAAGTTGCCTGCTTCGGCTTTAAAACTCATGTCTTTTGTATAAAACGCAAGATCATCTGAAGTTAGGGTAAAGGTTACTTTTTTGGATTCATTAGGTTCCAACATCACTTTTTCGAAGCGTTTAAGTTCTTTTAAGGGTCTGGTAATACTGCCTACCATATCTCGTATATAAAGCTGCACAACTTCTTCCCCTTTAAAAGCACCAGTATTTGTGACAGTAACACTAATGTTTATGTTTTCTTTAAATGTATATTCCTTTTTATTTATTGTGAAATCTGTGTATGTAAATGTGGTATAACTTAATCCATAGCCAAATGGATATAGTGGTGAATTGGGAACATCAAGATATCTTGAACGGTATTTTTGTTCGGGACCATTTGCTTCGTAAGGTCTTCCTGTATTTTTTACATTGTAATAAATAGGGATTTGGCCAACATTTCTTGGGAAGGTCATCGTTAATTTTCCTGAAGGGTTGGCATCTCCAAAAATTAAATCGGCAATGGCATAACCTCCCATTGTTCCAGGAAACCAAGTTTCCAATATGGCATCCATATTTTCATTTTCCCATTCCAGTGTTAAAGGTCTTCCATTCATAAGCACTAAAACTATTGGTTTTCCTGTTTTTTTTATGGCTTTTAATAATTCTTTTTGGTTTCCTGGTAAATCAAGATTTGTTCTGCTAGCAGCTTCACCCGACATTCCTTCTGATTCTCCCATAACCATTACCACAACATCAGCTTTTTTGGCGATGTTTATGGCATTTTGAAAATCGGTTGTGTTTTCAGAATTTATTTCACATCCCTGTGTAAATAATAAATTGTCTGGATTTGAAATTTTTTCTTTGAAACCTTCTAAAACAGTTACTGGTTTTGTATAACGATCACCAGCAGCAGACCAAGATCCAATAATATCATATTTGTCATTGGCCAAAGGACCTATCAACGCAACTTTTTTATCTTTTGAAATAGGAAGTGTTTGCTTGCTATTTTTCAATAAAACACTCGATTTTCTTGCCATGTCTCTTGCCGCTTCAAGATGTTCGGGAGTCATCAGCAATTCTTTTTCTCTCGTTTCATCACTATATCTGTAAGGATCTTTAAACAGTCCCAGTTTATATTTTAAAGCTAAAATTCTTCTAGCAGCTGTTGTAACCTGTTTTTCAGTAACTTTTCCTTCGGTAATAAGCACTTTTAAATAGTCCATATAAACACCGCCTTGCATATCCATATCCACGCCAGCGTTTATTGCAATTTCTGCAGCCTGTTTGTTGTCTTTTGCAATTCCGTGGGGAACCATTTCATTTATGGAAGTATAATCGGTAACCACAAATCCTTCAAAACCCCATTCATCTCTTAAAATATCTGTCAGCAAATATTTGTTTCCACTGGCAGGAATTCCATCTAATTCGTTAAAAGAAGTCATAAAAGTAGCAACTCCAGCATCAATAGTTGCTTTAAACGGCGGTAAATAAGTAGTCCTTAATTCTCTGTCGGACATATCAACTGTATTATAATCTCTGCCGGCAATTGCAGCGCCATAAGCGGCATAATGTTTTGCACAGGCCAAAATGGTATTGGTTTCAAATAAATCATCTCCCTGAAATCCTTTAACTCTTGCTTTAGCTATTTCTGATCCTAAATAAACATCTTCTCCCGATCCTTCAGAAACCCTTCCCCAGCGCGCGTCTCTTGAAATGTCAACCATCGGCGCGAAGGTCCAATGAATGCCTTCTGCGGAAGCTTCCGTAGCCGCAATTCGCGCACCGTTTTCAATGGCTTTTAAATCCCAGCTTGAAGATTCCCCCAATGAAATTGGAAAAATTGTGCGATGTCCGTGAATCACATCATAACCGAACAGAAGTGGAATTCCTAGACGCGTATTTTCAACAGCAAGTTGTTGCAATTCTCTTGTAAATTTTGCCGTGTAAGCATTAAAAATATTGCCGACTTTTCCTTCTTCAATCAATTTTTTATAATTGTCGTTAATGCTTGGGCCAGTCTTTTCCCAATCGGTGGACATCAAAACCAGTTGTCCGATTTTTTCATCTAGCGTCATAATTTTGGTCAGACTGTCTAAAAAAGATTCCATTTTTGCATCAGATTTAGTTTCAGGAGTACTGCTTAAATCTCTTTTGGCAATGGTTTTGTTTTCTGTACAGCTTATGAAGCCAAACAGGATGGTAAAAAGTAGAATTATGATGTATTTAATTTTCATTTATTTTAATTTTTAAGCTGAATTAATGTGATAAAAAATAATCATTTTAACATCAGTTCAATTTCAAGTCAGCTGTTAATCGTTTATTTTTATTAAAAATGCGGACTTGTAAACTCCAGTTTTTTTAATCCTTCCTGAACTTCTGGACTCGACATAAATAAATCCCACAACAATCCAGTTCGGTGATTTTCAATCATAATAATTATTGGTCCCTGATCAATAGCCAAATAATTTGTGGCATACCAATTTTCCGTTTGGTTAAAAGCGTCATAAAAACCAAATTTTCCCCATAATTTTCCATCGAAATTATAATAGAAATTTCTCATTGCTTGCATAGAATATTCAGGCGTATAGGGAAATGATGACAATGCCGCTGTTGGGGAAATAACCCCTAAATCGTTTGTTGGGCTGTGCGCTGAATATCCTTGGTGATCGTCACTCGCCGTAAGCCCCCAATTTTCCGCACCATATCCAACAAATTGTTTCGGATTACTAACACAATATTCTCTATTTATAAGCGTGTGATTTACGTTCTGATCCCAATAATTTGCATATTTATCGACTAAATTTCTCGGATCCAATCCTAAAAAAGAATAATGCGCAAAAAATAGAGGTCCGCCATAACTTGGTCCCAATGGCAACTTCCATTTTTGGTAATACACGGTACCATTGGTAAATTGATTTCCTTTTGCCCAACCATTGTGATAAGCAGATTTGTTTATCGCATGGTTTGTTGATGATGCGGCCAACACATAAGTTACAAGGGCTTCATCATAACCTGTTATTTCATGATTTATGGCCCAGCCATAATTTGGAGACCAATGCCAGATCAACACATCTTTATTATTGGTGTACCAATCCCATTCCACTTCATTCCACAATTGGTTAATTTTAATGTGAAGTGAATTTTCTTCGTCGGTATCCTTGTTGAAATATTGACGCACAGTTAACAAACCTTGAATCAAGAATGCAGTTTCAACAATATCTCCACCGTCATCTGTTGCGAAAAAAGGCCTTACTTTTCCTGTATCTCCATAATACCAATGTGGAAAAGCACCGTGAAAACGATCGGCTTTTAATAAAAAATCGGTTATTTTATGCAAACGTTCTATGGCTTGATCTCTTGTAATATAATTTCTTTCAACGCCCACAACAATGGCCATAACGCCAAAACCGCTTCCGCCCGTGGTAACAATGTTAGAAGCCTCCCCTCCGTAAGCTTCTAGGTTTGATCGCTCTAAGGCCAAACCACTTACAGGATGCGCAAAATCCCAAAAATAATTAAAAGTATTTTTTTGAACCAAATCCATCAACTCGGTATCGGTAAGTTGTTGTGGCAGTGGATCAGGTGGATTTGAGTTGTTGTTTTCACCTCCGGAACACGATTGTAAGGAGGTGCAAAACAGACAAAAAGCTATTAATGTAAATATGCGGAAAATATGTTTCATAATTTATTAAAGTCGATAAAAGGAATGAACCTTTTTAAAATTAAATTTCTATAACCAAAAGACTTTTTACTTAAAATTTGGTTGTCAACATTAAAATAATGCTACTTACGTGCAAAAAGTCTTTTGATTAATTTTTTAGTAACCTGGGTTTTGTATCAATAGTCCTTTACTTAAATCAATTTGGGCTTGTGGTATTGGAAATAGTTCGTGTTTTCCATCCACAAAATTTTTGCCGTGGGCTCTAAGCACTACGCCTGCCCTACCTTGGCGCACTAAATCGAAATAACGATCGTGTTCAAAGGCAAGTTCTAACCTGCGTTCCTTCCATATAGCCATTTTATCAACTACAGGAGCGTCTCCTAAACCTGCTCTATGTCTAACAGCATTTAATGGAGTAGCGGCATCACCACCAACTTCTATTGCCGCTTCGGCATTCATTAAAAGCACTTCGGCATATCTTAAAATACGAACGTTTTTGTTTGATTCCCAGTCGTCTCCATTATAAGATTCTTCAGTTTTACTCACATAAGCTTTTTGGTTGTACATTGGGTTTGAAACTGTATTCGCTACCAAAAGCCCATCCCATAAGGTTTCCCCTCTAAAAATAATAGTGGCATCCCTTCTGTTATCGCCAGCCTCATAGGCATTCGCCAAATCTTGAGTTGGCGTATTGAATCCCCAGCCCCAGCCGCCAGCACCACGGGCACCCTGAGTTACAGAATAGCCTTGAACACCTTTGTTGGGTGTTTCACCTCTTGCCTGGATCTCAAATATAGATTCTGTGTTGTTTTCACCAATCTCTTTCCAAATATCCTCATAATTGGTTGTTAAACTATATCCTAAACCCATTACCTGAGTGGTTAAATCTTTTACTTTTTGCCAACGGTCAGCGTCTTCCAAATTATACATGTGTACTTTTGCCAATAAGGCTAAAGCGGCTCCTTTGGTAGCCCTACCAAGATCTGCTGCACCATAATGCGTTGGTAAGTCGGCTTCAGCTTCTGTTAAGTCGGTAATTATAAAATCATAAATTTCCTTTTTGGTAACTCTTATGTTTGCGGCATTGATATCATCTTCGTTTTGAATATCAGGCACACTATTAATTAAAGGAACCCCCCCAAACATTCTAACCAATCTGAAATAGAATAAGCCTCTTAGAAATTTACTTTCCCCAATCAACCTACTTTTAAGTGCCTCATCAATGTCCAAATCAGGCAGATATTTAAGAGCTTCATTTGCCCGGGCAATACCTTGATAATTTCCTTCCCAAACTTCATTAAAAGAGATTGTTGTACCAGAAAAATTCAAATTATCCAACAAATCCTTATCACCTCCAGTATCACCTGGATCACTTCCTTTATCAGCATCATCAGTAGTTATGCTACTTACTCCAATCCATGAAAATGAGCTGATATTCCAATCTAACAATTTATTATAGGTTGCATTTACTAATTCTGTTGCAGCCGTTGGGCTTGATAAAGCCTGTTCGGGAGTTTCAGTTGACGGATTTACATCAAGAAAATCGTTGTCATTACAAGAGAAGAAAGCCAAAAGCATCAAACTTGTAATTAATATGTTTATATTTTTTTTCATAAAGCCAAAAATTTAAAAATTTATATTAACGCCTAACATATAAGATGATACTGACGGGTAGGCATCTAACTCAATTCCAGAACTTCCCATAGGATCTCCATTACCTGGTAATTCAGGTGTAAATCCCGTAAAACTTTTGATGATAAAAGGATTTTGTGCCAATGCATAGACTCTTATTTTCTGAATTTCTTTTAATATTTTCGGGAACGTATAGCCTAGAGAAATATTATTTATTCTAAAAAAGTCGCCACTTTCTAAAAAGTAGGTCGAAGAAGGAGGAACCGCATTAGATGGTGCTGGATTTTGACTAGAGGTATTTGAAAGAGAAAACGAATTATCAGCAACACGCTGCTCAATATTTTCACCTCCAAAACGCTGTGCTTTTTTACCATTATATACTTTACCTCCAGCATTACCGTAACCATCGGCATTAAAATCCCACTTGTTGTAGTTTAAGCTAATATTTAAACCATAGAAAATGTCTGGTTGTGAAGAGCCAAAAAATTGACGATCCTGATCAGTAATTTGATTGTCGTTATTAAAATCATTATAAATAAACTCCCCGCGTTCATCTATTCCTATTACTTCTAGAAGATAAAAACTACCAACTGGTTCCCCTTCTCTCAATAGTTTTGTGTATTCTCCATTACCAATATCTCCCCCTTTTTGTTCAAAAGCAAATTCGTTGGTTATTTTTTCCAATTCATTTTTGTTTGTGGTTAAATTACCGCCAATGCTATAAGTGAATTTATCATTAATTTCATCTTTCCAATTTAAAGCGAATTCAAACCCTTTATTTCTGATTTTTCCAGCATGGGTAAGTGTTGTGCCACTTGCACCAAAAGCTTGGGGTAAGCTAATCGGCAATATTGCATTTCTATTTAGGCGGTTGTAGTAATCTATTTCTCCAGTAAGGCGGTTGTTAAGAAAGCCAAACTCAATACCAAAATCAATTTCTTCGGTTACTTCCCAGCTTACATCTTCATCGATAATAGCTGTAATGGTTGAACCTTGTACAATTTCTTGATTTGGACCTAATACATAGCTAAGATCATTATTAAAAGTTAGTACATTTAGTGGAATACTTTGGTTACCCAATTCACCCCAACTCGCCCTTAATTTTAAATTGTCCAAAAATTCAACATTTTCTAAAAAGCTTTCTTTTGAAATAACCCATCCTAAACCAACAGAGGGAAAATTACCCCAATTTTTATCTTTACTAGCAAATACGCTTGAACCGTCTCTTCTAATAGTGGCAGTTACTAAATATTTATGCATATAATCATAACTCATCCTGGCAAAATATGAACGTAATCTTTTAACATCAGAATCTCCACCACTCACTATGTCAGTACCTTCATCACCATTATTTAATGAAAATAAATCAGAATCTTCCGGTACATTATTTCTAGACCCCTCTATATAGCTACTTTGTTCTTCCTCGGTAGTTGTACCTAGCACAATTTTAAAATTATGGGCATCATCAAAAGTTTTATCATAGGTAAAAAACGCATCATATACCCAATGGTAATAATCACTTTTACTTGATGTTAAGGTATTTAGATTGGATGACTCATAATCTATAACTTCCCTGCTAGGATCACCAGCCAAAAAGGCATTAAGATTATTGACGAAATTATAGGATTTTCCATACCCACTTTCAATACCAAAACTGGTATTGAATTTTAAATTATCCATAATTTTATATTCAGCAGTAAAATTTCCCTGAATAATTAAATTTTTAATCAATTCATCACTTAAATCAAGTTGAGAAACCGGATTCCCCACGTTGTTATATTGGGCACCTAAATCATCAAAAGGAACTCCATATCTTCCTGCAAAATCTCCATCAGCATAACGAACTGGAACCAATGGGGATTGTTTGTAGGCATTTGTGAATGCGCTGTAAGGTTTAGGTGTTGAGCGATTTAAAGACAACGAAATATTGTGTCCGAATTTTAATTTAGAAGAAATATTATAATCAACCTTATTTCTTAAATTTAATCTTCTGTAATCATTGCCAATTAAAATTCCTTCTTCTTCATAAAAATTTGCACTAAAAAAGGCCATCGTTTTTTCATTTCCGCCACTTATGGAAATATTATGATTCATTACACTACCAGTTCTGGTAATTTCATCAAACCAATCGGTATTGTATTGTGGATTTGCTGAAAAACGATTGTATTTAAAAGCAGTGTTAGAAAAGTTTGTATATGATGATGCATCGGCCATATTTACTTTACTTAATACTGTTTTAGCCCCATAATAAGAGGAAACATCCACTTTTATTTTACCTTCTTTACCCGATTTTGTGGTTACCATGATAACACCATTTGCACCTCGGCTACCATAAATGGCCAAGGAAGAAGCATCTTTTAAAATATCCATGGAAACAATGTCTTCACTATTTATATTGTCTATTCTGTCTGTAATTATACCATCCACCACATAAATAGGATCTCGACCTGCCATTACAGTCCCAGTTCCCCTAATACGCACCACAGGAGAACTTCCAGGAGCACCGGAGCTAATAATTTGAACACCCGAAGCCTTTCCCTGCAAAGATTGTGCGGCAGTTAAAGATGGCTGTTTTAAAAGATCTTCAGATTTAATGCTGGTAATTGAACCGGTTAAATCTCTTTTTTGAACAGAGCCATATCCAATAACAACAACTTCCTCTAAACTCTCGGCACTGTCATCAAGCACAACATTAATAATGTCCACCGTTCCAACCACAATTTCTTTGGGTTTCATTCCAATATAGCTAAATACCAATACGTCATTTTGATTGGCGACAATGCTGAAATTTCCGTCAAAATCAGTTACAACTCCTTTAGCGGTGTCTTTAATCAAAACATTTACTGAAGGAATGGGCACTCCATCTGATGAAGTAACTTTACCTGAAATAGTTCTTTCCTGAGCAAAAATTAAGAAAGGAAGGAATAACAAGGTGTAAATTATTTTTGTTTTCATTTAAATTAATTTAATGTTAAGTAATTGTTAAAGTTAAGGGGTTTGTATCTTTTTAAAAAATATACCTATACACTTTAGCTACGCCACATTGATTTAAAAATGAAATTTTTCTAAAAGACGTATTGTACAGCATCATATTTTATAAGCAAATAGGAATGCAAACATAATAAATGAAGTAGTAATGACGTAGTTTTGAATGATTAAAATGACAAGAAAATACAGTTATTTTAATTGAAATTCTGTAAAAACCCCCGAAGACTGTCTTCTTTTGCGATACTAAGTTTTATTTTTAGCCTATATCGGTTTGTTTCCACACCTCTTATTGAAATATTGAGCAATGGGGCTATTTCCTTGCTGCTCATGTTCATTCTTAAATAAGCGCAAATTTTCAAATCTTTATGGGTTAAACTTGGAAAGCGCGCTTTTAATTTGTTGAAAAATTCTTCATGAACCTGATTAAAATTGTATTCAAAAAGTTCCCAACCATCAATATGTTCAATAGAATTGTCTATTTGCTTTATTAATTTTTTAAAGGAATATTGATTGGTAAAATTATTTTTATTCAGCAGTAATTCATCTTTTAAGTGCAACAAAGTTTCGTTTTTCTTAACCAAGGACATAGCCGTATTTGCCAATTGTTTGCTTTTGAGTTTGATTTCATTCTTAAGCGATTCATTTTTTAGTCTAATAATTTCTTTTTCATTTTCTTGTTCTCGTTCTTCCAATATTTTATTTTGTGTTTCTTCGTACATTAATTGAAGTAGTTTTTGCTCTTTTTTAACCTTTCTTTTATGGAAAAAATAGATGGTTAATGCCGTAAGAATAAGAATAAGCGCATAAATAATAAATCCAGGGGTGCTTTTATACCAAGGCGACAAAACTGTAAATTCCAAAGGTAAAATGGGAGACTTATCATGATTGTATCCAATGGTTCTTACGGATAAATTATAGGTTCCATCGGTAAGATTTGAAAATTCCAACACGCCATTTTTGGCTTCGGTCCAGGGCGGATTTAAATGCAGACTTGAAAGTTTATATTCAAAGGTGTGGTCTTTAGAAAAAGGGGAACTTACAGTTATAGTAATAGAATTGTTACGAAATGGAAGTGAAATTTTGCTCGTATCAAGTGCTATGACCTGATTGTTAATGGTTATTTTAGAAAGTACGGGCTTTTTTAAGGTTTCTTTAGGCGAAAATTTAGCAGCATCAATAAACATAAATCCATCATATAAATTAAGCGCAAAAGTAGAATCGTTTATTTTTGAAATATTTTCATAACCCGTTATCAACCTTTTTTTAAAGTATTTATTCGGAATTAAAATATTATTGGATTCATTTAAAAATGAACTAAAAGTTAAAGAATTTTCAGTTTTAAAAGCAATTTCCTGTATATTTTCTTCAGAAATAATATAACTTTCTTTGCCTACTTTGTCATTCAATAAATTATAAGGAACAATACTGTCTATTAAAGTTTCATATTTTTGCCAGCCTTTAATGGTATGAAAAGCAATGGTATTTTTGAGTTTGTAAATTCGCACAAAATAATCTGACCAAAGGCCCTTTTTATTATAGTCGATAAGTTCTGTGATATTTTCATAATTTTCATCAAACTTAACGCGGTACAAACCTTTATTTGCGTGTGAGATCCATGCGGTATGTTCATCTTCAAAAACAAGAAATCGCACCGGAACAGTGGTTTTTCCCAAGTGCTTTACCTGCCATTCGCCATTTATTTTTTTAAAGCTTACCAAGCCAGCGTAAGTTCCTTGAATATAGGTATTTTTTTGTTCCGGAACTTTATTGATAACCCAGCCGCCAGTATAGGTCGAAATAAGTTTTAGGGTATTGTTTTTAACCAAATAAGTGCCATCATTATGTCCGCAAAACAAATCGCCATCTATTTCTTTTAAATTCCAAACCTGGCCTTGGGAACCTTCAATAAAATTTAATTTGCCATCAGCATCAATAAAATACAAACCGGTATTGCTTCCAATATAAATGGTGTTTTTATATCTGATAATATCATAAACAGCACCAAGTTTTCCAGAGATATCATTGTAAAAATAATTGGGTGTATTCAAATCAACAAAGGCAATTCCATTATCCAATCCCAACCAAAGTTCATTATTTTCAGAAACAAACTGTCCCAAAACAGTGTTGTTTATAAGGCCGGTTTCTTTGTTGATGTTAAACAGGATGTTACCGGATTTATCCGTGATATAAACTCCGTTTTTTATGGTTCCAAAAAGAAAATTCCCATTTGATAATTGCGTAAATTTATTAAGTTGGTGTTTTTTAATGACAGTATTTATGGGAGTTTCCCAAGGAATAAGGATGCCATTTTCTAACAAAAAGGAACCTTTCAAAGCGGTATTTATGAGAAATTGATCAGTATTTTTTTTAATTATTGAAATAATTTTGGCATTTTTTAATTTTTCAGAAGAAAAGAATGGCTTTAATTGTTGATTTTCTAAAACAAAAATTCCTTTGTCTAAAGTCGAAATGTATAATTTGTTATTTATAACATCGCAAGACATAATTATGGCCGACAAATTATAGGAGGTAATTTTACTTTCTTTATAAATGTGAATGTTTAAAAAAGATCGAAAAACAACCGCATCCCCAAATAAGATTATTTGCCAATATTCTTCATCTTTCGATATCTTTATTTCCTTTTGGGTATCAAGAAGCGAAGTGTATTCCAAGGCGCCCTTGCTGTTTCTGGAAAAATAGCCAAACTCTTCATACGAACCCACATAAATTTTATTTTGATAAGTCAGTAAGGAACGAATGGTTGTCCTATTAGGCATTTCCCAAAGGTTCCAATTTAAGCCATCAAATTCCAACAGCCCATTATTGTTTGCCACAAATAATCTTCCGTCGGTAGATTTGGCAATGTCCCAATTTTGATTGCTGGCTTTGTAATCATAAAGCGTATAATTATTTATATAGTGAGAATATTGCGCATTTACAACTTGAGATATAAAAATCACAACCAGAAAAAAACAGGTGTATGTTATATTATTGGACAATCTCATAATTAATTTTAAATGTCACTCTTAACCAAACGAAAATATATAGAAAAAAGAGAGAAGGCTACTGTTGTAAAAATCATTTGCTTATCATGTTTTCTTTCCTTTATCTATTACCCTCTATTTAATATTTTTACAAAAACAAATCTAAGTAAATATTGAGGATAATAAAAGACGTGCATAAAATACAAACGAATCTTAAATTATTATTTCAGCGATTGCGCTAATATTGGGATTTCATTTTTTATAAATAGATGGGTTAAATGTGTTTTTTGAAGCCACAAAAACGATAATTAATTTATGAATAAATCGATTTCTTATAACCCAATTCTAAGGATTAAAATCACTAAAATTAAGAAAAATTTAACGTATTGAATTAGGGGAAAATTGATTATAAAACGACATACTGATTAATATTGTTTATTTTTGACAATTCTTATAAAAGAAACCGAACTTTTAATATGAAAAAAATAATTTTTCTTTTGGCGTTTTTTGCGCTAGTCAATTCAAGTTTTGCCCAAATTCTTGACCCAGTAAAGTGGTCAACTTCAGTAGAAAAAATTTCAGACTCCGAATACGATTTAATAGTAACAGCAACTATTGAGGCAAATTGGCATTTATATTCCCAAAATGTTCCAGAGAACGGACCAATACCCACTACTTTTTCATTTAAAAAAACTCAGGATTTTGAGTTGATTGGAAAGCCTTCAGAAGAAAAAGGCCATACTGTGCACGACCCTGTTTTTGATATGAAAATTAAGTATTTTGAAAATAAGGCCACTTTTAAACAACGCATAAAAGTACTTTCAAAGAACCCACTTAAAATCGCAGGGATAGTTGAATTTATGGTATGCGATGATTCCAGTTGTTTACCACCTACTGAAATAGACTTGGAATTTCTAACCGCGGGAAATACTAAAAAGACCACAACCGTAAGTTCCTCTGAAAATACAGAAATTACAGTACCAACAGACACAATAAACACACCCGAGGCAATAGGTGCTCAAGTAAATAAGGAAAAAGTTGATGTTGCGGTAAGCGCCTCCACTAACAAAAATAAAACACGAAGTAGAAGCTTATTGACCATTTTTATCATTGCTTTCTTTTCAGGATTTGCAGCCCTTTTAACACCTTGTGTATTTCCTATGGTTCCTATGACGGTAAGTTTTTTTACAAAACAAAGTAAAAGCAAGGCTAAAGGAGTTAAAAATGCCATTATTTACGGAATTTCCATTATTATTATTTATGTGCTTTTAGGACTTTTGGTAAGTGCCGTTTTTGGTGCTGATGCTTTAAATGCATTGTCCACAAATGTTTGGTTTAATATTATTTTCTTCTTGTTATTAATTGTTTTTGCCATCTCTTTTTTAGGTGCTTTTGAAATCGTTTTGCCAAGCTCTTGGGGAACAACCGTAGATGCGCAAGCGGATAGAGGCGGTATCATCGGTATATTTTTTATGGCTTTGGCCTTGGCTATCGTTTCATTTTCCTGTACAGGTCCCATTGTTGGAACTTTGTTGGTTGAAGCTGCTTCTGGAGGAAATCAGGTAGGCCCAATTATAGGAATGTTAGGTTTTTCATTGGCTTTGGCAATTCCATTTGCCTTGTTTGCTGCTTTTCCAGGTTGGTTAAATTCTTTGCCAAAATCGGGTGGTTGGCTAAATACCGTAAAAGTGGTTTTAGGATTTTTGGAATTGGCTTTGGCATTTAAGTTTTTGTCGAATGCCGATTTGGTTTTACAGCTTCATTGGCTGGAAAGAGAAGTTTTCTTATCCATTTGGATTGCCGTTTTTTTAACTTTGGCTTTCTATCTTTTTGGAAAAATACAATTGCCGCACGATTCTCCTTTAACACATATTTCAGTGGGAAGACTCAGTTTAGGAATACTTTCCTTGACATTTGCCATCTATATGATTCCGGGTTTATGGGGCGCACCTTTAAATTTAATCAGTGCTTTTCCTCCTGCACAACATTACAGTGAATCGCCCTACGGAGTTGGATCTTCAAGAATGAATAGCGGCATGCCTTCCAGAGAAAATTATGAAATTCCCGATGGTGCACATTTAATGCCACCTCACAATATTTTGGCGTTTAACGATTACGACAAAGGTTTGGCCTATGCCAAAAAAGTAAACAAGCCAGTGATGTTGGATTTTACGGGACACGCCTGTGTAAATTGCCGTAAAATGGAACAAAATGTTTGGGCAAAAAATGAAATTCTCCCAATTCTTAAAAATGAGGTGGTTTTAATTTCATTGTATGTGGATGATAAAAGACCGCTTGAAAATGGTGAAGAAATTGAATCAAAATTACATCCAGGGAAAAAGTTAAAATATATCGGACAAAAATGGAGTGAATTTCAAATTATACAGTACGGCGCCAACGCGCAGCCATTCTACGTTTTAATGGCTCATAATGAAGAAAATTTAACAGATCCCGTTGGTTATACGCCCGATGTGGAAGACTATCACAATTGGTTAAAAAAGGGAATTGCAAATTTTAAATAAGTATTTATTTTAAATAATCAAGTTATGGACTTAATCGACTAATATTTTTTGAATAGGTATGGCTACAAAAAAATTAAGTAAAACTCAAAGTCAACCTTCTGAATTGGAAATTTATTTTGAACAATTCAGAAAGCATATTGTTGGTATTGACCAAGCGTTTCAGTCGCCTTATGGAGAAAAACAAATTATTTATACCGATTGGACTGCAAGCGGGAGATTGTATCGCCCTATAGAAGAAAAGTTACTTAATAATTTTGGTCCATTTGTGGCAAATACACACACAGAAACTTCAATTACGGGTTCCGCAATGACCACAGCGTATCACAAAGCCCGTTCCATAATCAAAACCCATGTAAATGCCTCAAAAGAGGATGTTTTAATCACTTCAGGTACAGGAATGACTGGAGTTATCAATAAGTTTCAGCGTATTTTAGGGTTGCGAATTTTAGAAAACATAAAAAAATACACAGCAATTCCTGAAACATTAAAGCCCATTGTTTTTATAACGCATATGGAACATCATTCCAATCAAACTTCCTGGTTGGAAACTATTGCCGATGTTGAAATTATTCCTTGGCAGGAATCGGGTTTAATCTGTTTTGACAGTTTTGAAAAATTATTGATTCAATACAAAGACAGGCCCATAAAAATTGCTTCAGTAACGGCTTGCTCAAATGTAACCGGAATTAAAACCGACTATCATAAAATCGCGAAAATGATTCATAATTATGGCGGATTGTGTTTTGTGGATTTTGCCTGCTCCGCGCCTTATGTTGAAATAAATATGCACCCTAAAGATGAAGCGGCATATTTAGATGCCATTTTCTTTTCGCCGCATAAATTTTTAGGTGGACCTGGTTCCTTGGGTGTGTTAATTTTCAATAAAAAATTATATAAAAATATGGTGCCAGACAATCCCGGTGGCGGCACGGTAAATTACACCAATCCTTGGGGAAACCGCGATTATATTGATGACATTGAAACCCGTGAAGACGGTGGCACACCAGGTTTTTTGCAAACTATTAAAATAGCGTTGGCCATTCAATTAAAAGAAAAAATGGGTGTTAAAAATATGTTGGATCGCGAACATGAAATCATTCAATTGGTGTTTGAAAAATTAACCGAAATCCCGAATCTTCAACTATTGGCGGGACAACACAAAGACCGATTGGGGGTTTTTTCATTTTTTATTGAAGATGCGCACTTTAATTTGATTGTTAAATTATTAAATGATCGGTTTGGTGTTCAAACTCGTGGAGGTTGTTCTTGCGCCGGAACCTACGGCCACTTTTTGTTGCATGTAGATCAGCAAACTTCAAAAAATATTGAAGAAAAAATTAGTGAAGGCTGTTTGGTGGAAAGACCGGGATGGATTCGCATGTCCATCCACCCAACAATAACCAATAGTGAAATACTTTATGTTTGTGAAAGCATAAAACAAGTTGCCGAAAATGTTACTGAGTGGGCAAAGGATTATGAATATGATGCCGTTAAAAATGAATTTACGCACAAAACTGCCAAACCAATAGAAAATGACCTGGTAAATAATTGGTTCAAGTAATTAGGTATTGGACAACAAATTTTTCTATATTTGGGCTTAAAAAACAAATAAATTGATGGATAATTTTATGTTCTTTCTTAAAGAGGGGCTTTTTCATGTGCTGGATTGGAATGCGTATGACCACATCCTATTTTTAATAGCTTTAGTTGTGGTATATGATTTTAAAAATTGGAAAAAAATCTTATGGCTCATAACATTGTTTACTATTGGGCACACACTTTCCCTTATTTTATCGGCTTATAAAATTGTGTCTATAAGTCAAATCTGGATTGAATTTCTAATTCCAGTTACCATAATTATTACCGCTTTGGTAAATGTATTTTTTGCGAAAAATGCTTCAAAACTTGCAAAAACAAATACAAATTTATTTTTCGCCCTGTTTTTTGGGTTAATTCACGGACTCGGATTTTCGGGATATTTTAAAATATTGATTGGTAGTTCAACACAAAAACTAATTCCCTTGCTCGAATTCGCACTGGGAATTGAACTTGCGCAGCTTACTGTTGTAATTGTAATTCTTACTATAGGGCTAATTTTTCAAACTGTTTTCAGATTTCCAAAACGCGACTGGATTCTTATTATTTCATCTATCGTAATTGGATTGGTGTTGCCAATACTAAAAGCAACAATATTTTGGTAAATAATTAACGTGGAATTTATTAGAATCTTACTATTTTTGCAACCATTTAAAATGTATGAATAAGAAACAATTAAAATACGATCAAGCTTATATGCGAATGGCATTTGAGTGGGGTAAATTATCATATTGCGAAAGAAAACAGGTTGGTGCAATCATTGTAAAAGACCGAATGATTATCTCTGATGGTTTTAACGGTACGCCAACAGGTTTTGAGAATTCTTGCGAAGATAGAGAAGGAAACACAAAATGGTATGTATTGCATGCAGAAGCAAACGCCATATTAAAAGTGGCAAGTTCTACACAATCCTGTAAAGATTCTACCTTATACATTACTTTGTCACCCTGCAAAGAATGCAGTAAATTAATACATCAATCGGGAATAAAAAGAGTGGTATATGCCAATGCTTATAAAGATGAAACGGGTTTGGAGTTTTTAGAAAAAGCAGGTGTTGAACTTACCCATCTTAAAAATTTATAATGATAAAAAGAAAAGCTTATTTACCCTTAATTATTGGAATAGCCATTGCTGTTGGAATATTTATTGGCAGTACATTTAACTTCAAAAATAAATCGGTTCTATTCAGTTCCAATTCCAATGAAGCAAAAATAAAACGTTTGATTAACTATATCCATTACGATTATGTTGACAAGGTAAATACCGATAGTCTGCTTGATGACGCCATTACCACAATGTTGGCAAAGCTAGACCCACATTCTGTTTATATCCCAAAAGATGAACTGCAACGCGTTACCGAAAGTATGCAAGGAAAATTTGCAGGTATCGGTGTTTCATTTCTAATTCATAATGATTCTGTCGCCGTGAGCAGCGTTATTAAAGGCGGACCAAGTGAAAAAGTAGGTATAAAGGCTGGAGATAGAATTATTATCGCAAATAACGACACTTTATTTGGAAAAAGCATCGCAAAAAAAGCAGGTATTTCCGAAATCGAGCACGGAACAATTGAGGGCAACAGAAAAATGAGTGATGCGGTTATGAAAGCACTAAAAGGAGAGACTGATACCAAAGTTAATGTGGTGGTATATAGACGTTCTACAAATAAAATTCTAAATTTTCCAATTACAAGAGGTGATGTTTTAATAACAAGTGTACCAGCACATTACATGATAAATAATACCTTAGGATATATTAAGATAGATCGATTTGCACGAACTACTTATGATGAGTTTAAGCGCAATTTAGATGAGCTTATCTCAAAAGGAATGACCTCGCTGGTATTAGATTTACGCGGAAACCCAGGAGGATTTATGGATATTGCGGATCGGATTGTTGATGAATTTTTAGAAAAAGGAAAATTAATAGTCTTTACCAAAAATAAAAATCGAGAAATAGACAAATCTTATGCAACTGACAAAGGTGATTTTGAACATGGAAAATTATATGTGTTAATTGACCAAAATTCTGCTTCTGCAAGTGAAATTGTTGCCGGTGCACTTCAGGATAATGATAAAGGCATTATTGTTGGTCGCCGTTCTTTCGGAAAAGGATTGGTGCAACAGGAAATGTCTTTGGGTGATGGATCGGCCGTGAGGCTTACTACCGCAAGGTATTATACACCGACCGGAAGGTCAATTCAAAAACCATACACCAAAAATCATACTAATGAGTATAATAATGATTATTTAGAAAGAATTCATAATGGAGAACTTATTTCAAGAGACAGCATTAAAGTTAATGATTCATTAAAATACACAACTCCTAAAGGAAAAATTGTTTATGGTGGCGGAGGAATAATCCCTGATGTTTTTGTGTCGATAGATACCTCGAGCACATTTAGTAGCCGATTGTATGGCAATTTAAGTCCGTTTATATTTAAATACATCGACAATCATAGAAAGGAGATGGACAAATGGGAATTGTATGATTTTGTAAAAAATTTCGACAAAAACAACAAAATTTTTAATCAGTACATTGCTGAATTGGATTTAAAATATCCAATTCCCCCAATTGCAAAAGAAGATTTAAAACGATATTTTAAGGCAATTATGGCTCGAAACTTATTTGATGAAACTGGCTATTTTATGATTGCCCAGAAAAAAGACAATATGATTTTAAAAGTGATTGAACTCGACAGCAAGAAATAGCATTTTTAATAGACCGATTTTAGCTTACCTACCAACTGGCAAGTATTTGGAACTGAGAATTGAGTAATTATGAGAATTGAGTAATTAATGGTATTTTCAATCTATTATTAGATAACTTTTAAAAAGTAATTCTTCATTTAAATATAAACAACTAACGTGCTTTATAGGCATTAATTAATATAAATCTTGACAACTCATAAAAAAATATATTTTGCTTCCGACCAACATTTTGGTGCGCCCACTGTTGAAGAAAGTAAAATTAGAGAACTTAAGTTTGTAAGTTGGCTGGATTTCATCAAAAAAGATGCTGACGTACTTTTTCTTTTAGGTGATTTATTCGATTTTTGGTTTGAATATACTGAAGTCGTTCCAAAAGGTTTTATTCGGGTATTGGGAAAACTTGCGGAATTAAGCGATCAAGGAATACAAATTCATTTTTTTGTTGGCAACCACGACCTTTGGATGCATGATTATTTTGAAAAAGAACTAAATATTCCCGTATATCACCAACCAAAAGAATTTATATTTAATGGAAAATCCTTTTTTATTGGTCACGGCGATGGTTTAGGACCAGAAGACAAAGGCTATAAAAGAATGAAGAAAGTGTTTACCAATTCGGTTTCAAAATGGTTTTTTAGATGGTTGCATCCAGATATCGGACTTAAAATTGCCCATTATTTATCGGTAAAAAACAAACTGATTTCAGGAGCAGAAGATGTGAAGTTTTTAGGGGAAGAAAATGAATGGCTGGTACAATACAGCAAAATGAAATTAGCTGAAAAACATTACGATTATTTTGTGTTTGGTCATCGTCATTTACCGCTTGAAATAGCAATTTCAGAAACCTCAAAATACATCAATACTGGCGATTGGATTATCCATTTTACTTATGGGGAATTTTATGAAGGCAAAATGATGTTAAAATCGTATTAAACCTCACATTTTCTTACAGTTTTAACCAATTTTTAACAAGTTTTTAAAAAATATTTATGCTATTTGCATAGCGTAATAAAGCAGTTGCATTCACACGATTAAAAACAATAAAATATGATTGAAGAAAATAACGTTTCAGTAGATATTAGGGCTATAAATGAAAAAATTGAAAGAGAAAGTGCTTTTGTGGATTTGTTGATGATGGAGATGAATAAAGTGATTGTTGGTCAGAAACATATGGTTGAACGATTGCTTATAGGTTTGTTGGGAAATGGACATATTTTGTTGGAAGGTGTTCCTGGTTTGGCAAAAACATTGGCAATTAATACCTTGGCCAAAGCGGTTCAAGGGAAGTTTAGCAGAATTCAGTTTACACCTGATTTGTTGCCAGCCGATGTGATTGGAACCATGATTTATAATGTTAAAGTAAATGATTTTACCATAAAAAAAGGACCTATATTCGCAAATTTTGTACTCGCAGATGAAATAAATCGTGCTCCGGCAAAAGTGCAATCCGCTTTATTGGAGGCCATGCAGGAACGTCAAATTACCATTGGTGACACAACGTTTAAGTTAGAGGAACCTTTTTTAGTGATGGCAACACAAAATCCCATAGAACAAGAAGGCACTTATCCGTTACCGGAAGCACAAATTGATAGATTTATGCTAAAAACGGTCATTAGTTATCCAAAATTAGAGGAAGAACAATTAATTATGCGCCAACATTTAAATAATACTTATGGCGTTGTAAACGCAGTGGCTTCCATCGATCAAATTATTAGGGCAAGAAATGCGGTACAGGAGGTATATATGGATGAGAAAATTGAAAATTACATACTCAATATTATTTTCGCAACACGTTTTCCAGAAAAATATAACTTGTCTGATTTAAAAAACCTAATAAGTTTTGGAGCTTCTCCCCGAGGAAGCATCAACCTAGCACTTGCAGCTAAATGCTACGCTTTTATAAAACGAAGAGGATATGTAATTCCTGAAGATGTCCGCGCAGTTGTTCATGATGTTTTGCGCCACAGAATTGGAATTACCTACGAAGCGGAAGCAGAAAATATTACTTCAGAAGACATTATCAATAAAATAGTAAATGAAGTTGAAGTACCGTAACAGTTTACAGTTACAGTTTGCACTTGCGTTTTAATATTCCTGCTGCTACTGAATACCAAATACTGAATACTGCTAACTTAAAGAAATGGATACTAAAGAATTACTTAAAAAAGTTCGTAAAATTGAGATTAAGACACGTCGCTTGTCTAATCACATATTTTCTGGCGAATACCACAGTTCGTTTAAAGGACGTGGTATGACTTTTTCTGAAGTGCGACAATACCAATACGGAGACGATATCAGAGCCATTGACTGGAATGTAACAGCGCGCTACAACGAGCCTTTTGTAAAAGTTTTTGAGGAAGAAAGAGAGTTGACAATGGTATTAATGGTTGATGTAAGTGGCTC
>JAQVGD010000159.1 GCA_028696945.1 Lutibacter sp.
TAATTACGGTGAGCGCCAAATTACTTTCGGAAGATGATACAGAAGTAACTATCGAATTTTCCGTTTCTGATACCGGAATTGGCATCCCCGAGAATAAAATAGACAGGATTTTTGAAAACTTTCAGCAGGCAACAAGCGGAACATCCCGTTTGTATGGAGGAACCGGATTGGGCTTGGCAATTGTTAAACAATTAATAGAACCTCAAGGCGGAAGCATTCATGTAATAAGTAAAGTTGATGAAGGCGCTAATTTTATCTTTACTTTAAGTTTTCTAAAAACAAAAGCTGAAGCTGAAATTGAAACACAACTCATGGAATTGGATACTGACATCACAAATGTAAAGGTATTGGTGGTTGAAGATATTCCGCTTAACCAGTTACTGATGAGAACATTATTGGACGATTTTGGATTTGAATGTGACATTGCAGGCAATGGAAAAATAGCCATCGAAAAAATGCAAAGCAAAGCGTACGACCTTATTTTGATGGATTTACAGATGCCCGAAATGAACGGATTTGAGGCCACTGAACACATTAGACACAAAATGAAATCCAAGATCCCAATCATCGCTTTAACGGCAGATGTCACTACCGTTGATTTGGCAAAATGCAAAGCTGTTGGAATGAATGATTATATCGCGAAACCTGTTGATGAAAGATTATTGTACACTAAAATGGTAGGATTTTTGAAAAAAACCCCTGTTACAGTAGAACCCAATGTAAGTGAATTGGCTAAATCTGTAAAGATTAAATGCACCAATTTAAATTATCTGAATACCCGAACCAAATCCAATAGGGTACTTATGATGGAAATGATTTCCCTTTATTTGGAACAGACGCCACCTCTAATAAGCGAAATGAAACAAAGTCTGTTAAATGAAGACTGGGAATTATTGCAAGCAACCGTCCATAAAATGATTCCTTCGTTTTCAATTATGGGAATTAGTGTAGATTATGAAAACATGGCAAGAGAAATTCAGGAATATGCAAGCACACAACAAAAAACTGATAACATATCAGAAATGGTGACGAAACTTGAAAAAGTTTGTTTGCAGGCTTGTGATGAACTAAAAATAGAATTTAACACAATAAAAAACAACACAAATGAATAAAGGAAATAAAAATAGTCTGCCGACAGGCAAGATCAAACTTTTTCTGGTTGATGATGATGCTGTTTACTTAAAATTAATGGAAATTGAATTCCTTAATCATGGCGATTTTGATATTGAAACCTACCCAACAGGGGAACTTTGCATAGAAAACTTATCACATAACCCTGATGTAATTATATTGGATTATTACTTGGATAGCATAAACAAAGATGCAATGAACGGAATAGAGACCTTAGACAAAATAAAAGCCATAAACCCAGATATTCCCGTCATAATGTTGTCATCACAAGATAAAATTGACATTGCCATAAGCTGCATGCATCACGGTGCATTTGATTATGTGGTAAAAAGCGAAACAGCATTTATGCGTCTTCAAAAAATTATTACGGCCATTTTCGAATTCAAAAAAATTGAAAAACAATTGAATTGGTATATGGAAAGAATGTAATACCAAGAAAAAAAATTAAAAAGCCCTTTTCTTATTGAATTGGGCTTTTGTATTTGATACCCACGCTTCTATTAATAATTATATGATTCTTCAAAATTTCTTTACAAATATTTTGACAATATGAATTAATATCTTAGTAAAACACAGTTAAAATCTTAAAATTCCTTAAATTCGCGGAATAAGAGCAGAAAGGCTGATAAAAACGATAAACAAGATATTTTATCGTAATAAATATGTATTAATTTGTAAAATCCAAGCTTTTCTATCTATTGTAAAATCATTAAAATTGAAAACTATGCAGGTAATTGTAACTAGAAAAAAAAATATATTTTCCCCAGATTCTTCTAGAGTAATAGCACGCTTTATGTATGTAGGTGATGAAATGTCTGCCAATACTATTCGTTTGGTATTGGCAATGTCAGAAGAAGAAGTAAACACCGCTGTAAGTCAGTTGCTTAGAGGATATTCAAGGCGTCATAGAAATATTTCAAAAATATTTGAGAAACATTTTGAGAAACTGGCATCTGTTTTAGAAAAGATTAAAGTTCGTGAAGAAGATCTTAGCATGGGTCAAAAAATCTTAATAGGATCTTATTTTACATTGGAGTATTCTATTGAGTCAGCAGCTTTTTTTAATCCGTCCATTGTGGAACATCCAGATCAATCAGAATTAAGATTAGATGAAAAAAGGGTAATCATCAGTTTTCGGGCTACGGGTGAAGGACATATTTCCTCTGTTGTTTTCCGTTCAGGAATTTTAGACTCCGATAACAACCTAACGTTAGAACCTGTTGGTAAAATGCTGGCTGAGGCTGATAAAGTTGTTTATAGTTATTATAATAAAAACGATTTTAAGAAAAGATTGGTCGAAATTCAAGAGAATTTAAACATTATTCCAGCTGAAATCTCTGTTGATATTGCTGAAATGCAAGACCTTAGAAATATTATACCGCCTGCTATCGTGGCTATGGACACCAAGAAGCATTTTCATACACAAAATATTCCTTCCTCTTTCATCTTTGATAAATTAGTAGATCATTTCACTTATAGCGAATTGATGGAGACCCTTGAGCGCGCAATTAAGAATCCCAAAATTACGGAAGATCAATGTAAGACCATAAATCTTATGCTGCGAATGGCTTCTGAGAACTATGAGATTAATTTTTCAATTGATTCGGCTATTTCAGAAAGGGTTATTTTCCCAATATCAGCAACTGAGCAAAGAGGCATTGAAGATGCTAGATTTGTTAAGTTTACTGATGATAATGGTGAAGTAACCTATTATGCAACTTATACCGCTTTTGACGGGATGTCCATTATGTCTAAATTAATAAGCACAAAAGACTTTTATGATTTCAAGATTTCGTCACTTAATGGCGATATTGCTCGAAATAAAGGAATGGCTTTATTTCCCCGAAAAATTAATGGGAAGTATGCCATGCTTTGCCGAATAGATAGTATTAATAATTATATCGCCTATTCAGATAATATCAATATATGGAATGAAGCTAAAATGATACAGCAACCAAAATATCCTTGGGAATTTGTGCTTTTAGGAAATGCTGGTTCCCCACTTGAAACAAAAGATGGATGGCTGGTTATTACGCATTCTGTTGGTCCTATGCGAGAATATACTTTGGGTGCTTCACTGTTTTCTCTTGAAAATCCTGAAATTGAAATTGGAAGGCTATCGGAACCATTAATGACTCCAAATGAATCAGAAAGAGAAGGTTATGTACCCAATGTAATTTATTCTTGCGGTTCTATGATACACAAAAACGATTTGATTATTCCTTATGCGATGTCTGATCAAGCCTCAACTTACGCCACAGTAGATCTTACAGAACTTTTAGATGCTCTTAAAACGCCTAATAAAAATAATAAGATAGGGTTCGTCCAATAAAAGCTTCAATTGCAAAGGAGCAAACATAATTTTCTCCAAAATTACATTTTTCACAGGCGCGTGCGTACTTGCCAGTAGGTAAACCTGCCTAACGGTAGGTTTGCCATTAGGCATTCCTTCGTGTATCAAAATTTGTTAAGCTCAATTCATTTTATCATAAAAAATTTAGAAAACTACCTATTTCTCTATAATTTAAAGATACACATTCTAGGATAATCCGTGAATCATGTAACTCTTAACTTATATTGTGTAACACTTTTCAAAAGGAAGAACTGTAATTTCGTAAATATAAATTAAGTTAAAAGCAAAAAATTATGAGTTCAGGAAAAGTAGTATTAGGTTTATTGGCTGGAATAGCCTCAGGAGCCATTGCAGGTCTTTTATTTGCACCGGCTAAAGGTTCGGATACAAGAAAAAAAATTACAAAAAAGAGCAAAAATTATGAAAAAAAACTGAAAAAAAAATTCAGTAAGAATATGGACATGGCCAACAAAAAATTTGACAAATTAAAAAGTGAAGTTTCTGACTTTGTTGAAAAAAAAATACCAAAAGCAGAAGTTGATAAAAAATAGATAAAACCAGCCAGAAGCTGAATAATCTGCAATAGAATTAATATTTCGAAAATTGCCTTGTCGGGCGTTTAGTTAAAACATAGTGTATAAAGTACCCTAAATTTATACCACTGCATTTTAGTTATCCTGACAGGCATTTTCATTTAACCTTGATATTTTGGTATATAAGGTAAAAGAAGATAGGACTGTTTTACGATTTACGATTTGTGATTTACGATTTGTGATTTACGATTTGTGATTTATGATTTACGACTTATGATTCAATAATTCAACGTATAAACAATTAAGCAATATACAATAGTTTTCAGTTGGCAGTCGCAATTGGTAATCTATTGATTTACAATTTATGCTCGACCCTATTTCCGAAAGGAAATCGATTTTATTACAATTTAAACACCTTTCATCCATGACAACTCCAGAAAAACAAGAACAAATCCAGATCCAAAACACAAATAAGCCATCTGAGATCTTATTCATTACCTCCTATCCACCTAGGGAATGCGGCATAGCAACTTATTCATCGGATTTGATAAAGGCATTAAACAATAAATTCAGCAATTCATTCTCCATAAAAGTTTGTGCGCTTGAATCAAATGGAAACACTTATTCCTATCCTGACGAGGTAAAATATACCCTAAAAACATCATTGGCTGCAGATTATGAAAGGTTGGCATACAACATAAATAAAGATGTTAGCATTAAAACGGTTCTGATACAGCATGAATTTGGCTTTTACAGATTACAGGAACAAGCATTTCATCAATTATTGATGGCAATTTCAAAACCTATTGTTCTTGTTTTTCATACGGTTCTGCCCCACCCAGATAAACTTTTAAAAGAAAAGGTGCAAAATATTGTGGCTGCCTGTAAATCAATTATTGTAATGACAGATACTTCCTCTGAAATATTAATGCAAGATTACGAGGTAACATCAGAAAAAATAGTTGTAATTCCTCATGGAATCCACTTAGTTTCGCAATTAAATAAGACTATTTTAAAACTGAAGTATCAACTGAAAGGTAAAAAAGTGCTAACCACATTTGGTTTGTTAAGTTCTGGAAAAGATATTGAGACAACATTGGATGCATTGCCCGCAATTATTAAACAATTCCCTAAAACAGTATTTTTAATTCTTGGAAAAACCCATCCAGAAGTGGTTAAAAATGAGGGGGAAAAATATCGTGAAATGCTTGAGCAAAAAGTAGTGCAACTTTCCCTTCAAAATCATGTGAGATTTGTTAACAAATATCTAGAATTGCCAGAATTGCTTGAATATCTGCAACTTACAGACATTTATCTATTTACCGCCAATGACCCAAATCAGGCCGTAAGCGGTACTTTTGTTTATGCCATGAGTTGCGGTTGCCCTATCATTTCCACACCAATACCGCATGCAAAGGAAATATTAACCGATGAAACAGGAATTATTTTTGATTTTCACAACGCTAATCAATTGGCCAACGCCGCCATCAAATTATTAAACGACAATCACTTAAGAAAAAATATTGGCATAAATACTTTGCATAAAATAGCTTCTACAGTTTGGGAAAATTCTGCTATTGCCCATGCCAAATTATTTGAAAAAATGGACAATGGACATATTTCATTACAATATAATATTCCTGTTATAAATCTTAAGCACTTTAAAAAATTGACAACTGGTTTTGGAATGATTCAATTTTCCAAAATAAATCAGCCCGATATTGATTCTGGATATACTTTAGATGACAATGCAAGAGCACTTATTGTTATGTGCCAACATTATGAATTAACAAAAAATGAAGCTGATTTAAAATACATTCATATTTACTACAACTTCATAAAATATTGTCTGCAGCCCAGAGGTAATTTTTTAAATTATGTTGATGAACAGAGAGCATTTACTGACCAAAACAATAAGACCAACCTTGAAGATTCAAATGGAAGAGCAATTTGGGCATTGGGTTATTTAATTTCCATGAGTGCTTTATTGCCAAAAGAATCTCAATCGCTTGCTTCGGATGCAGAATTAATGATACAACGTGTAGCATTAAATATAGACAACATCCATTCTACACGTGCAATGGCATTTGCAATAAAAGGATTGTATTACAGAGATAAAAAAAATAAATCCCCACAAAATACCGCATTAATTAAAAAACTTGCGGATCGATTGGTTCAAATGCACCACCATGAATCCAACAATGAATGGCAATGGTTCGAGAGTTATTTAACCTATGCCAATAGTGTTTTGCCAGAGGCATTGTTATGTGCGTGGCTGGTTACAGGCGAAATTACTTATCAGGAAATTGCGAAATCTTCTTTTGATTTTCTTCTTTCTAAGACCTTCAAAAAAAATAAGATAAAAGTTATTTCAAACAAAAATTGGTTATATACCAAAAAAGACATAAAAACCACACCTATTGGAGGTGAACAACCAATTGATGTTGCTTATACAATTCTTGCCTTGCGCAAATTCTACCAGGTATTTAATGAAAAAACTTACCTATTAAAAATGGAAATAGCTTTTAATTGGTTTTTGGGAAGCAATTACCTGAACCAGATTATTTATAATCCTTGCACAGGTGGTTGTTATGACGGACTAGAGGAATATTCTGTAAACCTTAACCAAGGTGCTGAATCAACCGTAAGTTACCTGATGGCAAGACTAACAATTGAGAAATTTATGCTGAACAAACAAAATAACAAACGTAAAAAAACACATTTTTTGAAATTAGGAATGCCAGATCATTTGGTGTAATGTGTGAATCATATAACTTATTCATAAAATTATGTAACACATAATTTTATAAAACAACACATCTTTACGCTGTTGATTCATTCAATAATGTTTAACAAAAAACAATATAATGGAGACCAGAACCCATTTTAAAAACGGCTTGCTTGGTTATACAAATCTGATAACTGTTAGGGTAATCTAGCAAGAACAATAAAAATCAAAAAATAGATTTAAAAACATGAAAAAAATCATTTTATCGGCTTTTGTGCTAATTGGATTAGCATTTACCTCACAAGCTCAGGAAATCTCTAAAAATGCAATAGGTTTACGTTTAGGAGACAGTGGTGGTTTCGGAACTGAAATCACTTACCAAAGAGCTTTGGGAAGCAACAATAGACTTGAACTCGATTTAGGTTGGAGAAACAGAAAAGACTTCAATCATAACGGTTATGATGATGATGCTATCAAGTTTACTGCTTTATACCAATGGGTAATGAACATCGATAGCGGTTTCAACTGGTATGTTGGTGTAGGTGGTGGATTGGGTTCTTATGGTTATGATTATAACAATGATCATTATAACGATACATTTGCATTTGCTGCAGGTGACATAGGAATT
>JAQVGD010000160.1 GCA_028696945.1 Lutibacter sp.
TCACCTCTTCCCATACCGAACAGAGAAGTTAAGCCTATCAGCGCAGATGGTACTGCCACTAGGTGGGAGAGTATGTCACCGCCTTTCTTTTGAAAAACCTTCAACCTTATCGTTGGAGGTTTTTTTTTGTAATAAAGTACAATGTTATTTTAAAATTTTCACTTTTTTTATTTATTTAGCCTTATTTTGTATCAAGAAATGAATTCATTAAATTTATCAGTTTGAAAAAAATTACCATAGCCATAGACGGATTTTCTTCAACAGGAAAAAGTACCATAGCCAAAGAGTTGGCAGCCAAACTAAAATATGTTTATGTTGATTCTGGTGCGATGTACCGAGCTGTCACTTTATATGCAATACAACGCAATCTGATTTCAGAAGATAAGTTTTTTAAAAAAGAGCTGATTAAGGAGTTGAAACAAATTCAATTGGTATTTAAATTTAATTCGGCTTTGGGTTTTGCCGAAATTTATTTGAATGGTGTGAATGTTGAAACCGAAATACGAAACATGAAAGTTTCAAGATTGGTAAGCAAAGTTGCAGAAGTTCCTGAAATTAGAAAAAAATTGGTTGAACAACAACAAAAAATGGGAAAGTATAAAGGTGTTGTTATGGACGGAAGGGATATTGGAACGGTTGTTTTTCCAGATGCCGAATTAAAAATATTTATGACTGCTTCCGCAGAAAAACGTGCAAAAAGAAGGTTTGATGAATTTATGGAACGCGGCGAGCAGGTAACTTTTGAAGAAACCCTAAAAAATGTGGAATATCGAGATTATATTGATACTACCCGAAAGGATTCTCCTTTGGTAAAAGCAAAGGACGCCATAGAAATTGACAATTCAACATTGACAAAAGCTGAACAATTTGAAAAAGTTTATAAATTGGCATTAGAAATAATTAGGTGAGATTAACTAAGGAATATTCAAATATTTATGTGTTTGTAAGGATACTTTCCATTTCGGATTTTTCATCACATAATCAACAATTAAAGGCATCATTTTTTCCCGATTACTCCATTCTGGCTGTAAAAATAATTCACAATTATCGCCAACTTTTGAAGCTTGTTCTTCTGCAAATTTAAAATCATTTTTATTAAAAACAATCATTTTCAGTTCATTGCATTTTGAATAAATTTCAGCTAAGGGCAGTTTTGTTTTTTTTGGAGAAAGGCAAATCCAGTCCCATGTGCCGCTCAATTTATAAGCTCCAGAAGTTTCAATATGAGTTTTTAGCTTGTTTGCTTGTAAAGCGTTGGTAATATAATCCAATTCCCACATGAGCGGTTCTCCGCCAGTAATAACAACCGTATTTGTAAATTTTTTGGCATTTTCTACAATGCTGTCCGCGCTTGTTGGAGGATGCAATTTTGCATTCCAACTTTCTTTAACATCACACCAATGGCAACCCACATCGCACCCGCCAATTCTAATAAAATAAGCCGCTTTTCCCGTATGAAAACCTTCCCCCTGAATGGTGTAAAACTCTTCCATTAAAGGAAGCATTTCGCCTTTATTTAATAAATCTTGAATCCTTGCATTTATCATACTGCAAATATAAGATTTAGGAACGGGAATAAATATTTGCAACTTAATTTATTTTCAAATTAATGGTTTCAGTTTATTTCTTATTTTTATAAAAATTATCCGACATGACCAGAGAAGAAATATTTTTTACTCATATCACAGATGGTTACCAAACCAAAGGAGATTACTTCATTTTAGGTGCTGCAATGTTAGACGGTAAAACCATTAAAGATGCCTTTGTTAAGATTCCTTTAAAAACATTGAACAGGCACGGATTAATTTCTGGAGCTACTGGAACGGGTAAAACAAAGTCATTACAGGTAATGGCCGAAAATTTATCTGAAAAAGGCATTCCTGTGTTGTTGATGGATGTTAAAGGAGATTTAAGCGGATTGGCACAACCGAGTGCCGGTCATATAAAAATTGATGAACGCCACGCCGCTATTGGATTGCCTTATGAACCGAAAAAATTTCCAGTTGAAATACTTACTTTGTCGGAACAAGACGATACCAGATTACGAGCCACGGTTTCTGAATTTGGTCCAGTCTTGCTTTCTAGAATATTGGAATTGTCTGAAGCGCAAAGCGGCATTGTTTCCATCATTTTTAAATATTGTGATGACCATAAATTCCCTTTGTTGGATTTAAAAGATTTCAAAAAAACACTTCAATATGCTACTGCTGAAGGAAAAGAGGATATTCAGAAGGAATATGGCTTAATTTCAATTGCAAGTACTGGAGCAATTTTACGTAAAATAGTGGAGATTGAGCAACAGGGAGGAAACTTATTTTTTGGTGAACGCTCTTTTGATGTTCAGGATTTGGTAAGAATTGATGAAAATGGAAAAGGAGTCATTTCTATTTTACGCTTAACGGATATTCAGGACAAACCCAAACTGTTTTCAACATTTATGCTGCAATTATTGGCCGAAGTTTATGCAACTTTTCCTGAACAAGGCGATAGCGGCCGTCCGGAATTGGTCATTTTTATTGATGAAGCACACTTAATTTTTAATGAAGCCTCAAAAGCACTACTTTCTCAAATTGAAAATATCGTAAAATTAATACGTTCAAAAGGCATCGGTTTGTTTTTTGTAACTCAAAATCCTAATGATGTTCCCGAAGCTGTTTTGGGACAATTGGGTTTAAAAATACAACATGCTTTGCGCGCATTTACCGCTAAAGATCGAAAAGCCATTAAATTAGCCGCAGAAAATTATCCCGATTCTGAGTATTATAATGTTGATGAAGTATTGACGCAAATGGGAATTGGCGAAGCGTTTGTTTCCGTTTTAAACGAAAAAGGAATCCCAACTGCTTTGGCTTGCACCATGACGCGTGCCCCAATGAGCAGAATGGACATATTGACCGATAGTGAATTGAAACAATTGATTGGAAATTCACGGATTTACCACAAATACAATGAGGTTATAGACCGTGAAAGTGCCTATGAAATTTTAACCGAGAAAATAGAAAGAATGTATGAAATGGAAGGTGCGGAAAATAAGAAGCGAAAAGCAACAAAATCCTCAAAAACATCACGCGGTAGCACTAGCACAAGAATGAATCCTATTTTAAAAGTGGTAACAAGCGCTACATTTATTAGGGGCGTACTAGGAATTTTAAAACGGGTAATATAAAAATAAAAAACGTTAAATAATTTTCAAATATTTACGTTATAGTAAGTTTATTTATAAAATTGTAAAAAATAATAACCAGTTTATGTCCTTCCTTAAAAAAATCATCTTTTTATTTCTAGTTTTATTTATTCAATGTTCCACAAAAAATAATCAATTTTTAATTGAAAAAGAAAGAGTTGGATCGTTAACCAAAGCAACAACCATTAAGGATTTAAATTCAATTTTTGAAAAGGACTCAATAGTTGCTATTTTATATGCCGATAAGGAAATTGATAAAAAATTATTTTCAGTTGAAAACGATGAATATTTAATTTACTCAAAAGAGGGAAAATTATTGTTGGAAATTGTTCCCACAACCCTAAATGATCCGTCTTCCGGAATAAAAAGTATCCAAATATTTGACAATAATTATAAAACAGCAAAGGGAATTTCGCTTCAATCTACCCTAAAAGACATCAATAAAAATTATATGGTAAATAAAGTTGAAACCACCTTAACTTCTGCAACACTTTTTATCGATGAATTAAATGCCACAATTTCTATCGATAAAAAGGAGTTGGGACTAAACGTTTTTAGCAGGGAAGAAGTGGCAATAAATCAAATTCCAGATTTGGCAAAAATCAAATATTTTACCATTTGGTTTAATTAAATTTTGCAGTGCTATTTTTTGGGTGTTTCCCCCGCCGAAAAGGCTGGGGTCGGGCTTTTCGCTGCAAGTCCTCGCCACGCCCAAATGCGTGCCTGTGGGCTTTCCGCTTCAATCCCTAACACAGCAAGTAACTTCAATTCTAAATCAATAATTCTAAAATCACTTTAGCACACTTTGCAAATCTTAATTTTCATGGCGGTTGATTTTTAATTTCAACCCAAATAATATTCATTATTTAGTTTTGCAACCGTACAATTCCAATTTAATTCTGTTTTTATCTTCGTTTTTAGTGCCTGACTTTGGTGTGGTTCTCCATGATTGATAAAAGTAAGCGTTGGCGGTTCTTTAAAATGTTCAAGCCAATCCATCAATTCATTTTGATCTGCGTGACCAGAAAATTCATTGATTTTAAAAATTTCTGCTTTTACTTTGTGATATTCTCCAAAAAATTTGATTTCAGTATCGCCTGCCAGCAACGCTCTGCCACGTGTTCCCGCCGCTTGATAACCTACAATTAAAACGCTGTTTTTCTCGTCTGAAATTAATTTATCCAAATAATGCAACACCCTTCCGCCAGTAATCATACCACTTCCGGCCAACACAATTTTAGGATCTTTATTATTGACAATCATTTTAGACGCGTTTATTTCAGTAATTAAATGGACAGTTGATAGCATACTTTTAATATCAACATCCGATAATTTATGGATGCCTCTGTATTTAAAATAAACTTCCGTGGCATTCACACCCATCGGACTGTCGAGAAAAATAGGAATGTTTGGCAGCTTATGGTCGCGTTTCAAAAGACTTAACAAGTAAATAATTTCTTGTGCCCTTTCTACTGAAAATGTAGGAATTACTAAAATTCCACCTTTATTGTAGGTATGATTTATGTACTTCAGCAACACTTCATTAATTGAGCTGTTTTTATGGTTTCTGTTTCCGTAGGTTGACTCAACCACAAGGTAATCGGCTTTTTCAATATAGTCAAATGGATTTAAAATAAGCGGCTCCTTTCTCCCAATATCTCCTGAAAAAACGATTATTTTTCCCTTAACGTCCAAAACCACAAACGCACTTCCCAGAATATGACCACTGTTCACAAATTTGAATTTTATGTTGTCGTCAATAATATTCCAAGTGTCAAATTTAAAGGTTTCAAAGTGGGTCATGGTTAGTTTTGCATCATCAACATCGTACAAAGGCTTGGCTGGATCGTGTTTGGTATAGTGGTGTTCATTGGCTCTCCGGGCATCTTCCTCCTGTATTTTTGCACTATCCAACAAAATAATTTCTGTTAAATCTTTGGTTGCTTGGGTACAATAAATTTTACCTGAAAATCCGTTTTTAATCAGAATAGGAAGATAGCCTGTATGGTCTAAATGGGCGTGAGTCAATATTACCAAATCCAATTCTTTGAATTTCTCAGGCATTTTTTCCCAGTTTTTTAAACGCAATTCTTTCAGCCCCTGAAACAAGCCGCAATCAATCATTATTTTTTTATAATTAAATTCCAATAAAATTTTAGAACCAGTTACGGTTTCTGCACCACCAAAAAATGTAAGTTTCATATATAATTATTTATTGTTACAATTCGTATATTTTCGTAGGAGTTAATAGCAACTTTCTATAATGTCCATTTCATTTGATTTAGGATTATAACAATAAAATTAAGTTTTAGTTTTTAGTTGTTAAATGATATGCATCAGTTGAAACCTAGTTTGTTTAAAATTAATCTGAATAAAATTTTAAGTAATAAAGAGTCATTTTGATGAATTTTTTGAGTTTTATTAAATATTTTTGTATAATTGTAAAGTTCTATTTTATTTAATGATTTCTTAGAGCCAATAAATGTCAAAAAAAGGCGTTTAAAAATTAGAAATTTATGATTCTAGTTTTGTCATAATTTTCGTCTAATAAAATTAGAAAGAAACTAAAAATGAATAAACCCTACCTAATTTACATGTTGTTATTTGTATCAATGTTTTTTGTTGTTGAAACAATTAGCTCATCTAGAAATTCTCAATTCGAACCTATTAACAAATTAAGTGCTTCATCCACTTCTGCTGATTTTAGCTCAAACTACAGACGACAGACTGATTTGAATGATTTTATATTAAAGGAGGCCTATAAGTATCCTTTAAAGGAAATGCACAATTATGTAAGTCGGTTAAATAGTGTTTACGGATTTAACGGAAGTATATTGGTAGCCAAAAACGGAGAAATATTATTTGAGGAACATATTGGAAATAAGGATCCAAGAAGTCAGGAATCCATTGAAAACACGAACACTTATCAACTCGCTTCCCTTTCCAAACAGTTTACTGCCTCGGCAATTTTGTTGTTGTACCAGGAAGGTAAATTAGATTTAGATGATTTTGCAGTAAAATATTTGACTGATTTTCCCTATAAAAATATTACAATTCGCCAATTGTTAAACCATACATCTGGTCTTCCAAACTATATGTACGCGGCTGAACACAATTGGAAAAGTGAATTACCGCCAGATAATACCGCAATGCTGGATCTCATGAACAAATTAAAAATGCAGGCCTATTTTAAGCCAGGCAGCAGGTTTGATTATAGCAATACGGGATATTTTATCCTTGCTTCTATTGTTTCAAAAATAAGTGATCAAAGGTTGGGCGATTTTCTCGACAGCCGTTTTTTTAAACCGTTAAATATGGAACATACGTACGTTCATAATCCGAAAGAGGAAGTCAGGAAAGATGAATTATCTGGTTTTAGAAGATACGGAAGATCGTACCGATTTATTCCGTTTACCATTAATGATGGTGTTGTTGGAGATAAGGGTGTGTATTCTACTGTAAATGATTTGTTTAAGTGGAATCAATCTTTAACTGAAAACACTATTATAAATGACACCATTTTGGCAAAAGCATTTCTTCCGGGCAAAACTAACAGTGGTAAAAGTGTACCTTATGGTTTTGGTTTTCGACTCAAACAGGAAAACGACAGTAATTTGATTTACCATAATGGGGTATGGAATGGATTTCACAATACATTAAGAAGGTATGAAACCGATGACATTACCATTATTATATTAAGCAACAACAGTTTTAACTCAATTACGGCTGTTTCGGAGGAACTCCATGAACTTGGTAAAGCCTTTTCTAAATATGAAAATTTTGCCTCTTTTATAGAAAATACCAATATTTATAATATCAATAAATTAAAAAATGACTTGGTGAATTTCAAGGATATTCCAAAAGCCGAATCCGTTGCAATCATTGAAAGAATAGCAAATATTTACAACAAACAGAATGCGTTGTTTCTTTCAAATAAATATTTAGAAGTATCCAATCCCAATTTTGTAAATCAGCAATACCAAACTTTATTGAATTAACCAAAATATAAGTCAGCGCACTCATCTTGCTTGTGGTTATATTTTAATCAATAGAATTCCCCGACGCTTGCGTCGGGTGTAGCGTAAAGATATGTAATTTTGGATTTATGAGTGAGCATATTCATAAAAGCCATAATAAGAGTTTGTTGTTGTATCATTTGGTTT
>JAQVGD010000161.1 GCA_028696945.1 Lutibacter sp.
AATTATGCCAAGATCAGTAAATTCAGTTGCCTCAAGAGCTAAGAGAAAAAAGATATTGAAGCAAGCAAAAGGTTACTTCGGACGTAGAAAAAACGTTTATACAGTAGCCAAAAATGCGGTTGAAAAAGGAATGTTATATTCTTACAGAGACCGAAAAAATAAAAAGAGAAGTTTCCGCGGATTATGGATTCAGCGTATTAACGCTGGAGCCCGCCAATACGGAATGTCTTACTCACAGTTTATGGGAAAACTTAAAGCTAACAATATTGAATTGAACCGTAAAGTTCTTGCCGATTTAGCGATGAACAACCCAGAAGCTTTTAAGGCAATTGCAGATAAAATAAAATAGATTTTTTAATTACTTGCTTATAAAAACAATCTCGAACATTCGTTCGGGATTTTTTTTATTCAAATTTCCTGTTTATAGTTTAAAGAAGGAATGTCAAATTAACTATATTTACACTCCTAATTTAATAATGAATATATGATTGTTTGGATAATTTTTATTACACTGATTCTAATTTTTTTAGCCCTAGATTTAGGCGTTTTTAACAGGACTCCACATATCATAAGCACAAAAGAAGCTTCCATTTGGACTGGAATTTGGGTTACTATATCTTTCCTCTTTTCCGGCGTTATTTATTGGCTTTATTCCAAAAATATTATAAACAATGTGGACAATCTTACCGCAACAGATGCCGTATTAAAATACATTACTGGTTATTTAATTGAAATCTCGTTAAGCATTGACAATATTTTTGTGATTGCCGTAATATTCGCTTCATTCAATATTCCCTTAAAATACCAGCACCGGGTTTTGTTTTGGGGAATTCTAGGTGCCATCGTTTTTAGGGCACTAATGATTTTCTTCGGTGTAATCCTAATTAAGAAATTTAGTTTTACCACCTACATTTTTGGGGCATTTCTACTTTTTACCGCATACAAAATGATGTTTTCAAAGGAAGAAAAGTTTGAACCTAAAAAATCTTTTATCTATCGACAAATAAGAAAAATTATTCCTATTACCAGCCACATGCAAGGTGAGCATTTTTTCATTAAATTGAGACATATTACTGCTGCAACGCCTCTTTTTATGGCTTTAGTAATCATTGAATTTACAGATATCTTATTTGCACTGGACAGCGTGCCAGCGATATTGGCTATTACTTCTGACCCATTTCTAGTTTTTAGTTCCAATATCTTCGCCATTCTCGGATTGCGATCCATGTATTTCTTCCTATCTAATATGTTGGTAAAATTCTATTATTTAAAATACAGTTTAATTGCTATTCTTTCTTTTGTGGGCGTAAAACTTATTTTAATGCATTTTTACAAATTCCACGAATGGATTTCTCTGACATTTATAGCACTTGCTCTTTTTATAGGGATATTTGTTTCCCTCAAATTAACGAAAGATAAAGATATTCAAATCGAATAATTAAAACTACAGATTCCAATCAAATTGAAAAATAAACCCCTCAAAAAAGTAAATTTTTGAGGGGCTATTTTTATCACAATTATTCTATCTTAAAAAACTTCTCCCAGTTCCTTGAGTTTTTCAGTATTTTCAGCCAATTTCAGACCTTCTATAATTCTGTGAATGTCACCATTGATAATATTCTGCAAATCGTACATCGTTAAACCAATTCTATGCTCTGTAACACGTCCTTGCGGATAATTGTAGGTTCTAATTTTGGCCGACCTGTCACCAGAACTCACCATAGTTTTTCGTTTAAGGGAATCTGATTCTTGCTTTTTGGCCAACTCCATTTCATACAACCTCGAGCGTAAAACCTGCATCGCTTTGTCCTTGTTTTTATGCTGCGATTTTTGATCTTGGCATTGCGCCACAAGACCTGTAGGAATATGCGTTAAACGAACTGCAGAATATGTAGTATTTACAGATTGTCCGCCCGGTCCCGATGAACAGAAAAAATCTATTCGCACATCTTTCATATCAATCTGAACATCAAACTCTTCCGCTTCAGGCAAAACCATTACAGTAGCAGCCGATGTGTGTACACGACCTTGCGTTTCGGTTTGTGGTACCCGTTGCACACGATGTACGCCAGCTTCAAATTTTAAATTTCCATACACATCTTCGCCTTCAACACTAAAAATGATTTCCTTAAAACCTCCCGAAGTGCCTTCACTCATATCAACAATACTTGTTTTCCAGCCTTTATCGGCGCAATATTTTGTGTACATCCGATACAAATCGCCTGCGAAAATACTCGCTTCATCACCACCTGTTCCTGCCCTAATTTCAACCATCACATTTTTGGCATCATCTGGATCTTTAGGAATTAACATAAACTTAATATCCTCCTCTAATTGTGGCAAACGGGCTTCAGCTTCTTCAATTTCCATTTTTGCCATTTCGGTCATATCATCGTCAGATCCGTCAGCAATTATTTCTTTGGCTTCTTCAATATTTTTCAACAACCCTCTATATTCATCGCCAACCTTCATCACTGCGCTTAAATCCTTGTATTCTTTACTGATTTTTACGTAGCGTTTTTGGTCTGAAATAATATTCGGTTGAATGATTAAATCAGAAACCTCATCAAAGCGTTGTTTTATGATTCTTAATTTATCTAACATTTATTTTTAATTAGTTTGCAAATTTACAACAAATTCTTGATATTTAATTGTGGCACTTTTTATGTTTCTTTTGAATTATGCTACCTATTTCGGATAAATTATAAAATTAAAATCATCCAATCCAAAGAATATCTTGAGCCTGCCTTACTTTTCGGAGGGCGTTCCCCTACGGGTCGGGCTATTCGCTAAATCTTTTTTTCCATTTCATTTCAAAAAAGGATATCGCTGCTATCCCTAACGCAAATTGGATGTACTATCAATAATTTCAAAATCCATAATTAAAGTAGTTTAACCAACTTTAAGTTTAAAATATAAAAAAACTTTTTTGCGTGCTTTGCGGTTTTTATTTGCGTGCTTTGCGGTTAATAAATTTTTGGTTCAGAGTTTTTTTATAATTTTTTCTTGCTTTTTATCATAGAATACGCAAATTGGATGTACTATCAATAATTTCAAAACCCGTACTTAAAGTAGTTTAACCAACTTTAAGTTTAAAAAAGAACCGAAATTTAGTACTCAAAAACCCCAAATTCACTTTTAATAGTCAGTTTTTTAGTTTCAGAAGCTTCAACCCTACCCACAATTTGGGCATCAACATGGAAACTTTTGGAAATATTAATAATAGTTTGGGCGATTTCAGGAGAAACGTACAATTCCATTCTGTGGCCGCAATTAAACACCTGATACATTTCTTTCCAATCGGTTTTGCTTTGCTCCTGGATTAATTTGAACAATGGCGGAACTGCAAACAGTTTGTCTTTTACTATGTGTAAATTATCGATAAAATGAAGAATTTTTGTTTGGGCACCACCGCTGCAATGCACCATTCCGTGAATTTCTTCAGAAGAAAATTTCTCCAATATTTTTTTAATGATAGGAGCATAAGTTCTGGTTGGCGAAAGTACCAATTTCCCAGCATTTATTGGGGAATTTTCAACGGTATCGGTTAATTTCATATTTCCTGAATAAACCAATTCACTTGGAACAGCAGCATCAAAACTTTCGGGATATTTCTCTCCCAAATACTTATGAAAAACATCATGGCGGGCAGATGTTAACCCGTTAGAACCCATTCCACCATTGTATTCTTTTTCGTAGGTTGCTTGTCCGTACGAAGCCAAACCAACAATCACATCGCCGGGTTTAATGTTTGCATTGTCAATAACATCAGCTCTTTTCATTCGGGCAGTCACTGTGGAATCCACAATAATGGTTCTCACCAAATCGCCAACATCGGCAGTTTCCCCGCCAGTGGAATGAATTTTAACGCCAAATGATTTTAAATCCTGCAACAAATCTTCAGTTCCATTGATAATTGCCGAAATTACTTCTCCAGGAATAACATTTTTATTGCGCCCAATTGTTGAAGATAACATAATATTGCTTGTTGCACCCACACAAATCAAATCATCAATATTCATAATTAACGCGTCTTGCGCGATGCCTTTCCATACCGAAATATCTCCTGTTTCTTTCCAATAAGTGTAAGCTAAAGACGATTTTGTTCCAGCACCATCGGCATGCATTATCAAACAATAGTCTTCATCATTTGTCAAATAATCAGGCACAATTTTACAAAATGCCTTCGGAAACAATCCTTTATCAACATTTTTTATGGCATTGTGCACATCTTCTTTTGAAGCTGAAACACCTCGTAAACTATATCTTTTACTATTTTCCGAACTCATTGCTGCTAATTATGTTGTGTTGCAAAAGTAATTTTTCTTTTTTAAATCTCTGAGGATTTTACTGTAGTAATCAATATAAGTTAACTTTTGGTTTAGGTCTAAAACAAAAAAATCCCACAAGTCGCGGGATTTTAGAATTGCTATCGTATAAAAAGCATCTCTCTATATTTTGTAAGTGGCCATAACTCATCATCAACCATTAATTCCAGCTTATCACAATGATACCTAATTTCATCAAAAAACGGCTTAACATCTTCGCAATATGCAGCTGCTTTTTCTTCGGCATCTTTAATGATATTTGCTTTTTTACGAGCAACAATCATTTCGTCTATTTTAGAATGAATAACCGCAATATGTCCAGAAATTAGTTTAATTAATTTAATTTGTTCTGCTGCGTGTTTCTCAAATTCCTTCCCAAATATTTCTTTCAGTCCAGTAACATTTTTAATGAGCATATTTTGATAGCGAACTGCTGTGGGAACAATATGGTTGCCTGCGATATCACCTATAACACGAGATTCAATTTGGATGCGTTTGGTATATTCTTCAACTTCAATTTCATATCGGGCTTCAGTTTCTACTTTGCTCATCACATTCATTTCTTCAAATAATGCAATTGTTTTTTTAGAAACTCTCGCTTTTAATGCTTTAGGAGTCGTTTTATTGTTACTTAACCCTCGTTTCTTAGCTTCTTTTTCCCAGGCTTCACCATAACCATTCCCTTCAAACAATATATTTTTTGTAGCTTTAATATACTCTCTCAATACATTAAAAATAGCTTCATCCTTCTTTAAACTTTTAGTTACAATTAAAGCGTCAACTTCAATTTTAAAATCTTTCAATTGTTTTGCAACTATGGTATTTAAAACGGTCATCGGATTGGCGCAGTTTGCAAATGAACCCACTGCCCTAAACTCAAATTTGTTTCCTGTAAACGCAAATGGCGAGGTTCTGTTTCTGTCGGTATTGTCCAACAATACATCAGGAATTTTACCAACTACATTCAATTTAAGGTCTGTTTTTTCTTCAGGAGAAAGTTTACCGTTGGTAACGCCTTCCAATTCTTCCAACACTTTTGTCAACTGTCCTCCAATAAATACCGAAATAATTGCTGGTGGTGCTTCATTTGCCCCAAGCCTGTGATCATTATTGGCTGAAGCTACCGCTGCTCTTAACAATTCTTCATTTTCTTGAACCGCTTTAATGGTATTTATAAAAAAAGTTAAAAACTGAAGATTGCTCATCGGTGTTTTTCCAGGTGCCAATAAATTGATGCCTGTATCGGTTGAAAGCGACCAGTTATTGTGTTTTCCCGATCCATTTACACCTGCAAAAGGTTTTTCGTGAAGCAGTACTTTAAGGTTATGGCGTGAAGCCACTTTTCCCATAATATCCATCAACAACGAATTATGGTCAACAGCCAAGTTACATTCTTCATAAATAGGCGCCAATTCAAACTGATTTGGAGCTACCTCATTATGACGTGTTTTTACAGGAATACCCACAAGCATACATTCGGTTTCTAAATCGCGCATATAATTTAATGCACGGCTTGGAATAGAACCAAAATAATGATCATCCAATTGTTGCCCTTTGGCAGGCGAATGCCCCAATAAAGTTCTTCCAGTTAAAATAATATCTGGTCGGCTGTTGGCCAACGCTTTATCAATTAAAAAATATTCTTGTTCCCAACCAAGTGAAGCAGAAACTTTTTTAACATTCCTATCGAAATATTTACATACTGCCGTTGAAGCTTCATCTACTGCATTAAGAGCACGTAAAAGTGGTGTTTTATAATCTAATGCTTCTCCTGTATAAGAAACAAATATTGTTGGAATACATAATGCTGTTCCGTAAATAAATGCTGGCGATGTTGGATCCCAAGCGGTATAACCACGCGCTTCAAATGTATTTCTAATTCCTCCATTAGGAAAACTTGATGCGTCAGGCTCTTGTTGCACCAATTGATCTCCCCCAAATCTTTCAATAGCCATCCCTCCATCAATAGTTTCAAAAAAAGCGTCATGCTTTTCAGCAGTTCCACCTGTTAAAGGCTGAAACCAATGTGTATAATGTGTAACTCCCTTAGACATCGCCCATTCTTTCATTGATGAAGAAACTTGATCGGCAATTTTACGGTCGATTTTTATTCCCTGCTCAATGGCACTCTTAACCCCCTTATAAGCATCTCTGGTCAAATATTGACGCATCGTATATTCATTGAATACATTTTCGCCAAATAAAGCTGATCTTTTTGTATCTTCAATAACCTCAACAGGTTTTCTGTTCGCTGATTGATTTAATGCTTGAAATCTAATTTTAGACATTTTTAAGAGGTTTATAATTAATACACCGTAATTAATGGTGCAAATTTAACTTAAAAAACGATTTAAAATTAATTACCCCCTAAAAATTTAGGGGTAATTAAATATTTTTATGTTTTTAATAATAAAAACACCTATTTTGGAACATCTTATATTTTCTAATGGGATGCAATAAAATTAATTATTATAAAATCATTCAATACCTAAAAATCTAAATATCAAAAGGAAAAAAATAATGTTTTCAAGCATATTGCCCTTCTTTTCTTATTTTCAGAAGTATAAAGGATTGAATAATAGCACAAAATGGATTTCCTTGCTTTGAAGTAATCTATAAATTCTTATTTTTACATTATGAAAAAACAATTATTCAAAATTTTAGGGAGAATCAATAAAATTTTGCTTCCTAGCTTTACTAAAAAACGATTGGATATGGCAAAATCGAAAAAATGGCAAATGGCAATTATTGGCTGGCGATATTTTGTTACAAAAAACAGTTTGTAAATAGGTAAAAAATAGTATATTTGCACCCTCAAAACGGCCTCGTGGCGCAACTGAATAGCGCACTTGATTAAGGCTCAAGAGGTTACTGGTTTGAATCCAGTCGAGGTCACTAATAAAACCAGTACTTACAGACGTTTTTGTAAATACTGGTTTTTTTCATTTGCAGAATATTTGCAGAAATTTCAAGAATTAACATT
>JAQVGD010000017.1 GCA_028696945.1 Lutibacter sp.
TATTCTTTAATCAACAATTCCCCCTTTGGGGGTTAGGGGGCTAGGGGGCTAGGAGGCCTGGGCTATTCCAACATCGAAGAAAGTTCAAACCAACGACCTTCTTTTTGGTCAATTTTTTGGTTAATTTCTTGTAGTTTTATAGACAACTCATTTATTTCTTCAACAGATAGTGAGGTATCCAAAAATTTCGCTTCAATGTCATTTTTTCGCATTGTCAACGCTTCAATTTCGCCTTCAATATTGTCGAATTCCTTTTTTTCTTTAAATGATAATTTTGCTTTGCTGGCTATTTTGCTTCTTGAATCGACACTTTTTGCTACTGTATTTTCTTCCGCAGGTTTTGAATCTTCATACACTTTATAATCGGTGTAATTTCCAGGGAAATCTTCAATTACGCCATCGCCTTTGAACACAAAAAGGTGATCTACAATTTTATCCATAAAATACCGGTCGTGGGAAACCACAATCAAACAGCCCGGGAAATCGAGCAAAAATTCTTCCAGCACGTTTAAGGTCACAATATCCAAATCGTTTGTGGGCTCATCCAAGATTAAAAAGTTCGGATTTTGGATTAAAACCGTGCACAAATACAAGCGTTTTCGTTCGCCGCCGCTTAGTTTCTCCACAAAATCGTATTGCCTCGATCTGCTGAACATAAACCGTTCCAGCAGTTGCGCAGCGGAAATTTTCCTTCCTTTTGTAAGCGGAATGTATTCTCCAAATTCCTTGATTACTTCAATCACTTTCTGACCCGGTTTTATTACGATTCCGTCTTGTGAGTAATGGCCGAATTTTATGGTTTCGCCAATCACTACTTTGCCCGAATCCACAGGTATTTCTCCGAGAAGCATTTTTATGAATGACGATTTTCCAGTGCCGTTTTTACCGATAATTCCAATACGTTCATTTCTTTGAAAAACATAATCGAACTTATCCAAGATTTTCAAATCCCCAAAGGATTTTGAAACGTGATGAAATTCCGCAATTTTAGAACCCAAACGTTCCATATCAATTTCAAGCTGCACTTTATGGTTGTCCCGTCGTTTATGCGCTTCCTCTTTGATGATGAAAAAATCGTCGATCCGCGATTTTGATTTTGTGGTACGCGCTTTTGGCTGCCGGCGCATCCACTCCAACTCTTTAACAAACAGGTTCTTGGCTTTATCCACACTAGCCTGCTCTATGGCAATTCGCTCTTCTTTTTTCTCCAAAAAGTACGAGTAATTCCCTTTGTAAGTATATAAATTTCCCTGATCCAATTCTATAATTTCATTGCAAACACGCTCTAAAAAATACCGATCGTGCGTAACCATCAAAAGGGTAATTTTCTCTTTTTGAAAATAATTTTCAAGCCATTCAATCATTTCTAAATCCAAATGGTTGGTGGGTTCATCCAAAATTAACAGATCCGATTTGTGGATTAAAATTACTGCCAACGACAATCTTTTGCGTTGTCCGCCCGAAAGTGAACTCACTTTTTGCGTTAAATCGTCTAATTTTAATTTCGATAAAATTTGCTTGTATTGGGTTTCAAAATCCCAGGCGTTAAGCCTTTCCATTTTTTCAAAAGCCACTTGATAAGCCTTCTCATCATTCGGATTGTGCAGCGCTTTTTCATATTCTTCAATCACTTTTAACGTCTCGTTATCCGAATTAAAAATGGTTTCTTCCACCGTTAAATTATCGTCTAAATTATCTTCTTGCGATAAATATTCAATTTTTATGCCTTTGCGCGACACCACTTGTCCGCTATCTGGACTCGCCAATCCCGCAATAATATTCAAAATTGTGGTTTTTCCAGTGCCATTTTTGGCAATAAAGGCAATTTTTTGATCTTTATTTATGCCGAATGAAACATTGCTAAAAAGTGCCACTTCACCAAAAGATTTCGATATATTTTCAACGGATAAATAATTCATATTTCAAATTTTTGCAAAAGTACGCAATAAAAGCGAGAATTAATTTTGGGAATACTGCTTGAAATTTTCGGGCGTTTCCTAGGGGCTAGATGGTATTTACAGACGAAGTTAGTGCTTCAATCAGTTCCTTTTTTTCTCCAAGTGACTTATATGTCCGTCGGGAAATTCAATTACTTTTACATTTGTATGGTTAGTATGACTGATTAACGATTCATAATAGAGCGTAGGATCTTGTTTTTCCTAATATCAATTGTATTGGAAATTTTGCAGTTTCATAAATGGATGTCTGGTTTTGCGTATTTTTATTCCTTCCAAAGCAGCTACAATTCCTTGAGGTGTAAGCAGCAAAACTTCCTGAGTAATTTGTCTTCCATGGAATAAATATAACCTAGATTTCTGGATTTCCGTGGTCTAATAAATCGATGCAAATCTAAAAATCCGTGCAATAAAACTACCACATTACCTTTTCCGATTGAAGTATAATAGACGTTGTGGTGCATTTTGACCGACCTCAGGAAAATTGACAAACAATTTTTACAATTCAAAAAAAGTACATACTTTTGTATCCGAATGAATACACTAAAAACAAATGTATTTTATTGAAAAAACAATAGAATTTGACAAGTGGTTGAGAAAATTAAAGGATTTAAAAGCAAAAGCAAAAATTTTATTCAGAATTCAAAAACTGGTAAATGAGAACACTTTGGTGACTGTAAACCTGTTGGAAACGGAATAAGCGAATTAAAAATTAATTTTGCGAAAGGTTACAGAATCTACTTCAAAGAAACAGATGGAAAAATTATTATTCTTCTGATTGGCGGAGAGAAATCAACCCAACAAAAGAACATCGAAAAGGCAAAAGAAATTTGGGACAATTTAAAAAAGTAAAAAAATGGAAACATCAAAATTTGACATTGCAGATTATTTAGATAGCAACGAAATGATTGCAGAATATCTTAATTCCGTATTAGAAGAAGGAGATAATTCAGATATAATTACCGCACTTGGACATATTGCAAAAGCTATCGGAATGACAAAAATTGCAGAAGAAACTGGTTTAAGTAGACCAAGTCTATACAAAGCATTATCTGACGGAGCTAAACCACAATTTTCAACAATAATGAAAGTTTTAAAAGCAGTTGGAGGACAAATTAGAGTAAACCCATTATCAACATAAAATAAAAAAAACGACACCACTAATACCTCATAAAATTTATGCTTAAATTTCATTTGGTACAAACCAACAGACATTCAACAAACGATTTGCTACGCCAGAAAAAGCTCCGATTTTTAGTCCCACAAATCCTATAAATTACCGTTCGTATTTTTATGCAATAAGTTCATCATTTAAGGAATATGCATGCTATAAAAAATCTTAATTTTTCAATCCTTTTATGGCTGAAAACGCCTTATCAACCACAGTATCTTCCACCAAAATGGTAAATTCATTGGTGGTTGAAAGTACTTCATAAAGAGAGATTCCTTCCCAGGCCAAGCGTTTGAAAAACTGGTAATACAATCCAGCAATTTTGGTATTTTCTTTTGGTAAACCTATGGTTATGGCCGATAGATTGTCTTGAACAGTTGTGCAAATTTCATTTTTATAGCTTTCCTCAATTTGTTGCTTTAAGGTAGTGGTAATTAACACATTGCTTTCTTGAACGCCACGCGTAAACGTGTAAAAAATATAGGGATCTTCCTTAATAACTTCCAACATTTTTAAATGTCCATGAACTAAACTTGCCGAATTTTTAAAAGTGTAATCGGAAATATCTGAACGAACGGTAATGTCGCCCAAATTTTGTAAAATGTGGTTCAGTTTAATTTTGTTGGCCATTTCTTTGGGCGGACTATATCTTCTTAAAGCCATCATAATTGCGCCAGCTTTTACTGGTTTGCGCAACATTTTCGAAATAGGTTCTCTCAATTCTTCTGATAAAGCACTGAAATTTAAAATATTTCTAGTTAGGGCATCTTCTAAAAATGGTTGTGAAACTAAAATTTCTTCAACACAGGTTGCTATGGTCTTCATGTTGTTAAATATTTAACAGTTTGTGCAAAATTAGTATATTATTTTTAAATAAACACAATGTAGTTGGAAATGATTCTAAATTTGCAGGACAAAAATAAGCATAAAATGAAACGAGCATTATAAATTTTGATACACAGCAGAATGATTAATGGCGAACTGCAGCTGTACCAATAAAAAATAAAATATAAACAGATGAAACGAGCATTAGAAATTTTGATACAAGATGAAATGATTAATGGCGAACTGCATCTGTACCAATAAAAATTAAAAATTAAACAGATGAAACGAGCATTACAAATTTTGATACAAGATGAAATGATTAATGGCGAACTGCCTGTACCAATAAAAAATAAAAAATAAACAGATGAAAATTTTAAAATTTGGTGGCACATCGGTAGGTTCAATAGAAAACATAAAACGCATAAAGGAAATTATTGCTGATAATGAAAAAAAGATTGTTGTGCTTTCGGCCATGTCTGGAACCACGAATGCCTTGGTTGAAATTTCCGATTTCATAAAAATAGATTATAAAGAAGAAGCGTTTCTAAATATTGAAAAATTGCACGAAAAATACGTGACAGTTATAAATGATTTATTGAAAGAGGCTATATTAAAACAAGATGTAGAAAATTATATTGATACTGTTTTTAGTCTTTTAAGAACCCTCACTTCTGAAAATCATACACAACTGATTCATAACAAGATAGTTGCCCAAGGCGAATTGCTGTCCACCTATATATTTACAGCCTATTTAAATCAGGAAGGTTTGAATGCCATTTTATTGCCTGCGTTGGATTTTATGCGCATCGATAAAACAAATGATCCCGATGATTTTTATATCAAACAAAATTTGCAACGCATCATAAGGGAAGCAGCTACGTCAAATATTTACATTACCCAAGGTTTTATTTGCTTGGATGCTTATGGAAATATTGCGAATTTGCAACGCGGCGGCAGCGATTATACGGCTACAATAATTGGTGCGGCAGTGAATGCGGAAGAGGTTCAAATTTGGACGGATATTGACGGAATGCACAACAATGATCCTAGATTTGTTGAAAATACGCACGCCATTTCAAACTTGTCTTATGATGAAGCTGCCGAATTGGCTTATTTTGGTGCAAAAATTTTGCATCCACAAACGGTGATGCCCGCTCGCGAAGCAAATATTCCGGTACGCTTAAAAAATACGATGGATCCTGCATCTTATGGAACATTGATTTCCATCGATTTTAAAGGTGAAGGCATCAAAGCAATCGCCGCGAAAGATAACATTATTGCTATAAAAATTAAATCGGCAAGAATGCTTTTAGCACACGGATTTTTGAAAAAAGTTTTTGAAATATTTGAGAAATATGAAACTTCCATAGATATGATTACCACTTCTGAAGTTGCAGTTTCATTGACAATTGATAATGATAAAAATCTGATTTCAATTTTAGAAGAATTGGAAAAATTTTCTGTAGTTGAAGTTGATAATCAGCAAAGTATTATATGCTTGGTTGGTCATTTGGTGGTAAGACACCATGAAACACACCGACTTTTTAAAGTGTTGCAGGATATTTCCGTTCGGATGATTTCTTACGGAGGAAGTAACAACAATATTTCGCTTTTGGTAAATACAAACGATAAAATAACTGCACTTAAATGCTTAAATCACTACATTTTTGAAGGTATATTCGCATAAATTTGTATGAAGAAATAATTACTTGGTTAATAAAAAAAGCCCGAAACTTAGTTTTGGGCTTTTTGCTTTAAGATTGCTTTTTACTCTCAAATTCTCGAATAAAATAGGAAGGATATATTCCTGTTTTTTTATAAAAATCTTTTGAAAAAGATTCTGCATTATTATACCCAAGTTCAAATGAGATGGCCTTTATAGAATATTTTCTAAAGGTTTTATTTGTTTTTAACTGTTCAATACAGTAATCTATCCTTAAATCTGAAATATAGGAGCTGAAATTTTGTTTCTTATAAAAATTAATAATTTTTGATAAATAGTTTGAATTCGTGCCAAATGCTTTTGATAAGTTATTTAAAGTTAGGTCATTGTTTAAAAATCCATTGCTGTTTTCAAATTCTTCTAAGGCCAACAATATTGAATTTACTATTTCTAAAGAAATACCGTTTAATTCTTCTGAAGACTTTTTGACAGTTTTTTTATTAAGTGATTCTTTCTGATTATTTAACAGTAACTTTTCAAATCTCTCTTTATAAACACGTTGTTTTTTAAAAGACCAAATAACAAATGCCAGAGCAATTAAGAAGATACTGACCAACCCAAAAATAATTAGGGATGATTTTTTTTCACTTTGTTTTAAAGTGTTGATAATATGTTGTTTTTCGCCAATAAGAATAGGAGTATCATATTTTTTAATCAGCGTTTCATTCAAATTTTTATAATTGTATTTGATAATGCTGTCAATATATAAAAGACGGTCGATATATTTTAATTGATTGTTAATGTCATTATTTTTTTTGTAGTAGTTAACGAAAAATTCTTGAATATCCCTAACTTCTGGAACTACATCTTGCGATATGCCATAAATAGAATCTGCTTTGGAAAAGTGAAAGAATGCTTTCTCATCATTATTTTGTTTCCAATAAATATGGCCCAAGTAATAATGGTAATTTAAAAAATTGTTATAGGATGTTAGGTACGGCAATGTTTTATTTAAACTATCAAGTGCCATTTTAAAATTATTTTGATAATAGGAAATAATGCCTGTTTGACCAACAAAAGAGTAATATTGGGTTGAGTTATTAGCTGCCAAACTTTCTTGAATGCCTTCTTTAGCATAAATTAAGGCTGAATCTAATTTTTTAGTTAGAATATAGGAGTTTGTTAAACTGAACAAAACTTGTGAGTAGAAATTTTTGGGATATTGAAAATCAATTTTATTTTGTCGCAATAGTGGTAGTTGAGACTTAAAAATTTCCAACGCCTCGTTATAGTTTCCCCACAAGTTTTTTAATTCCCCAATACTATTATTGATATAAAATTGCTGTTCAATATTGTTATTTTTAAGGGCATATTTATTGGCAATCAGGTAATTTTCCAAGGCTCTTTCATAATAGCCTAAATTAAATTCACAAATACCCTTCATCAAATATCCATAACCTGGATAATTTATATGATTGCTATTTTTTGTGAGGGATATAATGCTGTCACAGTACATAATTGCCAAATCCATACTTTTTTTGCCTTTTATGGAAGCAAATTGCGAATACCCATTTGAAATTCTTATCACATCATTTTCATTTTTGGCTTTATTTAAATAGGCTTCGGCATATATTTTTTCTTTAATCGTATCATTATTACTGGCATTTAAGCCTTTGAAAAGTTCCTTGTACGTTTTGGTTTTTAAAGAATCTGGAACATAGAAAATTTTAGATTTTTGAGAATACCCTACTTGAATATATCCTAGAAATAAAAATAGCATTGTGTATTTCGACAACGCATAATTTAAAATGCCAATGCTATTTATAAAATTTATATTTTTCATCTGTTTAATTTTTATTTTTTATTGGTACAGATGCTGTTCGCCATTAATCATTCTGCTGTGTATCAAAATTTGTTATGGCTCGTTTCATCAAATTTTAAATTTCTTTTTCCTTAACAAAAATAGGCATTTTGAAATTAAAGACTTTGATTTAATTGGTTATAGAATCATAGAAATCGTTATTTTTATTTATTAAAGAGAGAAATCAGTATTGCTGAAATGTATGAAAAAGGCATTATTCAGTTTAAATTCATAAACAAATGGTCTAAATTTATGAATATAGAGTAGTTATGTTTTTGTAATAAACATAAGGAATATACATTTGCCACCCAAGGAATGTTAAATATTGTTTTTGGTGTTTGTAAGGGGTTATTAAAGCCAGAAACTTAAGATTATTTATTTTGGAAAATTGCAGTAAAAGCCTGAAACTTAGTTTCAGGCTTTTTACTTTAAATTTTAATTATTTATAATTTTAAAACTAATTGGCTCTAGTTTAAACTGGCTATTATGATTGAAATATCTAATTTTCTACGTTCGAACCAACTTGAAACCTCCGAAATATGAATTTGAAATTAAATATCAACGCTCAATTAAACTAGAGCCAACTAATTTAATTGCTCAAGTGTAATGCTGTCTTTTGGAATGGTAAGATTTTCAATGTTTAAAGAATCTATTACCACATCTGTAATACTATCTTTTACTGGTCTTGGCACATTATGTCGAGAAACACAATCGAAAAGTTTTAAAACATTTTTTGAAGGTTTTTTAAAATCTGTCTTCAAATAATATTGGAAGGAAACATCATTATTTAACATTCTCAAAAACTCACCATTAATGGGAAGTGCGGTATGAGATGCCTGGCCCAATTCCATCGTTTTAAAATGAACAGCGGGATTTTCGGCACCAACCCAAGCACCTAAAACTAAATTTGAGGTAAAGCCAACAAACCAACCATCTGCTTGCGATTGGGAAGTTCCTGTTTTACCGCCAATATCACCAAACAATTGAAAATCGTATCTTATTGGAGCGGCAATTCCTTGGAAAACGACACGTTTTAGCATTTCAACCATAATTTCTCCAGTTTTTTCCGAATACACATTTTTAGTCGCTTTTACAGGCAGAATATTTAATGGAACACCTTCCCTATTTACAATCTTAATAAGGACAACTTCATGCATTGGTTTTCCGTAATTCGGAAATGTAGTATAAGCTCTAGCCATTTCCAATAAAGAAAGTTCGGCAGTGCCTAAAGACAAAGAAGGAACTGGTGGAAGCTCGGTTTCTATACCCATATTTTTTGCCAAATTTATAATTTTAAGCAAGCCAACTTTTTCCATAAGTTGCACAGTAACTGTATTTACAGATGCTGCCAACGCACCCCAAACGCTAAATTCGCCACCATAAATATAATCGGAGTTTTTTGGTTGCCAGTCCTCATATTGTGGATATTTTATCAAGATATTTGGATACATATCACAAGGAGAAACGCCGTTTTCAATGGCTGCGGCGTACACAAATGGTTTAAAAGTACTTCCAACTTGTCTTTTGGTGGTTGCGTGGTCGTACTGAAAATAATTTTCATCGATGCCGCCAACATACGCCTTAATTTGTCCGGTTTTTGGTTCCATGGCAATAAAGCCAGCGTGCAAAAATCGCAATGAATTTTTTATGGAATCTAACGGTGACATGGTTACGTTTCTATCACCATCGTGCGAGAAAATTTTCATTTCCACGAGTTTGTTCAGGCTGTCTCGAATTATTGCTTCGGACAATCCTGCTTTTTTTAGTGTTTTATATCTGTTTGAGTTTTTGATGGCGTTTGCTAAAACGATTGGAGCATCTTTCCAAGGGTCTTCATCGCCCCATTGGCGGTCAAATTCATATTGTAAAATTTTTAATCTTTTCGCGACAGCCTTTTCGGCATATTGTTGCATGGCGTAATTTAAAGACGTGTAAATTTTAAGTCCATCTTTATATAAATCGTATGTTTTTCCACTCGGTTTTCTGTTAATTTCTAACCAATTATTCATAATTAATCGCACATATTCCGTAAAATACTTGGCTTTTCCCTGATGGCGCGTGAGTCGCTTTTGTTTTGTAAGCAAAGGAATGGCTGTGATAGAATCTTTAAAATTTTCAGTAATATATTTTTCCTGACTCATTAAATTTAAAACAATGTCTCTTCTTTTTTTAGAAGCTTCAGGAAATTTTATGGGATTGTAAGTGTAAGTTGCCTTTAACATTCCTATCAAAACAGCACCCTGTTCAATAGTTAACTTAGAAGTTGAGGTGCTAAAAAAACGTTGAGAGGCACTTTCAATACCAAAAGCCGTATCGCCAAAAGGAACGGTATTAAAATAAAATTCAACAATTTGTTCCTTTGTAAAATGACTTTCTAATTTATAAGCAGCAACCATTTCTTCGAACTTATTAATGGGTGTTGACAAAAACCAATAGGAATTTCGGGGGAAATAGTTTTTTACCAATTGTTGAGAAATGGTGCTACCGCCGCCTGAACTTTTATCTCTGAGAATTACCGTTTTTACAAGAACGCGCATCAAACTTTTTAAATCGATGCCAGAATGCTCATAAAAACGAGAATCTTCGGAAGATATAAGGGCTTCAACTACATGTTTTGGGATAGAATCGAAAGGAATGTTTAATCGATTTTCTTTATCAAAGCGATAAAGCAACACATTATCGGAAGAATAAACTTCAGAAGCTTCCATATTTCTAAAAAGTTTCACTTCTTTATTGGTGGGAACCCTTCCAAATAAGCCAAAATAAATGGAAATCATAAAAATTGCGAACAATCCGAAAAATGCTAAAAAGCCTTTTATAAAAAAGTGAATCCAGTTTCTTTTAGTATAATTTTTGAAACTGAAATTTCGGGTCAAATACCGTTTTATTTTATGGAATATATTCAATTGATCGCTTTGTTGTTTGTTGAAAGTTTTTAAAAGAGCATGTAAAATTACCATAAATAACCACACGTGCTGTTTGTTAATGATAATAATTTATTAAGGTTAATAATAATTGGCAGAATGGGATTTAATACCATTTAAACATTCAAATGCCGCATAAAATTTGTTTCTTTTTAACTCTTATGTCGTCATAAAAAATAACCGTAGCAAAGGTTATGCTTAATTTTTCTTCCTAATCTAAAAATAATTCAAATTTCTAATACAACATTTAAACATTTAATTGGTATAATTTCTGGATTTGGTAAGCCAATAAATTGAAAGTATCTTTTTTTAATTCAAAATTCATGAATATTTTGAAGTTGATTATTTAATGAAAAATAATACGATGCCGCCAAGAGCAATAAAAGCACCAATAACTTCTTTTACGGTTACTTTTTCTTTATAAAGTAAAATTGCTGGCGGAATAATTAAAACGGGTATAATGGCCATAATGGTTGAAGCAATGCCAACGGTTGTGTATTTTACGGCCAATAAGGAGGCATAAACTCCTAAAAATGGACCAAATACAGAACCGATTAGGATAAATTTCATGGAAATAGAATCCGTTGCAGCTTGTTTAACTTTAGGCCATCGTTTAATCAAGGAAATTAAAATGACAAAACCAAAAGCTCCTGCTATAACCCTAATTTGAGTTGCCGCAAAAACGTTGTAATCACCCATTCCATATTTGCTTAAAACCAAGCCTAATGCTTGTCCCATTGCTCCCAAAAAGGCAAATAACATGCCTTTAGGCGAGAAAGAAAATTGAATTTTTTTATTTTTTACCCCTAATTTTTTATCATCCAATTTCTTTTTTTCAGTAATAACCAGCATAATTCCAAAAATGGTGATAAACATTGCCATCAATGAAAGAAGACTCATAGTTTCTCCTAAAATAAACCAACCTAAATAAGCGGCAATTGGTGCGCTTAATGACATGATTAACATGGAAATTCTTGCGCTGATTAATTCATAAGATCTAAATAAAAAATAATCTCCAAAAACAAAGCCCACCAATCCAGAAATTGACATCCAAACCCACTGATAAACCGAAGCGTCAAAAGGCAAAAATTGCCCTCTGGAGAAATAGGAAATTAAGGCGTAAATGAAAAAAGCGAGTATTAAACGCAATACGTTGACCGACAATGATCCAGCTCTTCTGGTTGCTTGTTGAAAGGACAAACTTGTAGTAGTCCAAAAAACCGCTGTCAATAAGGCGAAAAGTTCGCCTAAATGGGATGTTAACATGAGAGATTTTTACGGCACTAATGTACTTAAAACTTTGTGCTAAAATGAAAAAAACAGGCAAATAATATTTATCTTTTTTATGGAAATAAGATTGGTTTCTAAATACAAAACTTTATGTTTTCAGACGGTCTTTTATGAAGAAATAATGCCTCATATTTTTGGCTCTAAAATATAGATTTTTAAGTTCATTTTGAAGATTTTGAATTGTTTTGGAGTTCTCAATCCATCAACAGAATCGGAGTTCATGAGCTGTCGGTTTTGTAGGGGTGTTTTTATATTATTTATTAAATTTATTTGGGTTTATTTCACTCAAAAATTATAATTTAGCAACAACATGGTATCATAAATAATAATATGGAAATAATTCGTAACTTTTTGGAATTTGAAATTATTAAGATTGGAGATTATACATTAAAGGTTCATACTTTAGTTATCATTCTTCTATTTTTTTTCGTTACCAAAGTAATTCTGTGGCTTATTAAAATAGCTTTGTTTCGTAAACATAAGTTAGATAAGAGAAATTTGGGAAATACTTATTCTTTATTTCAAATTATAAAATATGTAATTTGGGTAATTACTTTTGGCTTTATTTTAGAGACCATTGGAATTAAAGTAACCGTTTTAATTGCTGGTTCTGCTGCATTATTGGTTGGTATCGGTTTGGGATTGCAACAAACATTTAACGATTTAATTTCAGGTATTATTTTGCTTTCTGAAAGATCTATAAAGATTGGAGATATTTTGGAAATTGATAATGATATTGTGAAAATTCTTGAAATTGGCTTACGAACCTCAAAAGGATTAAACAGAGATGAAATTACCATTATAATTCCAAATTCATTAATTACCACTAATAAAGTGATTAATTGGAGCCATCAATCAAAAAAAACACGTTTTAAAATAAATATTCGCATAGCTTATGGCAGTGATGTTGAATTGGTGATGAAAATACTTAAAGAGAGCACCTTGGAGCGTACAGATATTACAGATGAAAAGTTGGTTGACATTCGTTTTTTAAATTTTGGAGAATCTTCATTAGACTTTCAAATCTTATTTTTTAGCGAAAATATTTTCAGAATTGAAAAAGAAAAAGGTGATATAAGAAAAATTATTTACAGGAAATTTATGGAAAATAACATCAGTATTCCATTTCCGCAAATGGATGTGCATATAAAAAAGAATCCCCTAGCCTCCGAAGGGGAAACTCCTATTGGAACGGAAAGCATAAGTTAAACAGAAAATTTAAAGAGATAAAAAGTTCAGGGTCTTACTTCGGACTTCCAGTTTTTGAAAAAATAACTTTCAACATAAAAAATGAACTACAATAAGATATTTTCAAAAATAAATAGAGTGCTAAATAAAACAGAAGATTTTGGCAAAGTTGCCACGTATATTTCTGAATTGAGCAATGTTGATCCCACAAAATTTGGTGTTCATTTAACCACCATCAATCATCAGCATTACCAGTTTGGCGATGCTGAGGAAAAGTTTTCCATTCAAAGCATTGCCAAAGTTCTGTCCTTGGTATTGGCTTACAAAAAGGAAAGCGAAAAATTATGGGAAAGAGTTGGTGTAGAGCCTTCTGGAACCTCGTTTAATTCGCTGTTTCAGCTGGAATTTAATTTGGGAATACCTAGAAATCCGCTTATAAATTCGGGCGCATTGGTAATTTCCGATATTTTGGTAAGCCACCTTAAAAATCCGAAAGACGATTTTATTGCTTTTGTAAGGAGCATTTCTGGAAATCCTAACATTGATTATTGCCCGAGAATTGCAGAATCGGAGAAATTAACTGGACATAGAAATGCGGCTTTAATCAATTTGATGAAATCCTTTGGAAACATTAAAAATGATATTGATGTGGTGTTGGATTTTTATTTTAATTTATGTTCTATTGAAATGACTTGTAAAGAGCTTTCTGGCACTTTTCTTTTTCTGGCGGCTTACGGTGTTAATCCCTACACAAATGAAAGAGTGATTAGCATAAGCAAGTCGAAACGCATAAATGCCATTATGCAAACGTGCGGATTTTATGATGAAGCAGGAGAATTTTCATTTAAAGTAGGTTTGCCAGGAAAAAGTGGCGTTGGTGGCGGCATTGTTGCCATTCTCCCAAATAAATATAGCATTGCAGTATGGAGTCCGAAGCTGAACAAGAAGGGAAATTCAAGCAAAGGAATAAAGTTTTTGGAATTATTTACCACCGAAACGGAAATTTCCATTTTTTAAAATAATCAATTGAAAAACACATGGAAAACACAAGCGGCACCATCAGAAAAAGCATTAAAACAGGAAAAAAAGTAGAAATTGTGCAAAAGCACCATCAGCAATCTGGCGAATTAACCAAAGGTGTTGTAAAAAGAATCCTTACCAATTCGGCAACGCATCCGCACGGTATAAAAGTACAGTTAGAAACTGGAGAAATAGGACGCGTTAAAAATGTTTTGAGTTGAAATTTTAATATTAAACGCAGAGTGGGAATACAAGCAATTTAAAGAGATTAGACAAAAAATGATTGGAGAAGGAGATTTTGAAAAGGCTATTAAAAAAATAGAAAATAAAAAACGAAAATAAGCCAACACTTACTTTGGAGCTAATAGAAAAATTATAGAAAAACCAAACAAGACGTGGAAAGCTAGTGTACAATGTATAAAAATAACCATTGTTGTCCAATTAAATTTCTAATTGAAACAGGAAGTTCCGATGGGGGCTTAAATTGTCAATTGTTTTATTCGTTTTTTGAAAATTTTTCGATGAGTCCAAACAATAATTTTCGGTTCAATGGTTTTGTTAAATAAGCATCAAACCCAAGCGCAAGTGCTTTTGCTTTATCCGATTCCATGGCGAAAGCGGAAAGCGCAATTACCGGAAGTGAAGGTCTTAACTTTTTAATTTCTATCATAGCTTCGTTCCCATCCATTATTGGCATTTTTATATCCATTAACACCAATTGAATTTCAGGATGCTTTTGCGCCAATTCCAATGCTTTTTTACCATTATTGGCTTCTATAATTTTAAAATTGGTTGAGGAAAATAACTCCGCAATATACATCATATTGTATTCCTCATCTTCGGCTACTAAAATGGTTATTTCCTTATTTCTCACATCGATTTTTGGTTTTTGTTCTTCTATAACAGTAGATATTAGAGGCGTTTTTGACTTAATATAAGGTATTGTAAAATATATAGTTGTTCCATTTTCACCCGAATCTAACCAAATTTTTCCTTGAAACAATTCTATAATTTTTTTTGTGATGGCTAAACCCAATCCTGTCCCTCTATGTTGTTTGCTTAAATCGAGGTTTCCTTGTGAAAACCTCTCAAAAATTTTATTTTGTAAACCTTCTTCAACTCCAATTCCTGTATCTTTTACGTAAAATTGCAGGTTGTTTTCCACCAATTCATACCCAAACGTTACACTTCCTGTATCTGTAAATTTAAAAGCATTTGACAGCAGGTTTGTGAGCACCTGATTTAATTTTGTTTTATCGGTTTCAATAGTACTTTTATAATTTTCCAGTCCTCTTTCACAGTGCAACAGCAAATTGTTTTCATGGGCTATTGGTTTATAAAAGACTTCTAATTCATCGAACAATTTATTTAAATTAACATTTTCTAAGTTCAAGGTTACCGCACCGGCTTCAATTTTTGAAATGTCTAAAATGTCGTTTACAATTGAAAGTAATTGTTTGCTACTTTTAATTACGATGTCGGCAAATTCTTTTTGCTTCTCCTTTGTTATATTTGGATCTAAACACAATTCTGAAAACCCAATAATTCCATTCATGGGCGTTCTAATTTCGTGGCTCATGTTCGCCAAAAAAGCAGATTTTAATCTGTCGGATTCTTGTGCTTGCAGTAAGGCCTTGTTCAATTCATCTTCAACTTTTTTACGTTGAATGGTGGTGCTAATTTGGTCGGCTACAAACTCCAGCAATTGTACATCATTTTCTTTGTAGGCATTTTCGTCCGTATAACTTTGCACCACAATTGCCCCAATGCATTTTTCTTGAATAAATAAAGGGACGCCAATCCAAATTTTGGCAAATTCACCAATCAATGTTACAATATTGTTGTTAATGAGTTCCTGGTGAGCTTTCTTTGTTAAAATTAGCGGTTTTTTTGACTTTATAACATAGCCAGTTAATGAATTTTTGGCTGAAAATTCTTCTACTTCCTCTCTGTCATCCACAAAAACAGGTGTGGTAATCATATCAGTTTCTTCATTGTGAAGTGCGATATAAAAATTGCTGGTATCAATTATTTTATGCATTTCATTTCTTACAAACAAACTAAATTCACTAAAATCGCTTAGTGTTAATGCAGCTTTTGAAATGTTGTACAACACATCTTCCAAAGCTTCTTTTTTTACGTTTTCGGTAATATCCCTTATAACCACATGAATGGTAGATCCGTCATCCTGCTCATTAATTCTAGTGAGGGTTACTTCGGTTGGAAAAATATTTCCGTTTAAATGTTTGTGGTACCATCTAAATCTATTACTGCCTTTTTCCAAAGCAATTTTCATCATTTCATCCGCTTTTGTATAAGTGTTTGCTCCATTTGGCTGCTTTTCAGGCGCAAGTTGTGCTGGTTGCATTTTAAGAAGTGTTTTCCTATCAAATCCGAACATCTTTAGGGCTGCTTCATTACAATCTATAAATAATTCATTCTTTAATATCAAAACTGCATCAATGGCCTTTTCAAAAATGTCTCTATATTTTCTTTCGGATGATTCAAGTAATTTTTTTGAATTTATACGTTCTGTAATATCATCTGCCAATGAAGCAATGCCAACGATGTTGCCAGAAGCGTCTTTTAAGGTCACGTTATACCATTCGCAAACGATTATTTTACCGCTTTTGGTTACATTTTCATTGGTGCTTTTATGTCCGTATTTTTGAGTTAACAACTCCGCCCTAACTTCTTGCATTTTGGGAGCTAAATAGCTTGGTGTTATTAAATCTTTTATATTAATTTTTTTTGCTTCTTCAGCTGAATACCCAAATATTCGTTGGGCTGAATTATTCCACTCCAATACTTTAAAATCTTCATCCCAAATTATAGACGCTAATGGCGTATGGCTAAATTGGTCTTTTAACCGCTGGGTGCTTTCAAAAAATAGATCTTCGGCTTTTTTACGTTCGGTAATATCTTCACAAATTCCCTGAATATGGGTAATTTCATTGGTGCTGTTTTTAACAACGTCTATACTGGCCTGAATCCATTTTACATCACCATTTTTAGTTAAAATTCTGAAGGGTCGAAACTTAAATTCATTTGAATTTTTGATTTTGAATAATTTAAGAAAAGTTTCGCTTACCCATTTCAAATCTTCAGGATAAACAAGTTGGTATAATTTTACCGTTCCTTTTGTGAGTTCTGTATGAGAATACCCAAATAAATTAATGGTATTTTCTGAAGCAAATTCTATTGGAAAATCCCATTCATTTTTACATAAAAGAGCTATTGTAGGACTTTTATTGATAATATTATAAGCCGCTTTTATTTTATCGTCTTTTTCCTTTTTATCTGTAGTTTCCTGAAAAAATATAACAACACCTTCTTGGGAAGGAATCATCCTATTTTCAAACCATTTATCCAAGGTTTTAAAATAATTTTCAAAACTTAGCGGTTTTCCTGTTGTTATTGCCTTTTGGTAATTATCATAAAATAAATCACCTTCTTTTCCGGGAAATCCTGTCCAAATATGTTTGCCAATAAGTTTTTTGGCGTTTTTACCCAATAAATCCGCAGCTTTTTTATTTACGTAGGTATAATTTGACTCACGATCCAGTATTACCAAACCATCTTTAATACTTGATAGGGTATTTGATAAGAAGGCTTTAGTCGCATTAAATTTTTGTTCGTTTAGAACCCGCTCTGTTATATTTTCAACGGATACAACAACATTTTCAAGGGTGTCTTCACTACCGTCAATTACATTAAATTTAACCAATGTGTTAATTCTATGACCATCTAAAGTTTTATTAACACTTTTTATTTTAGTTTCTTTTTCACCCAATAAAATATCAATAAGCAATTTAGTATATCCAGCATTTGAATTTTCAGTAAATACTTTGGGTAAATTATCTAATAAATCTTTTTTACTTTTAGCATTGTATAACTTTACGGCTGCATTATTAACATCTTTTACAGTTACCAATGAAGCTAATTTTGTTAGGATATCAGGGTTGTTAGTTATATAGGTTTTGATATCGGTATTACTTTCTTTTACAAGAGCGTCTATATGTTTTTTAACTTCAGAAAAATCTTCAATCCAAAGCGAAATAGGTGCGTTTTCAAAAAAAGTGAAATATTTTTTATCTACTTTTGAAAGATCTTTCATAGTATCTTTTTGAATAGCATTTGCGGGATTTATATATTTCATTCACTTTTGGGGTTTAAAGGTAAAAATACGAATTATTTTTAATATATATTTATTATAACATTTTAAAATCAAGGGATTTATCTTTTTTAAGTTAAGTCTAATTTTTAGGCAGACTCAATTTAAATCTTGTTCCTTTATTTAAAGCACTTTTTGCTGAAATTTTTCCGTTATGGAGTTCTGCAATTTTTCTAGCAATTGCCAAACCCAAACCAACACATTTTTGTTTATCGGCTGAATAGGTATTCACCACATAAAATTCTTCAAAAATATTTGGTAAATCTGTTTCGGAAATTCCTATTCCTTGATCGGTAATGGTTGTTTCAACAATATTTTCAAGTTCCGAAACTGTAATGGTTATAATTGAATTTTCATTAGAATATCGCAGTGCGTTTTTTAAAATGGCAGTTAAAGCCTGTGTAATTTCAGCTCCGTCAACAGTTAAAAAAATATCATTTTTTGGAAGTTTGACAACCATATCAATATTTTTTTTGGAAGATTCTAATTCTAATTCATTTATAAGTGTTGATAACAATTCAGTATAATTAATGCGTTGGCTCTTTAAAACAAAATTTGGTGATTGTATCCTCGTATATTTTGAAATGGTATCGAGAAGAGCCAATGAAAATGTTGCCGAATTTTTAATAATTTGTAAATGTTTTTCTAATTTTTCATGAGAATATCCTTCAAGATCTTCCAACATCATTTCGGAAAAAGAAAAGATAACCCCCACCGGATTTTTTAAATTATGGGTTAATTTACTAAGAATTTTTGAGTTGATTTCAATGGCAGTATTAAACTCATTAGATTTATTTTTAATCTTAAGACTAAGATCAAATATTTTTTCTTCTAATTCTTGAGTGTATTTGTCTGGTTTTTTTTCTGATTTCACGAAAACGATATTATTTTACGTAAATATAATTTTAAAATGATAATTGTCAAATTTTTATATGAAATTTAATTGTACTCTCGGATTTAATTCGCTGTTTTAATAAAATTCAGTCAATAAAATAGCCAAAACAGCAAAGTATAAAATATAACTCAGTTTTTTCATTACTTTTACCTATTATAAGTTTAAACACCTAAAAGATGTCTGCAGCAAAAAAAGATTACAAGAGAATTACCACCAAAAGCGTGGTGGAAATGAAAAAAAATGGCGAAAAAATCGCCATGCTTACCGCTTATGATTTTACAATGGCAAAAATAATTGACAATGCCGGAATAGATATCATTTTAGTGGGAGATTCTGCCTCAAATGTTATGGCCGGTCATGAAACAACCTTGCCCATAACGTTAGATCAAATGATTTACCATGCAAGTTCTGTGGTAAGAGCCATTCGTAGAAGTTTGGTGGTTGTTGACTTGCCTTTTGGAAGTTATCAGGTAAATTCTAGAAATGCTTTAGACTCCTCTATCAGAATTATGAAGGAATCTGGCGGTCATGCGGTAAAATTAGAAGGAGGAAGTGAAATAAGTGAATCTATAACCAGAATTTTAACAGCAGGAATTCCTGTGATGGGACATTTGGGATTAACCCCGCAATCCATTTATAAATTTGGCACTTACACCGTTCGGGCGAAGGAAGAGGAAGAAGCCGAAAAATTAATGGAAGATGCTTTGTTGCTGGAGAAATTGGGTTGTTTTGCTTTGGTTTTAGAAAAAGTTCCCGCAAAATTGGCACAAAAAATTGCCGAAAGTATTTCTATTCCAGTTATCGGTATTGGCGCGGGAAACGGTGTGGACGGACAAGTGTTGGTTACGCATGATATGTTGGGAATGACCCACGAATTTCATCCAAGATTTTTGCGTCGCTATATGGATTTATATACCGAAATGACCAATGCTTTTGAAAGTTATATTGCCGATGTTAAAAGCAGGGATTTTCCTAATGATGAGGAACAGTATTAAAAGCCCCGAAGGCGGAATTTAAAGAAAGAAATCAATAATTTGAAAATACAACAGATGAAGATCCTTCTGATAGATACCAATCATTCAATTCTGCAGTCTGGTTTGGAAAAACTGGGTTGCATTTGCGAGGAAGATTATACTTCTACCAAACAACAAATTGAAGAAAAAATAAGCAGTTACCAAGGAGTTGTTATCAGAAGCCGATTTAATATCGACCAGCAATTTTTAGACAAAGCCGGAAACTTAAAATTTATTGCCCGTGTAGGTGCTGGATTGGAAAGTATTGATGTTGATTATGCCGAAAAAAAGGGAATTCAATTAATTTCAGCACCTGAAGGCAACAGCAATGCTGTTGGTGAACACGCACTGGGAATGATTTTAGCTTTATTTAACAATTTTAAAAAGGCTGACTTAGAAATCCGACATGGAAAATGGCTGCGCGAAGCCAACAGGGGAATTGAATTGGAAGGAAAAACGGTTGGCATTATCGGGTACGGAAATATGGGAAAAGCCTTTGCTAAAAAATTAAAGGGATTTGAGGTTGAGGTTATTTGTTACGATATAAAAGAGGGTGTTGGTGATGAAAATTGCAAGCAAGTGACTTTGGAAGAATTACAGGAAAAGACCGATGTATTGAGTTTGCATACGCCGTTTAACAAATTATCTCATTATATGGTAAACGCCCAGTTTATCAATAATTTTAAAAAATCATTTTATTTGATAAATACCGCTAGAGGTTCTGCAGTAGTTACCGATAATTTGGTTGAAGCGCTAATTAATAAAAAAATATTGGGTGCTTGTTTGGATGTGTTGGAATATGAAAAATTATCCTTCGAAAATTTATTTGAAAACGATTCTTTTCCAGAAGCATTTGATTATTTAATTCATGCCGAAAATGTGCTGCTTTCTCCGCATATCGCAGGTTGGACGGTTGAATCTAAACTAAAACTGGCGCAAACAATTGTTGATAAAGTGACGGCATTATTTTTTTCAAAAGCAAAAAAAAGAGTTGATAGTACAAACACATTTAAACTATAAACATTCTAAAATCAGACACATAAAATATCTAACAAATCTTTGTATCGCTGTGGCATCATTCTGCTGGCAATTATTTTGGTAATTTGAGGTGTTGGGGACAAAATAACCAGTAATATAGGACTTGTTAAAGGTACTATCTACCTCACAAAATCTGATAAAGAATTTATTTACAAGTATCAAACCAATAAAAAGGCTTGGTTTTAAAATTACAGAGAATCTAAAGGAGTTTTATTTTTTTTATTTTTACTTTCATTTTCAAGAGTTTTTTCCAATTCCGCCTGAAGTTCTTCCATCACGGGCTTTACAGTACTTTCAGGAATATCAGCTATGCGGATATACATTAAACCATCAATGGCATTGTTAAATTTCGGATCCACATTAAATGCCACCAATCGTGCATTTTGTTTTACATATTTTTTAATTAAAACAGGAATACGCAAGGAACCCGGTTCAATTTCATCAATTAACTTGTCAAATTTGTTCATATCGGCTTGTGTCGCATCAAAAACAAAATCTTTATCGGCATCCTTTAATTTAACTTTATATTCTTTTTTAGGATGAATGTACTGGGCAACATAAGGATCGTAATAATGAGATTTCATGAACTCAATCATCAACGATTTCGAGAAATTCGAAAACTGGTTGCTGATACTTACACCTCCAATTAAATATTTATATTCCGGATATCTTAGGGTAATATGAACAATTCCTTTCCAAAGCAAAAATAACGGCATTGGTTTTTGTTGGTATTCTTTAATCACAAATGCGCGTCCCATTTCAATTGAATTCTCCATCATCATGTACAATTCAGGTTCAAATTTGAATAGGGTATGCACATAAAAACCTTCAATACCATGCTTTTTATAAATATTTTTTCCCAATCCCATTCGGTAGGCACCTGCTACTTTGTTGGCTTCATTATCCCATAAAAATAAATGGTGGTAATAACTGTCGAAAGTATCTAAATCTATAGATTCATTGGTGCCCTCACCAACTTCTCTAAAAGTGATTTCACGCAAACGACCAATTTCAAATGTAATATTTGGAATTTGTTTGCTCAAGGCAAAAAACACTTCGTAATTTTTACTTTTAAGCAAACGACCATCATTATTTCTTAAGGCTTCAACTTCTAAAATCATTTTGTCAATATTTCTTTGACTCACAATTTTTTTTGGAGACTTTGGCATTTTTAGTGAAGGAGCTGTTATTTTTATGGAATGTTTTTCAAAAGGGTTTGCCAACATATATGTTTTTTTACGAATAAAATCGCAAAAATCTTGCGCATCGGTATATTCCCCCAAGTCTTTTACCGTTATAGGATTTCCAATTCTGACTTTAATTACACGGCCTTTTTGTGATAAGACCTCAGAAGGTAATTTGGCAGTGCGCATTTTGGAATTCAGTTTGGACAGAAAGTAAAATAACCTGCTGTTTTTGGCATGAAAATAAATAGGAATAACTGGTACTTCTGCTTTTTGGATTAATTTAATGGCACTTTCTTCCCAAGGTTTGTCCACTATAAATTTTCCATCTTTGTAGGTTGAAACTTCACCTGCTGGAAAAACACCAAGAGAATTACCTTTTTTTAAATGCGACAGTGCATTTTTCAAACCTGCGATACTCGATTTTTCTTTTCGGTCTTCAAATGGATTTACAGGTATAATAAAGGGCTTCATGGGCTCAATCCGCTGTAGTAAAAAATTTGCAATAATTTTAAAATCAGGACGTTTTTCAATTAATAATTTTAACAATAAAATGCCATCTATTCCACCAAGTGGATGGTTAGATACTGTAATAAAAGCACCTGTTTTTGGAATTCTTTTTAAATCTTCTTCGGGAATTTCAAACTTGATCTCTAAATCTTCCAACAGTGCTGTGAAAAATTCCAAATCCTTTAAATGTTTGTGTTTGTTGTAAATTTTGTTAATGGAGGAAATCCGAAAAACTATCATTAATAACCAACCAAAAAAGGTGCCTATAAATCCGTATTTATCAAGGTTTATTGCTTTCGCAACTTCTTTAGCTGTTACTAAACTCATTTAGATATAATTAAGGGAACTGCAAAAATACGTAAAAATTCTCATCATATAACTTATATTATGAGTGATTGGTTAGGTAGTCTTAGAGATAAGGGATATTTCATTGAGGTTGAAGTTTCCAACTCATTTCATTACAACTTGAACAATTCCTATTGTGGCCTGTTTTAAAAGCACTTCCCCTTTTTGTTCAATTTCCTCAATGGCATTTTCGGTTGTATGCCTAATGGTATAAAGCGAAACATTTTTAACATAAGTTACTTTGTACTTCAATTTTAACGCTGCTAAAAAGTGTTCAAAATGGTTGAATTTATCCTCGATGCACACCGAAAAACTAATGGCAGAATTTTGAATTAAATTCACTTTAAGTTTGTTTTCATGTAAAATTTTGAAAATATCACTCAGGTTAGATTCTACCATAAAGGAAAAATCCAAAGCCGAAATTGACACCAATATTTGATTTTCTTTCAAAATAAAACAGGGAACTTCAGGAATTATAGCAATCCCTTTTCCAACGGTTGTGCCTTTTATTTCCAAATTATAAAAGGAGCGAACATACAACGGAATGATTTTATTTTCAAGCGGTTTTAAAGTTTTAGGATGAATAACCGAAGCACCGTAAAATGCCATTTCAATAGCTTCGTTATAGGATATTTGATGCAGCAGTTGGGCATTTCCGAAAAAACGTGGATCGGCATTTAATACTCCCTCAACATCTTTCCAAATGGTTAAATTTTCGGCGTTTAAGCAATGTGCAAAAATGGCGGCAGTATAATCGGATCCTTCGCGTCCCAATGTTGTGGTATTTCCTTGTGTATCGGCACCTAAAAACCCTTGTGTTATATATAATTTTTCAAGGTTTAATGTTGAAATATTTTTATTTGTTTCTTTCCAATTTACATAAGCATCTCTATAACTGTCATCGGTTTTAATATATTTTCGCACATCAATCCATTGGTTTTCAATGCCGATTTCATTTAAGTAAGCACTCACAATTTTGGTTGAAAGCAATTCACCAAACCCAACAATTTGGTCGTAAATAAAATTGTAATCGGTTGATTTGTTGCTTGTCATAAAGTTGTTTAATTCCCTAAACAGTTGGGTAACTTCAGTAAAAATAGGATGTGCTTTGTTGAATAATGCATCCATTATAGTTAAATGATAATCTTTGACAAAAGCAATGTTTTGTTGTAAATTATCTGTTTTATAATGATAAGAATTAACTATTTTTTCAAAGGCATTGGTCATTTTTCCCATTGCAGAAATCACAATAAGGGTATTTTTGAAACCTTCGTTTCTTAAAATGCGCACCACATTTTTTATGCCCTCAGCACCATTTACGGACGCGCCTCCAAATTTGTAAATTTTCATAAAGTTTCCAAATACTTTTTTATGGACTGTTCATCCATTTGGACCGTTTTCCAATCTTCTAAAATGTGCGCTCCGGTTTTTTTATAAAATTCGATGGCTGGCGTATTCCAGTCCAAAACCACCCATTCCATTCTTTTTACGCCCAAATTAGAGCCATACTCAATCACTTTTTTGTACAAAGCACTTCCAATATTTAACCCTCTTTTACTTTTTTTGACGATTAAATCTTCCAAATGAATTGTTGGCCCTTTCCATGTAGAATATCTCGAATAAAATAAGGCCATTCCAACAATTTTTTCATCAAGTTCAGCAACAAAAGTTTTAAACAATGGAGAATTTCCAAAACCGTCTTTTTCTAAATTAGCTAATGAAATTTCAACAGCATTAGCCTCATTTTCAAAATGAGCCAATTCTTTTATCAATTCCAATACCGATGGCATATCGGTTATTTTTCCCTCCCTAATACTAAAACTCATCTTTAATTTTTATTTTAAATTGGTGTTTGCTAAAGTAAAAAATCTTTATTCAAAGTATCTCAAAACAAAAGTCTTTTTAAAAATATTTTTTTCGATATTTGTGCAAACAAATAAAGCTCACACCAATGAAAAATAAAAATCTTACCTTAGGAGAGTTTATTATTGAAAACCAAAAATATTATAAATCAACTTCTGGAGAGTTTACACGCTTGTTGAGTTCTATTCGTTTGGCAGCGAAAGTTGTGAATTATAAGGTTAATAAAGCCGGATTGGTGGATATTTTAGGTAATGCTGGCGATATCAATGTTCAGGGAGAAGAACAACAAAAATTAGATGTTTTTGCGAATGAAGTTTTTATGCAAACACTCATCAATAGAGAAATTGTTTGTGGAATTGCCAGTGAAGAAGAAGATGATTTTGTAACCGTAAAAGGAAAACACGGCACCAATGAAAATAAATATATTGTATTGATGGATCCGCTGGATGGCTCTTCCAATATTGACGTAAATGTTTCGGTAGGTTCTATTTTTTCTATTTATCGCCGTGTTACGCCAATTGGAACGCCTGTTGAAAAAATAGATTTTTTGCAGCGAGGAAATCAACAGGTTGCCGCTGGTTACGTGGTTTATGGAACCTCAACCATGTTGGTTTATACCTCGGGGCATGGTGTTAATGGATTTACTTTAAATCCAGCAATAGGTTCCTTTTATTTATCTCATCCAAATATGAGATTCCCTGATATAGGAAAAATTTATTCTATCAACGAAGGAAATTACGTACACTTTCCGCAAGGCGTAAAAGATTATTTAAAATATTGTCAGGAAGAAAAAGATGACAGACCATACACTTCCCGCTATATTGGTTCATTGGTTTCCGATTTTCATAGAAATATGATTAAAGGCGGAATTTATATTTATGCAACAAGCTCTATCGGACCAAAAGGAAAATTGCGATTGTTGTATGAATGCAATCCAATGGCTTTCCTTGCTGAACAAGCCAATGGAAAAGCGAGTGACGGTTACAGGAGAATTATGGACATTAAACCAACCGAATTGCACCAACGCGTTCCTTTTTTCTGCGGAAGTATAAAAATGGTTGAAAAAGCCGAAGAATTTATGGCAAAATATCCTAAAAACGCGAAATATTAAGCCTCCTAAAAGGAGAAATTTTAAAATCTAAAAATAAGTTTTAAGTATAGAAAACACAAAAAATTTTAACTTTTAATCATCCTTTTTTTCCTATCAGCTACTCTTTTTTCAAGGAAATGGAGTTTGTTTTGATTAATATAACATTACTTTTTAAATAAATATCCAATGTTAATTCCCCCTTTGGGGGCTAGGGGGCTTTCATAAGATTAACCAATACAACTATAACTATATTCGATTTTATAAATTGAAAATCGTCGTTATATTTCGTTATATTTGATAAACATTTAAGTATAACTAAAAACACATGAATATGGCTTTTGAATTACCGAAATTACCGTACGCTTTTGATGCGTTAGAACCTCATATTGATGCAAGAACGATGGAAATTCACCACGGAAAACATCATGCAGGTTACACCAACAATTTAAACAATGCAATCGCCGGAACAGCTTTAGAAGGAAAATCTATTGAAGCTATTTTATCGGGATTAGATATGAACAATGCCGCAGTTAGAAATAATGGGGGCGGTTTTTACAATCACAGTCTTTTTTGGAAAGTTATGTCTCCAAACGGAGGAGGAAAACCAAAAGGCGAATTAGCCACAGCCATTGACGCTGCTTTTGGTTCATTTGAGTCTTTTAAAGATGCTTTTTCTAAAGCTGCAGCTACCCGTTTTGGATCTGGCTGGGCTTGGTTATCCGTTCACAAAGGCGGAAAAGTTGAAGTTTGCTCTTCAGCAAATCAGGACAATACTTTAATGCCAGGAATAGGATGTGGCGGTTTTCCTGTTTTAGGATTAGACGTTTGGGAACATGCTTATTACTTGCATTACCAAAACAGAAGACCAGAATATGTTGAGAATTTTTTCAATGTAATTAATTGGGATTATGTTGCTAAACTTTATGCAGAAAATAAATAAATTTTTCTGCTGATTACCAAAAAAGCGTGCCGATTGGCGCGCTTTTTATTTTATAATATTTTAAGAATCAATCAAAAGTAAGCGGGCCATAATAATTCATTTGTCTCAAAATCCAGTTCTTTCTATTTTCAATATAACCCGAAGAACGACTCGCTCTAAATCTTCTGGGATTTGGTAAAATCGCTGCAATGGAAGCCGCTTCATAGCTGGAAAGTTTCGCCGCTGGTTTTCTAAACCAATGTTGCGCCGCTGCTTCTGCTCCGTAAACGCCTTTGCCCATTTCAATGCTGTTTAAATATACTTCTAAAATTCGTTTTTTGCTCCAAAAAACTTCTATTAAAAAAGTGAAATAAACCTCAAAACCCTTGCGGATATAAGTTCGTTGTGGCCATAGAAATACATTTTTTGCGGTTTGTTGTGTGATGGTACTTGCCCCTTTTATTCTTTTACCCTTTTTATTTTTTTCATAAGCTTTTTCGATAGCTTCAACATCAAAACCAAAATGTTCCATAAATTTTTGATCCTCACTCACAATTACTGCTTTAGCCAAATTTTGGGAAATTTTATCCATAGAAACCCAATCGTGTTCAAAAGGTGCTTTTTCACCTTTGCCCCATTGTTCCATATTACGAATAAGCATTAAAGGTGTAAACGGAACAGGAATCCAGCGAAAAACAATCACCGAAAAAACAGAAAGGATAAGAAAACCGATGAAGGCTTTAAAAATCCATTTAAAAAGTTTCTTAAAAAATCCCTTCATCTCTTTTAATCTTCCAACTGATATTCAATGGTCGAAACCACCCTCACAATTTTAATATGAGATGTATTTGGATCCAAATCATTTATAGAAAACTGTCCTTGATTTGCACTTTTTATTTTGCTGACTTTTGAATTGGAATCCAAGGCAAATTTTTCAGCCACTTCTCTAGCGTTTTTGGTTGCCTCTTCAATCATGGCTGGTTTGAGTTTGTTTAATCCCGAAAAACTATATTGAATTGGTTGCCAGGTATTTTTTGAACTGATTAAAATGCCTTTTGAAATGAGTTCCAATGAATTTGTAAGTGCTTTTTGAAGTTTTTCAATATTACCAGTTCTTACCGTAAAATCTGAACTTGCGATGTACCTGAATTCACGATTTTGGTTGTTGCCTCCATATAATTCAGCTTTTGAATCGTTAATATTGGTAGTGCCTCTAATCAATTCATTTTCGGCAAACCCTTCCTTCAAAAAAAAGTTTTTGATTTCTTTATTTTGGTTTTCAAGGTCGCTTTTTAATACATTTAAGTCATTTCCCGCAATGGTAATGGTAATTGGCCAAACCGCCAAATCGGCATTAACTTGCTTTTCCGACAAGCCTTTTACTTGTACAGAGCGTTCAAACGCTTTTCCATTTAAATAAGTATTTCCTATAAAATAACCCGCAACAACTATTGAACAGGAGATTACAATAGTTTGAATCCATCCAATTTTTTCCATTTTTTTTATATTTTAGTTTTATGACGTTTTACAAAAGTATTGTTTTTTAAATTGAATTTAAAAGGACTTTGTTTTTCGTTTTACCCACTTTATGAACTCATACCAAATAACAGATAAAAATCCTGTTACAACACTAAAAATTAGTTGGAAGGTATTTAGTGCTTCAAACTGAAATAATTTTGCGAAAGGTGCAACATAAATAAGAAGACTAGTCAATAGAACAGTGACGCTTATAATTATTAAAATCAAATTATTTTTGTATTTCATTACCGAAAAAATGGAGTAATAAAAAGAGCGGTTTACCAAGGTTAAAAATATATTTGCGGCAATTAAAACCGTAAAAACCATGGTTCTAGTAATCATTTCATTAAATCCTTGACTAACTGAATATTGATATATAAACAAAGCCCCAACAGTTATTGCCAAACCCTGTACAATGCTAGTAACCAATTCTTTCCGGTTGAAAAAGGTAAGTGCAAAGGGTCGTGGTTTCTTTTGCATCGCATTTTTTTCCATAGGTTCATTTTCATAAATAATGGAACAGGTTGGTCCCATAATTAATTCTAAAAATATAATATGAACAGGCGAAAAAATAACGGGAAAAGTCCAACCCAAAGCCAATGGAATAAATACAGTTAAAATAATGGGAATATGAATAGAAATGATATACTGAATTGCTTTTTTAAGATTTGCATAAATTTTTCTGCCCATCGCTATGGCATCTATCATTTTGGATAAATCGTCTTCCAGTAAAATTAAGGAAGCGGCCTGTTTCGCAATTTCGGTTCCTCTTTTTCCCATGGCAACGCCAATATGTGCCGCTTTTAATGCCAAACCGTCATTTACGCCATCGCCGGTCATGGCCACAATTTGGTTTTCGGCCTTCAGAGCATTGATAATTTTTAATTTTGCCTCAGGGAACATTCTGGTAAACACGTTTGTATTTAGCACTGTTTTTTGCAATTCGAAAGCTGATAATTTCATAAGTTGATCTCCTGAAACACTTTTTTCGAAACCTTTAAATCCGATTTGTTTGGCAATGGCAGTGGTGGTTTCAGCATTGTCTCCCGTAATAATTTTAACCGAAATTCCTGCGGCGTAGAAATTTTCAAAAACTGTCTGGATATTTTTCTTTGGCGGATCGTGAAAAGCGACAAGTCCTTTAAAATGAAATTTAAATTCCTGTTGTGTTTTGGGAAAATTATTTCCTTCAAAATTGGCTTCGCCAACGCCCAACAGGCGATAGCCGTCAGTTGCCAAGGTTTTAAAAGCAGCTTCTATTTGCTGTTTCTCAGTTTTCGTAAGTTCACAAACGTTTATAATGGCTTCCGGAGCACCTTTTGCGGCAACAATTCTTTTTCCAAATTCATTTTCAAAAATATGTGTCATCATTGGCGGCGTTCCTTCCAGCGGATATTCGTGAATCATTTTGTAATTTGGTCTCTCATCAGTCAAAAAAAGTTTAGAATACACTTCGTGTAATTCCACCTCCATGCCGTCAAAAGGAATGGGTTCACTTGCCCACATGGCCAGTTTAATAACTTCTTTTTCTTCGGTGCTTAAGATTTTTTCAAGGGTGGAAATTTGATGTAATGAAGGAACAAAAAGTCTTGTTAAACTCATGCTGTTTTCGGTAATAGTTCCTGTTTTGTCAACACAAATTACGGTGGCGCTTCCCAATGTTTCCACGGTTTTCATTTGTTTTACCACAATTCCCAATTTCATGAGTCTCCAAGATCCAAGTGCCATGAAAGTGGTAAAAGCCACAGGAATTTCTTCGGGTAAAATACTCATGGCAAGGGTAAGCGCAATAAGTAAACTGGCAATTATATTATGGGATTGAAAATAGTTTATTCCCCAAACAATGATAAAAATGACGGTTCCTATGCCGACCATTTTTTTTACGAAATTGCCAATTTGCAACTCCAACGGAGTTTTTTCTTCTTTTATTTTTTCTAAACTTCCACCAATTTTTCCCAATTGAGTTTCATTGCCAATGCTGGTAACAGTTGCTATTGCCAAGCCGCTGGTAACTGTTGTGCCTTGATAAATGAATCGATCTGGTGTTTTGGCATCTTTGTAAACGGCCAGAGATTCCCCTGTTAAAATAGATTCGTTTACTGAAAAGTCATTGGAATGCACAATGTTACCATCGGCGGCAATTATAATTCCTTCTTCAACAATTAAGGAATCTCCCACAACCAAATCTTCGGTTTTTATTTCAACAGTTTTTCCATCTCTAACTACATTGCAATTGGGCTGCGTAAAAGTTTTCAATTTTTCCAAGGCATTTCTGCTCCTTGAATCCTGATGTAAAGAGATTGCTGAAATAAGTACAATAGCACAAGCCAAAAAAATGCCGTCTCCACTATTTCCACTTATAAAATAGATGGAGGAAGTTACCAAAAGTAACAGAACCATAGGTTCTTTTACCAAACTTATTAAGGCGTTTAAAAATGGATTTTCCTTTTTAAATTCCAGTTTGTTTGCGCCATACTTTTCTCTTGAAATCAACACTTCTTTTTGGGTTAGGCCTTTTATATTGAAGTTGGATACGGACATAAATTAAGGATGTATATAAGAGATTTATACTCAAATATACAAAACATATTGTATTAGTTAGGAGCATTAAATCTGTAATATAAATTATTAGTGTCCGATAAAAAATCCCTCAATAATTGAGGGATTTTTCGTATATAGCAGAATTAATCTATAACCAAAAATTCAGCTATGGGCAAAAGTACAATTTTTTTCGGACAGCCGATATT
>JAQVGD010000162.1 GCA_028696945.1 Lutibacter sp.
ACTTAGGGATTAAAATTACCACACAATTAGCAACTATATCCCCCATGAGGGAAAAATAACCCGATCCCGATTAGTCAACATATCATTCAGCGTTAGCCTATCGGCACGCCGAATGCTTAGTTGTTGTGTGTAGTTTTTTTATTCGGAAATTCTCCTTTTTAAATCCATTCGTTCGTGTAAAATCCTAGTAATTTCAACATAATTTTCATTTGACGTTCGATAGAAAATGATATGTCGATTCATTTTCATACCGAATAGACTTTGTGTAATCTCGTCATAGTTTTTTCCTAAAAGCGGATTGTCTGCAATTTCTTGACAACTAAAAATCAGCATCTCATAATATTTATCGGCTTGATTTTCAGACCAAATCTCGAAAGTATAATCCCAAATTTTCGATAAATCTTCAACAGCTTTATTAGTCAATTTAAATTCAGCCATTCAACTTTTTTTTTCTTTTAGAGAATCAAGATGTTTTTTCGGATCAAAATCTTGTGCAACTCCACTATCAATTCCGTCTTGAATTGCGTTTCTCAATGCTATTACTTTACTTTCTTCTTCCTCTAAAAGCCTTAATCCTGCTCGTATAACTTCGCTAACATTTTTAAATCGACCTTCTTTTATTCGACTTTGAACGAATTGGTCAAAATAATTTCCAAGTGATATTGATGTGTTTTTGTTCATTTTGATAAAATTTTATTCAAACATACCAATAATTGGTATAATATCCAAATTCTCAAATTACACACAGCAGTATAGGGTTATGATTTGTGCGACTAAAAATCGGAGATTTTTCGTACGTAGCAAATCTATTGTTGAATGTTTATTATTTGTTTCAGTTCAAATTTAAGCATAAATTTTATGAGTTATTAGCCAAAGTTATTTTGTTCTGTCATTCTTGCATCAGTAAAAATTTCAGTTGGATACTTATATAATTCTAAAATTTTTATTGCATTTCTTGTCTTTAATTTCCCCTCTTTTAATTTATGGTCAAATTGTAATTCCTCATTTTCTATTAGCTCGCTAAAATGAAATAATTCGTAATTTTCTTTCTCTAACAAATCTGTTAATTCAATGTCGTGAGTTGATACTAAAACTATATGATTTATCTTATTAAGGAATGATAAAATTGCTTTTCCTCCAGAAATTCTTTCAATTGTATTTGTTCCTTTGAAGATTTCATCTAAAACAAATAAACAATTTTCATAATTTTTTGAAGCATCTACTAATTCTTTAACTGTTAAAACTTCTTCAAGATAATAACTCGTATTATCAAGAAGGTCATCTGTTATTCTAATTGACGTATAAACCTTAAAAAAAGGAGCAGAGTATTCTTTTGCAAAACAAACATTTAAAGTCTGAGCTAAAATACTATTTACAGCAACTGTTCTTATAAATGTCGTTTTTCCTGACATATTAGAACCTGTCAAAAGCATACTACTATTAATTAAATTTAAATTATTTGGAATACAATTATTAATTAATGGATGATAAATATCTTTTGAAATAAATTGTTTGTTTTTAGTAAATTTTGGTGTGCAAATTTGATTTTGATTAGATTTTAATGAGGCTGTAGATATTCTGAATCAATTTCTCCGATAAAAAGAAACATTTTTTCAATACTTTCCTTTTCTTTTATGATAGAATCAATAAAGCTGAAAAATATTATATATTCCAAATTAAATTGAATTTTGAGGAGTTCAATTGGAAACCATATTAAAAATGTATATTCATTCTTTACATATTTATCAAATCCAATAAATTCCGTTTTAAATTTAATTAAATCAATTTTATTTAAAAATGAGAGATCATTGTAGTGTACCTTTATTTCTGGGTTATTAGCAAGTTTTTTGCTAATTTTTAGACTTTTAGATAGTTGATTTACGCCATTTAAATAGTAGTTAATATTTCCTTTATTTTTATAATGAAAAAACACATTTAGAGAAAAAATTGGAATTAAAAATAAGGAGAAAACAGGATATATAAAAGTTAATAATAGGAAGGTTAATGATAAAATCGATAATAATTTAACAAACCATAGTATTTTGGGTTTGTCGATTTGCTTTCCGTGTATTAATTCCTCTAAATAATAAGAATCATTTGAGTTTAATTTTGATAGTTGGACTTGGCAATTTAATCTGAGAATTTTGTTAGTCTCAAAAAGCTTGGTCAAAGAATCAAATTTCAATAAATTCTCAATACTATCAATTGTTCTTAGTTTAAAGTATAAATATTGTTGACCAATTTTAGAGGATGTTCTGTCAATAAATTTAAATATTTCATTAATATCTAAGTCTGTTTTGATTTTTTCAGAGAGTAAGTGAAAAGCTTTGTTTTTATGTTCATTATTTTCAAAATAGCTTCCAATAACATAAAAATTAAAATAATCTCCAATTTTCGGTTCTCCCCATTTTTCAATTAATCTTTTTTTAAGCTTCTCTAATTTTTTTTTCTTTGAATAATTATTAATTAAGAATATAATAACGAAAATAAATACAATTCCTAAAATCCAATTCATAGTTTTATTTTTTTTTTCGTCTAATTTTGGCCAACTTGTTATATCAGAATAAAACACTTGCATAAGATGTTGCCATTTTAATAAATAATTATTTTATGTAAATACCAATGCGATTTTTTTAGTGGCACATCAAATATAAAAGTAAAACAATAAAAAAGCGGGAGTTTTGGAGGGATCTTGTAATTTATTAAACAACAGATTGCCGCGGTCGTACCTTTCTTGCAAAGACGATTTAATAAAAAGACGATACAATAAATATTATCTCAGATCCCATTCTGTCTCTAAAATTTCTTTTACGGCCGTTTGGTAATTTTTGATACTACCCGCTTTTTTAATCTTTTTTAAGGTTTTGTGCGGATTTGAAAACAGTACGGAAAAGTATTCCCACAAATGGTACATTTTCAATAGAAGATGTGTTGAACCCGATAAAGATTCACTGTAGTTTTGGAAAAGTATGTCGTGAAATTCCTTAAAAAGTTCAAGTTTGTTTGCTGGGTATTGTGTGGTATTTCCTTTTATCATACTCGGCAAAAAAGGATCGGAAATAAGGCCTCTGCCAATCATCCAATGGTTTATGGTTGGAAAGCGTTGCTGCATTTCGTGAAATTTAGCGACCGAAGTAATATCGCCGTTGTAATACAGCTTTAGGCTGGTTTGGTTGATGCATTGTTGAAAAGCATCTAAATGCACACCACCTTTATACAATTGTTTCCCAATACGCGCGTGAATGGCGACGTTTTTTATGGGATATTTTTCCAAAATCGGCAAAACATGCAAAATTTCTTCGGTGTTTTCGTAGCCCAGACGCATTTTCATGGAGACGATAATGTTTGATTCGGTGTGGACTTTTTTAAGAATATCGTTTATTTTTTCAGGATTGCTGATGAGTCCAGAACCCATTCCGCATTTTGTGACCATTGGGTATGGACAACCTAAATTCCAGTTTAATTCCTTATAGCCAAGTTGTTGTACGTATTTTGCCACAAATAGAAATTCTTCTGCATCATTGGTAATAATTTGTGGAACTACTTCCAAATCCACATTATTTTCGGGCAGCAAATCGCGTTCATAAGCCGATTTAATTTCGAGTTTTCCATTTAAACGAATATAGGGCGAATAAAAAGTGTCAATTCCTCCAAAAATGTTGTTAAAAGCATTTCTAAACCGAAAATCGGTAAATCCTTGCAGGGGTGAAGAGAGCAACGTGTAGTTCATATCGTTTTCAATTGTGCAAAGATAATACTTTGTGATTTTAGATTTACGATTTACGATTTACGATTTTAGATTTACGATTTATGATTTTAGATTTACGATTTACGATTTTAGATTAGATTACGATTTCAACTTTCAATTTATCTCCAGCCAAAAGGCAAGTTTTTTGTCTCTTTTATCTTTTTAGTCTAATAATTGTTGCAAAACTTGTTCATAATCATATTGCAAATCTTCGTGTAAAACGAGCATCTTTTTTTCGATAGAAGCGATTTCTCTGTTAAACAGATTTTTGAGTACGGTATTTTTATTGATTGAAGGTTTAAAATCCTTTAGTTTTTTACAAAAATAGAGGAGGAGTTCTACTTCAGTTTCCTTGTTTTTTGAATATCGGATGGCAGTTTTAACGCTGCGTAAAATTTTACGAATACTCTTCTTAATAAAGTAATAGGTTTTTGTGTTTACCAGCTCAAACTGTTCATCAATTTCCAATTTTATGCTGCTGATATAACCTTCTTCATTGGAGGATTCAAACAAAAGATAGGTAAGCAGTTCTTTGTTTTCCTTTTTAAATTTCGACAAACGCAAACAGAGTTCCACCAATTCTGTTTGAGAATAATGCGACAATTCTGTTTTCAGCTCTTTTACGGTAACCGCTTTCATTTAACCAATTTAGTCAAAAGAACGAATTAATAAGTAATTTATGTTGAATAATTTTTAAATGAATGGTTATTCCGTTTACCGACATTTAGTTACCATTCACCGACACTTAATTATGACTTGTCGAGTATTTTCATAAAAAACATACAATCTTATGATCTTTGTTGATTATTTTTAATTACTGCAAATGAGAAAAAGTTTAAACATATTGCTGGTTGAAGATGACATGATTGAAATCATGAAATTTAACCGAACAATCTCAAAATTAGCGTGTCCTCACAATATTGTTGAAGCTAAAAATGGAGAAGAAGCTTTGGATATTTTATATAAAAATGAATCGTTGCCCGATCTTATTTTGCTGGATTTAAATATGCCTAAAATAAATGGTCTTGAATTTTTAAGCATTATTAGAAAGAATGACCATTTAAAATATATTCCAACCGTTATTTTAACCTCATCAAATGACCATAAAGATGTTTCCGATTGCCACCAACTTGGCATTGCCGGATATTTGGTAAAACCTTTAAAATTTAGCGATTACTCTGAATCAATTAAAACGGTGTTGGATTATTGGTGTTTTAATGAGTTTGTGCAAGCTTAAGACCTAACATGATGCGTCAAAAAGAACATTTACTTCAAAAATTAAAACATCAAAATGAACAGTTGAATGACTATGCACATTTGGTTTCACACGATTTAAAATCATCTATAAGAAGTCTTTCTGCATTATTATCTTGGATAAAAGAGGATTGCGGAGAAAAAATTGGAGAAGAAAGTGTTAACAATTTGAACCTTATGGAGGAGAAAATTGAAAAGATGGACAAATTTTTGGAAGACATAATTAATTACTCCGAAATTGGTGTAAAAAGTTTAAAAACAATCACTGTAGATATTGATGAATTGGTCAACGAAATAATTCAAAGCATTGATATTCCTAATAATATTAATGTAGTTATAAAGAACAAATTGCCTATTTTAAATGTCGATGCAAGAAGATTGCGGCAAGTTTTTCAGAATTTAATAAGCAATGCCCTTAACTTCAACAATAAGGAAGTTGGTTTTGTTGAAATTAGTGTAGAAGAAACAGAATATTTTTTCACTTTTTCAATTGAAGACAATGGTCAAGGAATTCCAAAGAAATACCATGAAAAAATATTTAACACCTTTACCACACTCGGGTATCAGGAAAAATCGACTGGGATGGGACTTTCCATTGTAAAAAGGGTTTTAGACCTTTATGGTGGTAATATATGGCTGGAAAGTGAAGTAACAAGAGGAACTATATTTTATTTTACCATTCCAAAAAATAAAATGAATGAAGCCTAAAAGATTGCACTTTAATAAAGTATAAAAATGGGTATCTTTGCTGTTAATATCTACATAAATATTACCCAATGAAGTGTATCTGTATTGATGATGAAGAAATAGCAAGAATAATTATTGAAAGACTAATTACCAATAATAAAAAATTGAATTTGGTCGCCAGTTTCAACAGCCCAATTGAAGCGCTAAAATATTTAAATCAGAATAGTGTGGACCTTATCTTTTTAGATATTCATATGCCGGCTTTTACAGGTTTTGATTTATTGCAAACTTTAAAAGATCCGCCAAAAGTAATTTTAACAACATCTGATGCAACTTTTGCCATTGAAGCTTTTGAATACAATTGTATTGTGGATTTTTTGGAGAAACCAATTACCCAAGTGCGATTTGACAAAGCGGTTGAAAAGGCCATATTGTTTTCCAATTCTAAAAATACGATTCAAGATTTGCCTGTCGTTCCAGCCAAAAATGACTCCAAAAGCGATTTGTATGTAAACATTTACAAGCGTCTGGTAAAAATTAGTTTTGACAGCATCAATATAATTGAAGCAAAAGGCGATTATATTTTGATTAAAACCGACAAGGAAAATTATACAGTGCATTCAACCCTAAAAAAAATAGAAGACAAATTGCCAGAAGCGCTCTTTTTGAAAGTACACAGGTCATTTATCATCAACATAAATAAGATTGTTGATATTGAAGATAGCAGTGTGTTGATTGGGAAAAACGTGATTCCTGTAAGCCGATCGAGCAAACCTGAATTGATGAAACGGCTTAATTTGCTCTAAAATAAATTAATTATAAACCCCCAATTTTATTCATAAAATAAATTTTGAAAAAATGAAAAAATCCCTACTGTTTCTTTTCTTAGTTTTAAGTTTTCAAATCTCAAATGCTGGCGTGGTAATACTTAACGGATTAACGCATGTGCATCAATCAGCATCCGGTCAATTAATTACCGGCGTTATCAGAATGAAAAACACCGATGCAACGGAGCAGCGTGTTATTATTTATTTTAATGATTTGTTTCAGGAATGTGGCAAAGAAACTGTTTTAACGGCCGATACTACACACAAAAATTCAATAAAAAATTGGTTGACAACAAATGTAAATGAGCATTTTTTTAAGGCAAATGAAGAGTATGAACTTATTTATACCATTAATGTACCCAATGATGTTGAGATAGATGGTTCCTTTTGGGGCGTTTTAATGGTTGAAATTGAAAAGCCGATTAAAGAAGATGAATTGGAATATGGCGTAAAATTAGAATCTAAAGTAAGATATGGAATTCAGATTATTGCGGATATTAACGAAAGAACACCTTCTGAACTTGAATTTTACGATATAAAAATTGAGGAGCCAGACGGAAATAAAATCATAAATGTGGATTTAAAAAATTTAGGAACTTTTTATGTAGAGCCAACCTTGGTGCTTGAAGTGTTTAATGCAAAT
>JAQVGD010000163.1 GCA_028696945.1 Lutibacter sp.
AAAATCTCTTGGATCACCAGTTTTAATACTTACTTGTTTTCCAGTAAGCGGATTTATACCATTATTTAGGGTAATTTCAATTATTTTCGGAACATTTAAATACCCCGTTAAAATATAGGCTTCTTTGCCAAAAGCCCCAACTTCAATACAGCCGCTGCAACCACCTTCTCGAGCATCTTCCAACGATTTTCCTTGACGTAACATTTCCTGAATATAAATATCTGGATTAAAAATGGAAGGATAACCGTGACCTTGACGAATGACTTTACAGGCTTCTTTCAAAAACCGATCTGGTGTTTTAGAACTGATATGCACAGAATTTCCAGGTTGAAGAATATGCAACTCTTCAACAATTTCAAGCATTATATAAGAAACTTCACTAACACCATTAGAACCGTCGCGTTTGACGCCGCCAATATTTATGTTTGTAAAATCATTATAAGTGCCACTTTCTTTGGCTGTAATTCCAACTTTTGGAGGCGCAGGATGGTTATTAACTTTAATCCAAAAACAGCTTAATAATTCCTTTGCTTCTTCTCTAGTTAAAGTTCCTTCTTTTATTTCTTTTTCATAAAAAGGCATTAAATGCTGATCAAAATGACCTGGATTCATAGCGTCCCAACCATTCAATTCGGTAATGGTTCCCAAATGGACAAACCAATACATTTGTATCGCTTCGTGAAAATTACGTGGTGCATTTGCAGGAACCCAGCGGCATACTTCTGCAATTTTTTTCAGTTCCTGTTTACGTATATTATCAGATTCTTTTTCTGCCAAGGCTTCTGCCAAATCTGCATGACGTTCCGCAAACAAAATCACCGCATCACAAGAAATGGACATTCCATCGAGCTGCTCTTTTTTGTCGGTAGCTTCAGGATCATTTAAAAAATCTAATTTGTCTAATTGTGTTTGAATTTCTCTCTTAAAATCGAGCATACCCTTCTCATAAATCTTTCCATCCAACGCCGTATGCCCAGGAGCGCGTTGCTCCATAAATTCGGTGAACAAGCCAGCTTCATATAAATTAGACCATTCTTTTGGGACATGACTAAAAATACGCTCGCGCATTGTTTTACCGCTCCAATATGGAATAACTTCTCTTTCATAAGTATCAATATCTTGTTGAGAAATTGAATAACGCTGCATTTCACGCGTATTTAATACATGAAAATCTTCAACGCTGTGGCAGGTTAATTCTGGAAATGTAGGAACCGTTTTAGGACTTGGTCCACGTTCCCCAACGATTAATTCTCCATCTCCCAAATAAATGGTTTTCTGCTTACAAATTTCTAAAAAATTAAGGGCTCTTAAAACTGGAATTGAATATTTTCCGAAGTTTTCCTTGTAAAAATTGGTTTGAATTAAAGCTCTTTCAATGGATAAAGAAGGTTCAGCCTCATAGCTTATTTTTCTGAGTTTCTGAACTCTTTCATTCATTCCAGGACCAATATTATTTTCTAATGGCTCATAGAAGTTGCCTTGAGTTGAAGCTGGTCTCTCAGGAGTTAATACATTTTTTGATGTTTCCATAATTATAGGTTACTAAATAGAATTCAGTTTAATATACTGAAAATAATGATAATAATTGAAATTATTTTGGCAGGTAATTATGAGGTAAGCAGAAAAAACATTAAACACTCAAACAGCTTTCTGTAGGTTTTTGTTAGGTTTGATATGTTCTTTTCAAGAATCATTTAATCATAAATTAATTCATTTCAAATTTACAAAAAAGCGTTGACAATTGCCAACGCTTTTTTAACTTATATCAATATTATAATTTCCAGAATAATGAATAAAATGCTTCCGAAACAATCATCACAACAAACACCTCTTCAAAAACCTAAAAATAAAATAGAAAAACCAAGTTATTGTATGAATAGGGCTTTCAAGTAAAAAAAATTTAAGTATTGCTTTTTTAGTTGTTTAAAAATAATTCCCAATCTCCCGGTTTGTTAATAATAAATTCAAAAGTAGCCTTGTTTGTGCTTGTCTTAAATTTATTGGGCGTATCATAATTTATTTTACATAAAAATGGCACTGTAATATTTTCAAATCCTTCTGCATTATTCATACTTATTCTATTGCCACTATCTCCTTCTAATCTAACATTTGATATACCTCCATTGGTTCCTCCATTTTGCATAAACCTAATAACAATCCTATTGGTTTTGCCTCCATCACTATCATTTATCTTTATCAATGTGTATCTATCTACACCACTTGTATATTTAATTATATAAGGTAAAATCGCTTTTTTACCTATATAATTTCCTTTTTCCCATACGCCTACTTTTACAGAATCATTGCCTTTGACTTTGTAATGCAACTCGCCTTTTCCATCTTGCAGTCCATCTTTCCATTCTCCAATATAATATTCTTTATCAGAAAATTTCAGTGTTCCTTTTCCATGAGGCAAGCCTTTTTTGAAATTGCCTTCATACAAAAATCTACCTTTTGCCACTCCCTTTCCATCTGCCAAACCTTTCTTACATTTGCCTGAATATTCATTTTCAATTCCTGTTTTTAAAACTTTACAGGGATTCTCCTGAGCAGTTATAAATAATATTCCTGCAAGAAAAAATATTAAAAATGCAATTTTATTTTTCATATATAACTATTTTAAGATATAAATGTACAATAAACTAAAAAATTATTTGCCTTTATTACCAAAAAAAAGAGCTGGTAAATTACCAGCTCTCTTGCTTACTATTAAGTGGTTAATTCCAAAAGAATGCATAAAGTGCCACTAAAATAATCATCACGGCAAATGCGCCAATGTTAAATATCGGACCTGTTTTGAACAATTCTTTTGAAATAAGAATTCCTTTTTCATCATCTTTTCCTTTATTTTGTGTCCAGCTTACCAAGGCAATAACAATCATGGTAAGTACCGCCGTATATCCCATTTGATCCAAGAAAGGAACATCAACAAATAAATAACTTGTGGACCATCCTTTAGGTGCTACTTTGAAGTACATCGCAATTGGAATAGACACCAACGCCCCAACAATTGCACCTTTGTTGGTGGTTTTTTTCCAGAATAGACCCAAAATAAAGATGGCCAAAATTCCTGGACTCACAACGCCTGTATATTCTTGAATAAATTGAAAAGCCTGGTCAATGCCACCTAATAAAGGTGCTAAAACACCTGCAATTGCCAAAGCAATCCCCGCAGAGATTCTTCCCATATTCACGGTACTTTTATCACTTGCATTTTTGTTGATATATTGCTTGTAAATATCCATCGTAAAAATAGTTGAAGTTGAGTTCAACATGGAAGCCAAAGACGAAACAATTGCCGCAGCCAAAGCCGCAAAAGCCACTCCTTTTAATCCGGTAGGCAAAAATTGCAACAACCAAGGATAGGCTTTATCTGCCTGTTCCAAAGTAGGTAAATTTTTAAGTCCGACCACACCTAAACGCGCCATAATCTCAGGGTCGTTTACCATCACATAAGCTGCAATACCAGGGACTACCACAATTAAAGGAATTACCAATTTTAATCCAGCCGCCAATAAAATTCCTTTTTGTGCTTCTCTTAATGATTTGGCCGCCAAAGTTCTTTGAATGATATATTGGTTAAATCCCCAATAATATAAATTCGCTACCCACATTCCGCCCAGCAACACGCCAATACCTGGCAACATTTTATAATATTTGCTCGATTCATCAAAAATCATCACAAATCTTTCAGGAGCCGCTTCATAAACCGTTTTCAAACCAGCCCACATGCCTTGTCCATCAGAAACCATATTTAGAGCCAAGTATGTTGTAACCAATCCACCTAAAACCAAAAATATAACCTGAATCACATCAGTCCACGCCACTGCTGAAAGTCCGCCATATAAAGAATAAGCAGCTGCAAATAATGCCAATCCGATAACGCCATAAACCATAGGAATACCCATAATAGTTTCCAAAGCAAGTGACCCTAAATATAATACCGAAGTTAAATTCACAAATACATAAAGTGCAATCCAAAATACGGCCAAAATGGTTTTTAGGTTGGTAGAAAATCGTTGTTCAACAAATTCGGGAATGGTATATAATCCTTTTTCAATAAAAATAGGCAAGAAATACTTTCCAACAATAATTAAGGTAATGGCAGCCATCCATTCATAAGAAGCAATTGCCAATCCCAAAGCAAAACCAGAACCCGACATTCCGATAAACTGTTCTGCGGAAATGTTTGCAGCTATTAATGAGGCTCCAATAGCCCACCAAGGCAAAGATTTACTTGCCAAAAAATAATCTTCGGCAGTTTTTTGATGACCCTTTTTATCTCTGGACACCCATAAACCTACCCCTAAAATTAGTACAGCATAGGCTGTAAAAACAAAATAATCCCAAAATCCAAAATGTGCAGTCATAATTATATATAATATTTAGTTGTTGATTTTATTGTCCCTTCACTTGGCATAGCTTCAAAAGTAGTTAATTTTTTGTTGAATTTGTTAAAATAAGCCTGTGACACATCCAACACAAATTCTTCAATCTTTTCTGAATGTATGATATTTATGGTACAGCCTCCAAAACCGCCACCCATCATTCTTGCGCCAATAACCTCCTTGTACTTTTTGGAAAAATTTACTAAAAAATCAAGCTCATTGCAACTGACTTCATACAAATTTTTTAAGCCATTATGCGTTTCATACATTAAATTTCCCAACACACTTAACTGATCGTTTTTTAATGCCTTAACAGCCTCTAATACCCGTATTTTCTCCTCAATTACATAAGTGCATCTATTAAAAACTTTGGGCGGCATAACAGTTTTAAATTCTTTTAACATAAGTTCAGAAACATCTCGCAAAGAATTTACCCCACTATATTTTTGTTTGATAATTGCAACCCCGGTTTCACATTCTTTTCTTCGGGTATTGTATTCACTCGAAGCCAAGCTATGGGTAACATTTGAGTTTAACAACAGTATTTTATATGGTTCAATTTTTATGGGAACATATTCATATTCCAAGGATTGGCAATCCAATAAAATTACATGTCCTTTTACACTCATCACCGAAGCAAATTGATCCATAATTCCGCATTTTGTTCCCACAAAATGATGTTCAGCGCGTTGTGATAATTCCACAATTGTTTTTTTTGAGAGTTCCAACTCAAATAATTCATTCAAACCTAAAGCAATTCCGCATTCCAATGCTGCTGAAGAACTTATTCCAGAACCAATAGGAATGTCACTTTCTAAAACACAGTCAAAACCCTGAACCTTTTTAGTGAGCTTTTGAATTTCGAATAAAACACCCAAAATATAATTTTCCCACTGATTTTTACTTTTCTCAATATGGGTAAGATTTATAGCAAATCCAGCTTCAAAATTTTTGCTGTAAACATTACAATGATTTACAGTATCATTTTTTTTGAACTTAAATCGAATTTTTTTGTCAATTGCGGTAGGTAAAACGAAACCATTATTATAATCTGTGTGTTCTCCAATAATATTAATCCTTCCTGGAGATTCTATATTTACAACGTTTTCGAAGCCTATAAAATTAATTTCCTTCATTAATAAAGTTAAATTAAATAGCTATTTTATTGATTAGCACGCTAACTTACTAAATTTCTCGCTATAAAATTGCTAATTTATCTTAGGAATTTATAAAAGAATATTGAGTGTTGCACAAGAGATAAAAGTATCTAAAGCATAAAATTAAAGACTTGTTTTGAATTTTACGCTTCTAATTTCCAAATAATAAAAACTTCATTTCTGAAACGCTTTCTCATGTAGGCGGTAATAGATTATAAGTTTAACACACAGACTTCAAATTGGTTTTATTGTACATCCGAATTAAAATATTAAGCAGACAAAAGAATATAGACAAAAAACTATTGTGGTAAAATCAGTTATTTATCACATTTTTTATCCTTAAATAGTGTCATCTATTTAATAAATTCACTAAATCTCATTTCAATAGTAAACTTATCTATTTGCAAGCAACCATGTTTCAAAAAAATAAGTAACTTTATATATTGTAATCTTTTGTCATTGGTAAATGAAAATAGCAGCGATGGATAAAAAAAAATCAAAGTCAGTTGCAATTATCGTGGCGCATCCAGATGATGAAACATTATGGACCGGAGGAACCATCTTGAATCATCCATCATGGAATTGCTTTATCGTTTGTCTTTGCCGAAAAAGCGATACGGAACGTGCCGAAAAATTCTCAAAAGCACTACAAATTTTAGGGGTTATAGGAATTATGGGCGATTTAGATGATGGTCCTGATCAAAATCCTTTGGATGAAAATGAACTGGAACAAACCATCTTAAAATTACTGCCTTCCATTCATTTCGATCTTATTATTACGCACAGCCCCAATGGCGAATATACCAAACATCTCAGGCACGAAGAAACGGGAAAAGCAGTGATTAAACTTTGGCAGGAAAGCAAAATTTCAACAAAGAAACTTTGGGCTTTTGCCTATGAAGACGGCCATAAGAAATACTACCCAAAACCAATGAAAACCGCTAGTGAATTCTTCAAACTTTCCAAAAAAATCTGGCAAAAAAAATACAAAATAATTACAGAGGTTTACGGATTTGAAAAAGGGAGTTTTGAAGCAGAAACAACACCCAAAGAAGAAGCATTTTGGCATTTTACCAATGCGAATGATGCGCAAAAATGGTTTTCTTAAAAAAATGCCCAGCTTGATATAATTAAATTGATTTTCTATGAAACGAGCCATAACAAATTTTGATACACAGCAGAATGATAAATGGCGAACAGCATCTGTACCAACAAAAAAATAAAAATTAAACAGATGAAACGAGCATAACAAATTTTGATACACAGCAGAATAATTAATGGCGAACAGCAGCTGTACCAACAAAAAAATAAAAATTAAACAGATGAAACGCCTACAACAGAATCATCTAACAGAAAAAAGAAAGATACTGAGCGTTCCATTTGACAAATAAAAAACAATAAAAAATAGCAAATAAAACGAGCATTACAAATTTTGACACACAGAGAAATGATTAATGGCGAACAGCAGCTGTACCAACAAAAACTAAACCACTATGGACTGCAAGTCCATAGGTTTCTATGAAGAATGAAATTCTTATTCCAAAATAATATTATCATCACTATCTTTATTAGATGGATTTCTATGATGCTCAAGATAATCTTGAA
>JAQVGD010000164.1 GCA_028696945.1 Lutibacter sp.
ATTACAATTCGGTCTTGGAAATTTCAAAAATTGTTAAAAACGCGGTAGTTTGCGGACTTACACGAGCAAATCAAAAGGATATTGAAGTTGCTGCAGCTGCCCTAAAATACGCAAAACGCCCGAGAATTCATACAGGAATTGGAACTTCCGATTCCCATATTATCCATAAATTTAATTCAACACCAGATAAAATAATTGAACGAGCCATTCAGGCGGTTTCCTACGCCAAAAAATTTGTGGAAGATGTTGAATTTTATGCCGAAGATGCAGGAAGAACTAACAATGAATTTTTGGCCAAAGTTTGCGAACAAGTAATTAGAGCTGGCGCAACCGTTTTAAATATTCCCGATACCACAGGCTATTGTTTGCCCGATGAATATGGAGCAAAAATTAAATTTTTGAAGGAAAATGTTAAAGGCATTCACAACGTAACCATTTCCTGTCATTGCCACAACGATTTGGGTTTGGCAACAGCAAATGCCATCGCTGGCGTTCAAAACGGTGCACGCCAAATTGAATGCACCATCAACGGCATTGGAGAACGTGCAGGAAATACCGCCTTGGAAGAAGTCGTCATGATTTTAAAACAGCATCCATATTTAAATTTAGACACCAACGTCAACACAAAATTATTATATGAAATTAGCCAGTTGGTGCAACAGAGCATGGGCATGATTGTACAGCCAAACAAGGCTATTATTGGCGAAAATGCTTTTGCGCACAGTTCGGGAATTCACCAAGACGGCGTAATAAAAAACCGAGAAACCTACGAAATTATCAATCCGGCTGATGTTGGCGTAAACGAATCTTCCATTATATTAACTGCCCGAAGCGGAAGAGCCGCCTTGGCTTACCGCACAAAAAATGTGGGCTACGACTTGACAAAAATTGAATTAGATGATATTTATCCACAATTTTTACAATTTGCCGACCATCACAAAGAAGTGAATGACAACGACATCCATAATTTAATGGAATTGAACCGAATCTTTAAATCGAGTATCGCTATTTAATTTTTAGTTAAAAAACGTAAACCATAATTGTTCGTAACAAAATAATTATTATTTTAACAGATTGATTCGTTAGGTTGTGAAATGCAATTATGCGACGACCCTTAAAATGAAATATGTCTTATGAAAATAAAAATAGCAGTGCTTTCTGGTGATGGGATTGGTCCGGAAGTAACCCAACAAGCCATAAAAGTTTTAAATGCGATTGCAGAAAAATATGACCACACATTCAACTTTGAAAAGGCTCTTGTTGGTGCCAAAGCCATCGATGAAACTGGAGATCCTTTACCAGAAGAAACCTTGAAAATTTGTGCAAACTCAGATGCCATTTTATTTGGTACTGTTGGCGACCCAAAATATGACAGCAATTCGAATGTGAAAATTCGCCCAGAACAGGGATTGATCAAGCTTCGAAAAAGTTTGGGACTTTTCGCCAATATTCATCCTATAATAACCTACAATTCCTTAATTCATCGTTCAAATTTGAAAAAAGATGTGATTAAGGGAACTGACTTTGTGATATATAGGGAAGTTACAAGTGGCATTTATTTTGGAGAAAAAAAATTAAGTGAAGACGGAAATACCGCTTCCGACAATTGCACTTATACTTCAGAAGAAATTGACAGAATCGCCCATTTGGCTTTTAAATCTGCACTTATCAGAAGAAAAAAATTAACCTTGGTTGACAAGGCAAATGTGTTGGAAACATCACGACTTTGGCGGAAAAGAGTATTGGAAATTTCAAAAAGTTATCCTGATGTAAAAGTAGAATTTTTGTTTGTGGATCACGCAGCAACACAACTTATCTTAAACCCAAAGCAATTCGATGTTATTTTAACGGAAAATATGTTTGGCGATATTTTAACCGATGAAGCCAGCGTAATTTCAGGCTCGGTTGGCTTGTTGGCTTCTGCATCCGTTGGAGAACATCATGCGTTGTTTGAGCCAGTCCATGGATATTATCCGCAGGAAAAAGGTAAAAATATTGCCAATCCTCTGGCAACAATTTTAGCTGCAGCCATGTTACTTGATTATTTTAATTTGTATGATGAAGCAGAAAATATTCGGGTTGCCGTTGAAAAATCAATCGAACTAAATATTTCAACACCCGATTTAAACACCACAAACCATTTTTCAACCACTAGTGTTGGCAATTTTATAAGTGATTTTATTTTGGATGATGAAAACACGTTTTATAACAAACACAATATAGATTTGGGGCAATCGACTATTATTTAGCCCCCTAGCCCCCGAAGGGGGAACTGATCATTAAAAATGAAATCTTAAAACTAATATCCTTTTTTCATCTTTAATCCCCATTTCTGGGGTTAGAGGGCGTTTATTTACTTAATTTTGCGCTATGGAAAAATATGAAAATTTTATTAACGTATTAAACTTCTGCCGCTCGGTAAGAGTTTATAACACCTCCAAGGAAATTGATTCCGAAATTGTAAAAAAAGGCGTCCAACAGGTTACATTGTTTCCCAACAGCGGCAATATGCAATGGTCGAAATTTCAACATATCACTTCAATAGATTCAACAAAACAATTGGCAGTTGTTAGTTTGGGCCAACCTACTGAAACCGTTGCAATACAAATGGTTGTAGTGGTTTATAAGGATTTATGGAAACAGTGTGCGAAAAGCAACCTCAATAATATTCAAAAAACATTTGCAATCAAACCTAAAGAAAAACAGAACTCCCAAGAAAAATTCGCCCTAAATTATCACAATAAATTAATGTTTTTTGAAATGCCGATTTCCTATGGAATCGCAAAACATGAAGGTAATTATGGAGCACCATATAGAATTCCTTTTGAAAAAGTTTATAAATATTGGTCTTAATTTTTAAAATAACCGTCAAAACAACCTATGACAACAGCAGAAATTATCAATCAAATTATCTCAAACAAAAGCAGGCCACATTTAAATTTCAATTTAAAATATAAAACCGAAAAATTTACCGACAATCTGTTTTATACCTTATTTGATGCGGAAGCTTGCGTTTTAAAAAATATCGAACAACTGGAAATTGATTTCAGAGAAATTTATAAATTGGCTTGTTTGGTTCAAAATGGTTCTTGCAAAGAAATATGGAACAGTTTTTTGTCGAAATTGCCCACTATTTTAGAAAATTTAAATTTAGATGCGCTAGCACTTTACGAAAATGATCCTGCTTCAAATAACCTCGAAGAAATTTATTTGGCCTATCCGGGCTTTTATGCCATCGCTATTTACCGGTTTAGTCACGAATTGTTTTTATTAAAAACGCCTTTAATCCCTAGGTTGATGAGTGAATATGCTCATAGCAAAACGGGAACCGACATTCATCCAGGCGCAACCATTGGCAAAAGTTTTTTTATAGATCACGCCACAGGAACCGTTATTGGCGAAACTTGCGTGATTAAAAACCACGTGAAAATTTATCAGGGCGTTACCTTGGGTGCTTTACAAGTTGATAAAAAATTGAAAAACACCAAACGACACCCCACCGTTGAAGATAACGTCACTATTTATGCCAATGCCACCATATTGGGCGGCAACACGGTAATAGGCGAAAACAGCACCATTGGAGGTAACGTGTGGATTACGGAGTCCGTTCCAAAAAATTCCATCGTTTATCATTCTCATGAAACAAAATTAAAACCAAAAAGAAGATGAAAAAAGATCACACTCTGTTAGATTTTATAGGAAATACGCCACTTATTAAAGCAAACAAAATACTGGTTAAGGAAGGCGTTTCTTTGTATTTTAAATTAGAAGGGAACAATCCAGGAGGAAGCGTAAAAGACCGTCCGGCCTTAAATATGATTCGTTCGGCTTTTGAACGAAATGAAATTAAAAAAGGTGATTATTTAATTGAAGCCACCAGCGGAAACACAGGAATCTCCTTGGCAATGATTGCCAAACAATTTGAATTGCAAATAGAATTGGTAATGCCTGAAAATTCCACCAAAGAACGCGTGCAAACGATGGAAGCCTATGGAGCAAAAGTGACTTTAACGCCAGCTAAAGATGGTATTGAAGGCTCGAGAACTTATGCCGAAAAACAGGTTTTAGAAAAAGGATATTGTATGTTAGACCAGTTTGCGAATGCCGACAATTGGAAAGCCCATTATAAAACCACAGGTCCAGAAATTTGGCATGACACCCAAGGAAAAATTACCCATTTTGTTTCGGCTATGGGAACAACTGGTACTATTATGGGCACATCAACCTTTTTAAAAGAAAAAAATGTCGCCATCCAAATTGTGGGTGCACAACCAGACGATGATTCGAAAATTCCTGGCATCAGAAAATGGTCACCGGCATTTCTTCCAAAAATATTTGATGCCAAAAAAGTAGATCGGGTAATAGAAGTTAGTGAATCCGAAGCGCGCATTATGACCAAAAGATTGGCAAAAGAAGAAGGTATATTTGCTGGAATGAGTAGCGGCGGCTCAGTTACTGCTGCACTAAAATTAGCAGAAACCCTACAAAGCGGTGTTATTGTAACCATTATTTGTGATCGCGGCGATCGTTATTTGTCGTCAGATTTATTTGAATAACCGCCTTAACTTATTCCTTGTTAAGATTGTATTAGAGTGCCATTTATTGTATTTTTGCCCTTCAGAAAACTATAATTTCTACGCATGAAAAAAATTCAAATGGTTGACTTACAAAGTCAATACGCAAATATTCAAGATCAAATAGATTCAAAAATAGCGGAAGTTTTAAAATCCGCAGCTTTTATCAACGGTCCCGAAGTGCATGCCTTTCAAACAGCTCTGGAAAATTACTTGGGCGTAAAACATGTCATTCCTTGTGCCAACGGCACTGATGCGCTTCAAATTGCGATGATGGGATTGGGCTTAAAGCCAGGTGATGAAGTAATTACTGCCGATTTTACCTTTGCCGCAACGGTTGAAGTTATCGCTTTGCTTCAATTAACACCTGTTTTGGTTGATGTGGATCCAGTAGATTTCAACATTTCCATAGAAGCCCTCAAAAAAGCAATCACACCAAAAACGAAAGCCATTGTGCCTGTCCATTTGTTTGGAAAAGCCGCCAATATGGAAGCCATTATGGAAATTGCCAAAGAACACAATTTATTTGTAATCGAGGACAATGCTCAGGCAATTGGTGCTACCTATACTTTTAAAGACGGCACCAAAAAGAAAGCAGGAACAATCGGTCATGTGTCTTCAACCTCGTTTTTTCCTTCAAAAAATTTAGGCTGTTATGGCGATGGAGGAGCTATTTTTACTGATGATGATAACTTGGCTCATAAAATTAGAGGTATTGTAAATCACGGAATGTACGTGCGTTATCACCATGATGTTGTTGGCGTAAATTCTCGTTTAGACAGCATTCAGGCAGCTGTTTTAAATGTTAAACTTCCTCATTTAGATGCCTACAATAAAGCACGACAAATAGCTGCAGAAAAATACAATTTGGCTTTCGCCAATGAAAAAAATATTATTACGCCTGTAATTTGCGAAGATTCCGATTGTCACGTTTTTCATCAATATACTTTAAAAATTTTAAATACAGACAGAGATGCTTTGGTGAATCATTTAAATGAAAAGGGCATTCCTTGTGGCGTATATTATCCGATTCCACTTCATTCCCAAAAAGCGTATGCAGACAAAAAATATGATGAAGCCAATTTCCCAGTTACCAATCAATTGGTAAAGGAAGTGATTTCATTGCCGATGCATACTGAACTAGAAGATGATCAAATTAAATATATTACCACCACCATTTTAAATTTCATCAACAACTCATGAATATAGCAGTAATTGGCACCGGTTATGTAGGTCTCGTTTCAGGAACTTGTTTGGCAGAAGTAGGGAATAATGTGATTTGCGTTGACATAGACAAAGAAAAAGTCGACCAGCTTAAAAAAGGAATCGTACCTATATATGAGCCCAATCTGGAGGAACTATTTCTTAAAAATATCAATGCAGACAGGCTTCATTTTACAACTGATTTAAAAAGCGCCCTTGATATTTCGCAAATTGTGCTTCTGGCCTTGCCCACACCACAGGATGAAGACGGCTCGGCAGATTTAAAATATGTTGAATCTGTGGCACATCAACTGGGTGCATTAATTACCGATTATAAAATTATCATCAATAAAAGCACTGTTCCTGTTGGCACTTCAAAAATTGTGAAGGATATTATTGCATCAAAAACAAAAGTACCATTCGATGTTGTTTCGAATCCCGAATTTTTGAGAGAAGGCTTTGCTGTACAGGATTTTATGAATCCGGAGCGTATTATTATTGGGTCGAAAAGCGAAAAAGCAATCGGTATTTTAACCAAGTTATACAGTCCGTTTACCGCAGTAAATCGCCCTGTAATTCTTATGGACGAGAAATCTGCTGAGTTGACAAAATATGCCGCAAATACTTTCTTAGCCACCAAAATTACATTTATGAATGAAGTGGCTAATTTGTGTGAAATTATTGGTGCCAATGTAGATGATGTCAGAAAAGGAATTGGTTCAGATTCGAGAATAGGCAACAAATTTTTATTTCCAGGAATTGGTTTTGGGGGTTCCTGTTTCCCTAAAGATGTAAATGCTTTGGTGCACTCAAGCGACACGGCAGGTTATGATTTCCAAATATTGAAATCCGTTTTATCCGTCAACAAAGAACAAAAAAAATCGCTTATTCCAAAAGTCCAAAGATATTTCAAAAACAATCTTGAAGGCAAAAAAATTGGCTTGTGGGGATTGGCTTTTAAACCAAATACCGACGATATACGAGAAGCTCCTTCATTAGATATTATCAATGAATTGTTGCTTGCAGACGTTGAAATTACAGTTTATGATGCGGAAGCTATGCCAAATATGAAAAAGATTTACGGCAATCAAATTACCTTTTGCAAAAATGCCTATGACGTACTGGAAAATGTGGATTGTCTTTTAATTGTTACCGAATGGCGGGAATTTTATTCTCCAGATTTTGTTAAAATGAAAAGTTTGATGAAAAGTCCAGTAATTTTCGATGGAAGAAATATTTTCGATTTGGATTTGATGAAAAATAATGGATTTTATTATGAATCCGTCGGAAGAGAAATTGTTGAATTATGAAAAGAATACTGGTTACTGGAGGATTGGGTTGTATA
>JAQVGD010000165.1 GCA_028696945.1 Lutibacter sp.
TGAAGGCGGATGTTAGTTTGAAATAAAGAAAACTCCTGATTTAAATCAGGAGTCTTTTTATTTATATTGCTTATTTTTACTGAACACTCCATTTATAATTTATTATTATGAACACAGACAAGGTAATGTTAAGGCAAAAATTAGAAGATTATTATTCAGAAATCTTTGAAAAAGAACTCATAGACGAAATTGTTGACTCAGGAATATATCGAAATCTTGGAAGTGGTGAAACGCTGATTGATATTGGCGATAAAATGACTCATGTGCCACTAATTTTAAGCGGAGCCGTAAAAATTATTCGCGAAGATAAAAAAGGCGATGAAATAGCACTATACTTTCTTGAAAGAGGAGATACTTGTGCTATTTCATTTGTAAATTGCATTAACAACAGCAGAAGTATGTTCCGTGGAATTGCCGAAAAAGAAACCGAAGGCATATTTGTGCCCGTTTCTAAAATTGACGGTTGGCTAACAAAATACAAATCCTGGCGCCATTTTATTATAGACAGTTACCATATGCGCTTAATTGAAATGGTAGAATCTATAGACAGTTTGGCGTTTATGAAGTTAGACGACAGGTTGCATAAATATTTAATGGATAAGGTTAAAATAATGCAAAATAATACTTTAATTATTACCCACCAAGAAATTGCCGATGACATAAATACCTCTCGCGTAGTCGTTTCACGTTTGCTTAAAATTCTTGAAAACGAAGGAAAAATACTCATTCGCCGCAACAGAATTATTATTGAAGATATTTAAAATCCCATTCAAAACCACACCATTTGCGCTATCAAAAAACTAAATAAGTTGGTAATTACTTTTTTAAAAATAATTCAAAAAAAACCTATTTAATTTTCCTATTTGGGCATTCCCCCGCCGAAAAGGCGGGGTCGGGCTTTCCGTTCCAATCTTTTTTGGGCAAAACCCCAAAAAAGGATTTCCACTACAATCCCTAATGCATTTTAGCTAATAGCTATTTTATCATCAACCAATAATTTTCAAATAATCTGTTTCAGAAATTATTGGAATATTTAAATCTTCTGCTTTATTGCGCTTGCTCGGCCCCATATTTTCACCCGCAATAACAAAATCCGTTTTCTTGGAAATGGAACTTGCCACTTTACCTCCATTGTCTTCAATAGATTTTTTTAAATCGTTTCTTTCAAAATGAGCAAAAACGCCAGATACAACAAAAGTTTTCCCTTGTAAAATAGCCGTTTTACCTACTTGTGATTCGGCAGTTACTTCCATTTGCACGCCGTATAATTTTAACCGATTAATCAACTCAATGTTAATTGGATTGGCCGAAAAATTAATAATACTTCTTGCGATAATGTCTCCAATTTCATCCACAGAAATCAATTCTTCAAAAGAGGCTTGCAATAAATTATCTATAGATTTAAAATGCTTTGCCAACTTCTTGGCCACAGTTTCTCCAACAAACCGAATTCCCAAAGCAAACAACACTTTTTCAAAAGGAACTTCTTTAGATTTTTCTATTCCCGCAATAATATTTTGGGCCGATTTTTCTGCCATTCGTTCCAAAGGAATAATTTGTGCTTCCCTTAATTCATATAAATCGGCATAATTGTGAATCAATCCTTCTTTAAATAACAATTGAATAGTTTCCGCACCCAATCCATCAATATCCATCGCTTTTCTGCTTATAAAATGTTGTATTCTGCCTGTAATCTGGGTCGGACAGCCATATTCATTCGGACAAAAATGTTTGGCGTCGCCTGCTGCCCTAACCAATTCCGTACCGCAATCCGGGCAATGCGTAATGTATTTTGTGGGTTGGGAATCTTTTGGTCTTTTGCTAAAATCAACGCCTACTATTTTGGGAATAATTTCTCCTCCTTTCTCAACAAAAACAGTATCTCCAATTCTAACATCCAGTTTTTCAATTTGATCAGCATTGTGCAAAGAAGCTCTTTTTACGATAGTTCCCGCCAATTGAACCGGCTCTAAATTCGCCACTGGAGTTATTGCCCCAGTTCTTCCAACTTGGTAAGTTATTTCTTTTAAAATGGAACTTTCCTGTTCTGCTTTAAATTTATAAGCAATTGCCCATCTTGGCGATTTTGCGGTATATCCCAACTCATCCTGCTGCGCCAAACTGTTTACCTTTATCACCACGCCATCGGTTTCATAAGGCAATTTGTGCCGTTTAGTGTCCCAATTTTCAATAAATGTAAAAACCTCATCTAAGTTTGAACAAATTTTGTTGGTGCCAGGAATCTTAAAACTCAATTTTTTGGCCATTTCCAAGGCTTCAAAATGTGTTTTATTCGGATTTTTATTGGCAACTACGTGATACAGCAAACAATCTAACGGTCGTTTGGCGACTTCGGTACTATCCTGCAATTTTAAACTACCACTTGCCGTATTTCTCGGATTGCTAAATGGTTCTAATCCAATATCTATTCGTTCTTCATTCATTTTATTGAATCCATCGAGCGGTAAAATTATCTCTCCCCTAATCTCAAAATTATCAATCAGCTTTTCTTTTAAAACAAGCGGAATGGATTTTATGGTTTTTATATTGGCGGTAACATCATCACCCTGATAACCATCTCCTCTGGTAACCGCGCGTAGTAAAACGCCAGCTTCATAACTTAAATTAATAGAAGCACCATCGTATTTTAATTCACATACATATTCAACCTCATCCACTCCCAAAATTTTTTTAACCCGTGTTTCCCAGTCAATTATTTCCTCTTTTGAATAGGAATTGTCCAAAGAATACATTCTGTTTTTATGAACAACAGTTTTAAAACTTTTAATGATTTCTCCTCCAACTCGCTGTGTTGGCGAATTCGAATCAAAAAATTGTGGATTATCCGTTTCCAGTTTCTCCAATTCCTTCAATTTTAAATCGAATTCCAAATCGGAAATGGTTGGTTTGTCCAGCACGTAATAATTGTAATTGTGCTGATTTAATTCATCTTTGAGCTGCTTTATTTCTTGTTCAATATTACTGGTCATATTCATAAAATTCTTCGATAAAAGTAATCATATTTTTTTAATTTTTTATTTATAAACACATTCACTCCTCTCAGCTTTTTTTGCTTTTACAATTAACTTTACGTATCTTTAAGGGTAACAATTGTTACTCAAAAAAATGATAATTATCACAAAACACTTTAAGCAACTTAAGTAACTTTACAAGAAATTAAAAGCTGTTTAAAATAGCAATAAACCAATAATTAAAATAAACCACTAAAAATGAAAAACTTACTTATTTTAGGCGCAGGAACTGCCGGCACAATGATGTTGAATAAATTATATAAAGAATTGGATAAAGAAGAATGGAAGTTAACAATTGTTGACCAATCCAAAACTCATTATTATCAACCGGGTTTTTTGTTTATTCCTTTCGGTATCTATAAAAAGCACGATGTTATTAAACCAAAGTATGATTTTTTCCCTGCTGGGGTAGAAGTAATATTTAGCCCTATAGATAAAATTTCTGGAGAAGAAAATAAAGTTTATTTAGAAGGGGGTCAGGTATTAAATTATGACTTTTTAATTATTGCAACAGGTACACAAACACAGCCTTCATTAACACCTGGTTTAAAAGATAAATTGTGGTTTAAAGATATCTTTGATTTTTATACCATTGAAGGTGCCTTAGCCTTACACAACAGACTAAAAGATTTTGAAGGAGGCGATTTGGTAATGTGTATTCCAGAATTACCTTACAAATGCCCTGTTGCACCTATTGAATTTGTGTGTTTGGCCGAAGCTTATTTTAAAGAAAGAGGTATCAGGGAAAAAGTCAATATTACTTATGTCACTCTAATGTCTGGCGCATTTACCAAACCCGTAGCATCAAAAATGTTGGGAGATTTGCTGGAAGAAAAGAATATTAAAGTTGTTCCGGATTTCTATTTGGAGCATGTTGACAACGAAAACAAAAAAATCGTTTCTTATGATGAGCAAGAAATTCATTTTGATATTTTAACAATTGTACCAGTAAATATGGGCTCTGAAATGATTAAAAGAAGTGGTTTAGGCGATGATATGAATTATGTAAAAACAAACAAATTTACATTACAGTCCGACCAATTTGAAAATATTTTTGTAATTGGAGATGCCGCTAATCTTCCTACGTCAAAAGCGGGTTCTGTTGCTCACTTTGCAGGAGAAATTTTATTGGATAATATTTTAGCCGCTATGGAAGGAAGACCACTACCCGCTAAATTTGATGGGCATGCAAATTGTTATATTGAAACTGGTTATGGAAAAGGTGCTTTAATAGATTTTAATTATGAAACTGAGCCACTGCCAGGAACATTTCCGCTACCGGGAATCGGACCTTTTGGTTTATTAAAAAACACAAAAATGAATCATTATGGAAAAGTATTATTTAGGTGGATATACTGGCACATTTTACTGAAGGGTAAAGAATTACCTATTGAAGCGGATATGTCTATGGCAGGAAAAAAAAGTATTTAATCTAACTCATGATTTGTAATGGAAGAAAAGAATATACAATCGCAAATTGATGCGCTCGATAAAAAATTGGATTTAATACTTGGATATGTAAATCAACAAAGATTAAATACTGTTGTCATTGAGGATTTAGTGTCTGATATGAGTATCATTGGAAAAGATGTCTATGATTCCACTGTTGAAGAACTTGATAAAAGACAAGTGGAAATTGAACCATCTGAATTAACTGATTTAGCTATTTCCTTTTTAAGAAATATAGGAAATATTAAAACAGTCATGAACACGCTAGAAATGGCCGTTGATTTAAGTAAAGAAATTGGCCCTATTGCTAATGAAGCCATTATTGACTTTACCAAAGAATTGAATGTTTACGAGCAAAAAGGGTATTTTAAATTCTTAAAAGAATTGAAACCTATCATTGATAATATTGTTACTGGTTTCTCCCCTCAAGATTTAAGGGAACTCGCAGACAGTATTGTTTCAATTCTTTCTATTGTAAAAGAAATGACTCAACCAGAGGTTCTTGGCATCATGAAAAATGCAATTAAAGCCTTTAATAGTATGGAAACCGAAAGTGTACCGTCATATTCTATATGGAGAGTGATGAGAGAAATGAACAGCCCTGAAATGAAAAAGGCACTTGGGTATGGTGTGACTTATATGAAAAATGTATCTAAGGATATAAAAATAAAAAATGAAGTATAACTAAATAATTAAATTAAAATATTATGGCAGAAAAAATGATAGCGGAAACGCAAGTAAAAGTCAATGAAGAGGGGTATCTTGAAGATATGACCCAATGGAACGAAGAAATTGCAAAAGAAATTGCAAAAGAAATAGGAATTGAATTAACACCAAAGCACTTTGAAGTTATCAATTATTTACGTGAAAAAACTATCGCTAAAGAACAATTAACAATAAGAAGCGTTGGTAAATCAGGTATTGTTGATATTAAACAATTATATCAATTGTTCCCAAAAGGTCCTTTAAAGTTCTCCTCAAAAATTGCAGGAATCCCTAAACCAACTAGTTGTATCTAGTTTAAAATTTTAAAAATGGAAACAAAAGAAAAAAAACCATTAGAAAAAGTTTGTATTATATGTGCTAAAGGAAGTTTAGAAGACGTATATGCATCATTGGTTATGGCAAATGGAGCCGTTATGGAAGGCATTGAATTAAATTTATTTTTTACTTTCTTTGGCCTTGATGGAATCACAAAGAAGACTATGAATAATTTGTATACAGCAACAACTGGAAACCCCGCTATGAGAATGCCGGGCGGACTTCCATTTCCAACAATGCTTGGAGGATTGCCGGGTGTAGAATCGGCTGTATCAAGTATGATGCGAAAACAAATGGGAGAGTTAGATATGCCTCCAGTAGATGAATTTTTAGAAATGATTACCGCTGGTGGTGGCACAATTTACGCTTGTAAACTTGCTGTTGATATGTTTAAATTGAAAAAAGAAGACTTATCGGATGAGGTTTCCGATATTATAACAATAGGTGAATTTTATGAATTATGTGATGGTGACAGAACGCAAATCATCTTCACTTAATCTTTAAAAAAAGATTATATAAAAAATACTGCGCGTTGAATTAAATCAAAGTGCAGTATTTTTCATAACTTGTTTATATCCTTCTTTAAATACATTCTTTTTCTTCCCCTTATGCTTCCGTAGGCAATTATTAAAACGCCAATAATGGTAATAAAGCCTCCTATTAAAGCTATTGCTTTTGGAAATTGCCCAAAATATAGATAGGCACCTAATAATACAAAAAGACCTCTTGTGCTAGTTATGATTGCCCTGTGTGACGATGTTATGTATTGCAAAGCCAAATAACCCAAAATTACTGTCAGAAATGGTCCTAGAAGTGAGCCTATAAAGATATTGATGAAAGCTGGCTTAGAAATTATAAGAGATTCTTTAAAGAACATTAATGCCATTAAAGAAAAAATAAGCAAAAACACACACCTGCTAATTGTTAATAGAATTGGATGAATTTTTGTGATATTTTTTTTTACCACCACATAATTAACGGCAGAAAACAAGCTATAAAGCAACACATCCTGCGCACCATTTATAAACATATCCTCAAAACCCATATTCCCTTTATAACTAATCACAAAAGCACCAAACAACACCAAAATCATCCCTAAAAATTCTATGTTTGTGAATCTCTCTTTTAAAAAGAAAAAACTTAAGACAATCATAAAAACTGGGGAAATATTTCCTAAAAAGGAAACGATAGTCGGATTGGCAATTACATGAATTGACTTATAAAAATAATAAGTGCTGAAGATTTCCACAAATCCTAAAAAAAATAATATCCGATAATTTTTAAAGGAAAGTTCTTTGAAATTTTTATAGGATTTTTTATACCAGGCATATAATAATATCCACAACAATCCAAATAAAAACCAATACACCCCAAACTGAGGAATACTAACCTCAGCAAGGGCTGCTTTGCTAAAAATATAAACGTTGGCTACAGCGATTACAGACAATAATGCCAATAGATATCCTTTGCCAGTATTGGTTATTCTCATTAAATAAAAGTAGTTATAATAACCATCATAAAGAGCAACTTTAGTTGCCAAATCCATTAATATTAAGACGGTAATATTTAAGAAAAAG
>JAQVGD010000166.1 GCA_028696945.1 Lutibacter sp.
TCCCCAAAAATGGTTGTGTTATGTGCTGAAAAATATTAATGACACCAAAATTACGGCACTCCATAAATTACTGCCCCAATATATGAATCCCGATGTACTAAAGTAATGTACTTGCTGGGGTGGATACGTTGAAAGTGTACTTCTCTGACATAAGTGACGAAAACAGTCGATTTAATATAAGCTGGTTTTTTCAGCGTTGGCAAAAACATACTCTTTTGGAATTTTTGGTGTAGCATTGGCAAATTCGTTTCGTAATTTTAAATCAATTTCGCTTATATATTTTTCATTTTGGGTTTGTTTGAATTTAGAATATAAATCTAAAATTTCCTCAACTTTTGATTCAGATAAAATTGATAAGTCAAGCATTTTAGATTTGTTCAAGTCATTCGGTTCAAATTTATTTAATCCATTTCCGTATTCTCGTCTATTGTCACTAAATATCTCTTTCGCTACGTTAGTTAATAGATAAGCAAATAAAAGATTAATACTTATTTTTGAAAATAAATCAGAGCTTGTTGGATAAACACAATGAAAAGTTGTGAGATTTGCAATGTTCGCCTCGTTCCTAACAAATTTAATACCATTTCTATGAAAAACAGAAACCCAAATCGGGGCAGGAGGACGATCTTCTAAAGCATACCAAGGTTTTCTACTTTTGGTTAAAAACCGTTCATTAATTTCTTCTTTCTCTCCTTTTTTAATATAGTTGACCACTTCTTTACTTTTAGCTTTCTGCCCATTAAAGAGATAAGTTAATTCGTCATTTTTAATAAGACTTTTGAAATCCTCATTTGTAAAGAAATTAGTTTTTACATCTTTGGCTTTACATATACAAGGCAATAGATTTGACTCTGGAATATTGTATTTTTTTGCTTTTGATGGTTTAAATGTGAAATATTCATTTGCCCCTGTTGCAATACCTCTTACAACTTTTGCATACGTTGAAAAAGAAACAAGATTTTGATAATTAATTGAATTTTGTAATTGATAATATTTACGCCATTTTATATTTGGGTCTAAATCTTTTGGAGCAAATGTGAATTCTCCTTTTCCTTCAGGATACGAATCGATATAACTTTTGATTAACTGTAAATCAGATTTTGAATCAATTGTGGTAATGTTTATTTCAGAATTATTCTCGTCATTTGCCAAAAGAAGTATGGATGCAGTTGTCATTGCATCGTCAAATACATTTTCTTTAAAATCAATTACGAAAAGGTGTCTTAAAGTTTTTGTTTTTAGTAGATATTCTTTTACCAACTTTCCATAGTCGGAATTTAAAAACTCTGAAGGAATTATGTATGCAGCTCTACCGTCTTTATTTAATTGAAAAAGAGATTTCAAAAGAAAAAGAGTATAAAGGTTGGTAAATCCGTTGAACTTAAATTTTAATTTATTTTCAACTTCTTGTAAAATTTGTTTGTTATCATAATCGTGAAATTTTAAATATGGAGGATTACATATAATTCCATCATATTTATTTTTCCAATCATTATACATATAATCTTCAAGGTTTAAGGAAACATTACTTAAAGTGTCAAAGTGCACTTTAGCTACTTTTAAAATAATTTCGTCAATTTCAAATCCTTTAATTAAAAGATTGGGCTTTTTATTTAGTAATGTTCTTGAAAAAATACCCAAACCAAAAGCTGGCTCAAGAATAGTTTTGCTACTTTCATTTCCTAATAACCAATCAGACATTAAGTCAGCAATTGGTTGTGGAGTAAAAAATTGAGCAAACTTTTTTCTATGAGTTAAGTCAATCTTTTTGGCGTATTTTTTTTCTAATTCCATTTTAAAAATCAGTTATGTTTAATAATCTTTTTAGACTAACAATATCCAGGTATGCAGTTCCTTTTTCAAACCTAACATAAAAAAGTAGCCGACCCCTGCCAATTTCTTTTCTAACACTTTTATGTTCTGGTTCTAATACCTTATAAGCGACTTGATTTGTATTGCGTGTATTTATTTTTATTGTGGTTTTGTTTTGATTTTTTATGTCTTTACTTATTTCGTAATATTCTCCTTCCTTTTCGGGTTCAGTAAGTAGAGAAAGAATATTTTTGAAAGAAATTCCGTAGGATTTATCAAAGAAAACTTGAAAATAATAATGAGGAATGTCAAATGTTTCTGCCCATTTATAAACCACTTTAATGTCTTCAACTTTTGGTGTAATACTTAAGTAGTCACGTTTTTGACTGACACTAATGTTGTGTTTTAATTCTTTAAATAATAATGTTAATTCTTGTAATCGCTCAGTAGAATTCCAACTAGGCCTGCGAAAATTAATAGCGTTAATAGTTTTGTTATTTATACTTTTAAGGATGTCTAAATAAGGTTTCTTTTTAGGATGTTCAAATACATCTGAAAATTCATTTATTATTCTGTCTTTAATCATTAATGCGGATTCTAAATGAGTTTTAGTTCTTTCCTGCATTTCTCTTTCATATTTGTCAATTAGAAAAGCACTTGAACGTATTTCCAAACCTGCAATTGCCTTTTTCACATAATCTGTAATCTGTGAATGATTAATATTGCTTATATCGTATCCTAAATTTTTATCAAAATCAGATTTTCTAAATACTAATAGATCTGGTCTTTTGCCGATTGCATCTAATTCGTCTTGAAATTCGTTGTAAAATTCATCAAACCCAATTTCCCCAGACACTAAATCATCAGACTTTCCGTAACGAACAGCTATATAATTTTGAGAAGTTTCATTTATGGCTCTAAAAATTAAGTCTTCTGCCCAATCTCCTTGTTCTTTGTTTGTAATAAAATTTGAGGATGCTTGAGTAGGAGGAGATGTTCTATCTCTTGGAATTGTAAAATCAACAATTGTATCAGGAATTGTTTTCGTTATTTCCCTTAATTCATTAAAGTAGGTCATATTGTGTTTCTATATTTTATTTACTCACAGATTTTTTAAGAGGCTTTTGTGTTCGTGATTTCGCATAGCTCAATTCTTGTTCTGCTACTTTTAAAGCATTTAGTGCTTCTTGTTCATCTTTTACAATTTCATACAGTTTTGTGCCTATCCATAAGGCTTCCAATTCAGAAATTGAATAATTGAAGAGTCTGCTAATTTTAATTAGATGTTCTCTTTTTAAGGTTTTTTGGTTATTTTCTACTTTGCTTAAAAAACCATCTCCAATTTCAAGTACAGAAGCTAACTCCCTTTGAAACATTCCTGCCTGTTCTCTTAATTCTCTAATTTTTTGCCCGAGTGTCATTGTACCTTTTTTAGACTTGACTTGTTTAGGTCGAATATAGCTATAAATTTCCAAATATTGTCAAGAGCACTGGAGAAATTTTTGCTCTTTTAACTTTAAAGCGTTGGTTTGAGATTCGGCAAAAACTAAATGTGCAGTTGACTTCTTTTGTTTAAAAGTTAAAGGTTTACTTCTCTGATTTAGGTTGACCATAGCAGTCAATTTAACTGGAGAGTAAATATTAGGTTAATTACCAAAAATTAATATTATACAAATTAAACAAAAAAAGCGAGCTACTGCTCGCTTTTTTTGTTTTCACTTCTAATATTTCACTTCTAATATTTCACTTCTAATATTTCACTTCTAATATTTCACTTCTAGTATTTCACTTCTAATATTTCACTTCTAATATTTCACTTCTAATATTTCACTTCTCACTTAACCATTCATAGAGATTAAAAATTCTTCATTTGAAGTGGTGTATTGAATTTTACTTTTAATGAATTCCATAGCTTCTACGGGATTCATATCAGCCAAATATTTTCTGAGTATCCACATGCGTTTTACTGTTTTTGGATCTAATAGTAAATCATCTCTTCGTGTGCTCGATTTAACAAGGTCAATTGCTGGGTAAATTCTTCGATTGGCAATATTTCTTTCCAATTGAAGCTCCATATTTCCTGTTCCTTTAAATTCTTCAAAGATAACTTCATCCATTTTAGAACCTGTTTCTGTCAATGCAGTGGCAATAATAGACAGGGAACCTCCATTTTCAATATTTCTTGCAGCTCCAAAAAATCGTTTGGGTTTGTGTAATGCGTTGGCATCAATACCACCCGATAAAATTTTACCTGATGCAGGCGCAACAGTATTATACGCTCTGGCCAAGCGGGTAATGGAATCCAATAAAATAACCACATCGTGTCCGCATTCAACCAAACGTTTTGCTTTTTCTAAAACAATATTGGCAACTCTAACATGTTTTTCTGCCGGTTCGTCAAAAGTTGAAGCAATAACTTCCCCTTTTACGCTTCGCTGCATATCCGTTACCTCTTCAGGTCTTTCATCAATTAGAAGGATTATTTGATAAACTTCTGGGTGATTTGATGCAATCGAATTTGCAATGTCTTTAAGCAACATTGTTTTACCTGTTTTAGGTTGCGAAACAATCATCCCTCTTTGTCCTTTTCCTATCGGACAAAATAAATCCATAATTCTTGTGGAAAGCGTGCTGTTTTTTCCTGCCAAATTGAACTTTTCCTGTGGAAATAAAGGCGTTAAATGTTCAAACGAAACACGGTCTCTAACCACATTCTGGTTTAAGCCGTTTATTTTTGAAACGCGGATTAACGGAAAATACTTTTCACCTTCTTTTGGCGGTCTAACCACACCTTTTACGGTGTCTCCAGTTTTTAAACCAAACAATTTAACCTGTGATTGGGATAAATAAATATCATCTGGAGATGAAAGATAATTGTAATCTGATGAACGTAAAAAACCATATCCATCAGGCATCATTTCCAACACACCTTCGCTTTCAATAATACCGTCAAATTCATAATCAGGATCTCTAAAGCGATTTCCTGGTTTACGTGGCCCTTTTTCTCTTTGTTGGTTTGCTTGTTGTTGACTTCCTTGTTGTTGGCTTCCTTGTTGTTGGCTTCCTTGTTGTTGGCTTCCTTGTTGTTTAGGCTGCTTATTTTGATGTTTAGGTTGGTTCTGAACAGGTTTTTCTTGTTCAATTTCAGCACTAACAATATTTTTTTCAATACTTTCTGGCTGACTTTCAATTTCAGCTCTTTGCGCAAGTTTTACTGGTTTTTTTATGGCAACTTTTACAACATCGGTTCTAACTTCTGGTTTTTTAATAGTTTCAGTCTCAGTATTTTCAACTGGAATTTCTGGCGAAAATTTTACTGCCTTTTTAATGGCTTTTTTTACTGTGGGAACTTGAATTGGTTTTGCAGTTTCTTCAACTTCAGCATTTTTAATTGGCGTAAAAAGTTCGGGCGCTTTTTCTTTTTGTGGTTGCAAAGAAGGAGCTTTTTTGTTTGCTTTGGGTTGAATTGCTTTTTTAACGATTCGTTTGCGACGGGGCTTGTTGTCGTCAGACAAATCCTCATTATTTGTAATTGCTTCAGGAACAGCGGCTTGAATGTCTAGAATTAAATAAACCAAATCCAGTTTCTTTAATTGGCTAAACTTCTTTGCTCCAACGGTTTTAGCAATCTCTTGTAATTCTAAAAGAGATTTATCCTTTAGTTCGGAAATTTCAAACATTATGTAAATATGTAATAATTGTTAGTGAATAAATGTTGTTATCTTATTAAATTAAGAATTTCATCGTGAATTAATCTGGGTAGTGATTAGTTTTAGTTGTAGGTCCTGTATTGTATTATGATGTAGGACATTGCAAATATATAAAATTATTTTATATAGTAATCTTTTTATCTTTAAAAATAAAACGTATTTTTGCTGTAATTGGTATAAGTATGATTCAAAGAGTACAATCGATTTATTTATTAATTGCTACATTGCTCTCAGGAGGATTAATTTTTCTCCTAAATTTATGGGTAACCGAGCAGGGAATTAAATTTTTTGCATTGGATTCACTAAGTTCAGACAATTTGGCCTTGGTTAGTGTTTTTGTATTGTTTATAGCATCCGCCATACTAACGCTTATTGCAATTTTTCAGTATAAAAAAAGACAACTGCAGTTTGTTTTAGGGCGATTAACAATTTTGATTAATTTTATTTTAGTAGGCATACTCGTGTATTTTGCACAAAATTTATCTGGAGAAATTAAAATTTCCGAGAAGGGTATTGGGTTGCTCATTCCTATTTTTACTATTGTCTTTGTGGTTTTAGCCAATAAAGCAATAAAAAAGGATGAAGAACTCGTAAAATCTGTGGACAGATTGCGATAAACCTACAATCTTTGTATATTTAGTGTGCGCAAACCATTTCAATTTATTTTGAAATGGTTTTTTTGTTTTAGATTATTTAGTAAAATATTTTGGCGTTTCCCCCCGCCGAAAAGGCGGGGGGTCGGGCTTTTCGTTCCAAACTGTCATTGCGAGCGCAGCGTGGTAATCTTTTGAATATATTACTTCACAAACTCACAATGCCAGGTTTTCCTCTTCAATCCCTAACGCGAATTTAATTACGATTTAAGATATACGATTTTTTAATTTAAACTTTAGAAAATATTAAGAGCGCTTTTCGAGTTCAATAATTTCCAAATTTTTGATATTATCTTCATGAATTTCAAACCGCAACATCGTTCTTATGGTATGAAATCCGTATTTTCCCGCAGCACCCGGATTTATATGAAGGATATTTAACTTTTTATCGAACATCACTTTTAAAATATGGGAATGGCCGGTAATAAATAATTTCGGCGGATTTTTAGCCAATTCTTCCTTAACTCTCGGGTTGTAATTATTAGGATAACCGCCAATATGGGTCATCCAAACGGAAACTTTTTCAAGGATAAATTTATTGTCCAGTGGAAATTCGGTTCTCATCAACGAATCGTCTATATTTCCATAAACCGCTCTTAAAGGTTTTAACTTTCTTAGGGCTTCAACCACTTCAAAAGAGCCAATATCTCCCACATGCCAAACTTCATCAACCTGTTTCACAAACTTCAAAATTTGGTCATCAATATAACCGTGCGTATCAGAAAGCAATAAAATCTTTTTCATCTGTTTATATTTTATTTTTTATTGGTACAGATGCAGTTCGCCATTAATCATTCTGCTGTGTATCAAAATTTGTTATGCTCGTTTCATCTGTTTAATTTTTATTTTTTATTGGTACAGATGCAGTTCGCCATTAATC
>JAQVGD010000167.1 GCA_028696945.1 Lutibacter sp.
AAATAATGAAAATTCAAGTACCGTTGATATAACAATGAATGGCATCACTAGAGAATTGCCAATAGCTTATATTATAACAGACAATAAAGTTACCATAGTTGGGAACATGGAATTAGATAATTGGCAAGCCAAAGCAGCTTTAGAGGCTTTAAATGTGGTATGCAAAGACTTACATACAGGTGATGATGGTATCACAAAAACATGGAGCGATGTTAAAATAGAAGTCATTGCCCTTTTAAAATATGAATAAACTAATATTAAGATTACTACCTTATCCATAAAAAAAGCCTGCGACTGCAGGCTTTTTTTAATAATCCAATTGTCTTAAAAAATCTAATTTAGATTTCCAAATTTCTAATTTCTCTTTATAGACATTGATATGATTCCTTACGTTTTGAACTAAAGGATTGTCTTCAGAAACATTGGATATAAATCCGATATTATTTTCTAATTGTTGTATTTCCTTTGAAGTTTCATCAATTTTTCTTCTAATAAAAAGCTGTTCTGAATCTAATTTCCTGTAATTTTTTTGCTCGATATAACTATTCACTAAGTTTTCAAACTTAATCATTTCAACATCTTGCTTATCAATCGTATTTTCTTCGACTATTTTATCCAATAATTTATTGAATTTAACTTCAATATGTTTCATTTCATGAGGTACTCTTCCCAAATTACGCCAATTTTTGACATATTCATTAAACATATCTATGGTAATTTCGGTTTTGTCTTCAATAACTTTTTTAATCTCAGTTAAGAGTTCTTTCTTTTTACTGAAAACATCAAGCTCCAATTTAGAGCCAGCGTCTTGCTGTTGATGGAATCTGTCGAAATAATGATTGCATGCATCTTTAAATTCCTTCCATAATTTATCAGAATATTTTTGGGGAACATGGCCAATCTTCTTCCAATCTGCCTGTATTTTCTTCATTACTTCAGTAGTAATATCCCAATCTTCACTGTCTTTTATGGCTATCGCCTTCTCAATAAGAGATTTCTTTTTATTTAAATTATCAAGGTGTTCGCGTTTAACTAGTTTGAAGTAATTGTTTTTTTCAACATTAAATTTTCTAGTTGCCTCTTTATATTTCGCCCAGATAAAATCGCTTTTTTCTCTTGGAACTTGCTTAATTTCAGAGAACTTATTACGTAAAAGTTCTAGTTCTTTGATACTTTTTTGCCAATCGCTTCGAGTTGAATTTTTTGAAGTATCAAGTGCTTCTATCTCGGTAATAATAGCTAATTTCTTTTCAACATTTCCTTCATATTTAGATTTCAGATCCTTGAAAAAATCATGGCGCTTATCGTGTACCTTTCTGGTCGCCTCACTAAATCTATCCCAAATCTCCTCTCTTTGATCGCTTGCTATTGGTCCAATGTCTTCTTTCCAAAGTTTATGTAAAACTTGAAGTTCTTTAAAAGCGGTATTTACATCATCTGATTCTGTCAACTCTTCAGCTCTAGTTACAAGTTTCAATTTTTCTTCCAAATTATGTTTAAAATCGAGGTCACGCAAATCATTGCTTAGGTGCAACAAATCATAAAACCGTTCCACATGATGTTGGTATGTTCTCCAAGTATCGTTGTATTTTACTCTGGGAATAAGTCCGATTTTAACCCATCTGGCTTGAATATCCTTAAACATTTTATACATCGTAGCACCTTCTGCGTTATCGATTAAATGCTTAAGCTCTTCTATTAAACTTAGTTTTGCTTGTAAATTATCGTTTAGTTGCTTATCCTGACTAGCATAAAACTCATTTCTTTTAATTTTAAAATCATAAAGAATACTGTTGTAGGTCGATTTTATTGGGCTACTGTACTTAAAATCAACAATATTACCACCAAGCTCTAGAAATTTTTCTTTTTCAACCTTTAATACTTCGCCGTATTTAATATGAAAAGCTTGTTTAATGGCATTAACGTTATTTGTAATGTTATGAACCGCATTTTCTTTAACAAGTTTACCCAATTCGCTTACCAGATCCTCTAAAGTAAAATTCGCATAATCAAGCATTTCAATCGTTGAATGTTCAATCTCTTCTGAAGTTTCAGCAATTTCACTATCCATTTCATCAACAGCTTTACTGGCCGTTTTCTTTTTTTTAGGCTTTATTTCTTCTTGAATTTCTTCCTGAATTTCAGAAGCTTGAGGCGTTGATTTTTTTTCAACAATTTCGCTATCAATTTCATCAACAATATTGCTTGCTGAAGTCTTTTTCTTCGGCTTTATTTCTTCTTGAAGGTCTTCCTGAATTTCAAAAACTTGAGGTGTTGATTTTTTTTCAACAATTTCGCTATCAATTTCATCAACAATATTGCTTGTTGAAGTCTTTTTCTTCGGCTTTATTTCTTTTTGAATTTCTTCCTGAATTTCAGAAACTTGCGGCGTTGAATTATTTTCTTCTACTGGTAATTTATTGTCTTGGTTTAACATATAAAAATGTTTAAGGTTCGTTTAATTATATTCATTAATAATTTCAAAAATAGCCTTTTACTCAAAAACTACCTCTTTAAAAGATGCAAAGTTTTAGCTAAAGTTGCGTAAATTTATGGAATTCTTTTTATGAATTCCATATTTCCCATGACTTTTCCGCTTGCAATTCAAGCATCTCCAATCCGTTTTTGATACTGGCTCCCTGCTTTTTGCCTTCTTGCAAAAATTTGGTTTCAGAAGGATTATAAATTAAATCATACAATAAATGTTTTTCAGACAAGTATTGATAAGGAATGGCTGGGGCATCCTCAATATTTGGATGCGTTCCAACAGGCGTGCAATTAACAATAATTAAATATTCATCCAAAATTGCTGCATCCAACATTTTATAGCTAAACATGTTTTCATTCTCGTTTCGCGAAACAAATTTATAGGCAATATTTAATTTATTAAAAACATAGGCAATGGCTTTTGAAGCACCTCCTGTTCCTAAGATTAGAGCCTTTTTATGATGGCTTTTCAACAAAGGTTCAATCGATTTTTGAAAACCATAAACATCGGTATTATACCCAATCAATTGATTGTCATCAGTTACCTTTATCGTGTTTACCGCACCAATTTTTTCAGCTTCAGCATCAACTTCATCCAGATATTTAATGATGGCTTCTTTATACGGGATGGTAACATTCAACCCTTTAAATTCATCTTCTTTATGATATAATAAAAAAGGAAATTCCTCAATTTCAGGGATGTCAAAATTGTAATATTGGTAATTATTGAAGCCCATTTTTTTAAATTTTTCCAGAAAATATTTTCGAGAAAAAGAATAGGAAATATTTTTTCCTATGATACCAAATTTAATGCGATTATTATTCATTGTTGTATTCTTTACGTTCAGATCCATATTTATCAATTAACAAGACCAGTAAAACTCCCACAAAAATAAAGAAGATGGCAATCCAGGTTTCCTGTTGCGAAAAATCGGGAAAATATCTTTTATAATTCTCAATTACTTTCTCTCCGTTGATATCTAACAAATTTTTACCGTTTACAATTTTATACACTACCTTTTTCCAGGGCCAAACAATACCTAAAGAACCTGTTATAAAACCAATAATGATTGCAGTAACTATTCGGTGCCAGCGTTTTAGCACGTAGCCCAAAATATGGGAAGTAATTACCAAGCCAAAAGCGGAACCACCTGTAAAAACGGCAATAATTTTTAAATATCTTATTCTTACAGCATCATCTATAAAACTAAAATCGCCCATAAAAACTTCCATCATAGTTTTATACAACATCGTAACGGAATCTACTAATAGCAGCACATAATTTCCCATTAAAATTAAGATAAAGGATCCTGAAAGCCCTGGTAGCGTCATTCCAGAAACCCCAATAATTCCGCAGAAAAACACAAACCACAAGTTGTCATTTTCTTTGGCGGGATTCATAAAACTAATGGCAATACCAATAACAATTCCTATAATCATAGAAATGATATTACTTCTTCTCCAGTCATTAAAGTCTTTTGAAATATAGTAAATTGAACCAATAATCATCCCAAAAAAGGAACTCCAAACATACAGTTCGTAGTGTTTTAGCAAATAATCTAAGATTAAAGAAACACTGAAATAACTAAAAACACTTCCACCTAAAACAAGCAATAAAAAAGTTCCGTTTATATAATAGTAAAAACTTTTAAATCGTTTATTATAAAGCAATAAAAACGCTTTATAATTTATTTTTTTAAGGGAATAAATTAACTCTTCATAAAAACCAAAAACAAAAGAAACCATGCCACCAGATACCCCAGGAACTTTATTTGCAGCCCCCATAGAAAGTCCTTTAACAAAAAGGAAAAACTTGTCTGACAAACTGCGGGTTCTTGCCATAGTTTATGCTTTATTTGAAATATTGGCCAGCTTTTCTAACAGTATAATTACTGCGAAACCGGTAATTAACAAAATAATGGCCATCATTAATTGTGGATCTCCATCATAAGAAAACGGCGAAACACTTTGTTCATTAAAAGGAATTTTTATGTTGTGAGAATTTACACGCCAAGTCAGCGTTTTTTTCCATGGCCATATTTTATTTAAAGAGCCCAAAATAAAACCCGTCAATACTGCCAAGGTGTAATTTTTATGGTGGTCAAACAGCCAACGCAACACTTTTGCAAACGACAATAATCCAATCACTGCCCCAATTGCCACTACTGCGAGCAATTGGAAATTTCTATTGTGAATGGCGTCCAAAACAGGTTTGTATGCCCCTAAAAGCACCAAAATAAAAGAGCCGGAAATGCCGGGTAAAATCATAGCGCATATAGCCAAAGCACCCGCAAGAAAGTAAAATAACAGCGAAGAACTTTCAGAAATTGCAGGATGTAAAGTGGTAATAAAATACGCGATAAAAGCACCAATTATAAACAAAATTATTGTTGGAGCATCCCATTTTGCGATTTGTTTTCCTACAAATAAAATACTTGCCAAAACCAAACCAAAAAAGAAAGACCAAACCATAATTGGCTTGTTTTCCAACAACCAAGAAATAAGTTTTGCCAACGAAATAATACTGATAAAAATACCCGACAAAAGAGCCAATAAAAAATTGCCATTAATAGCCTTCCATGTAGCCTTAATACCTTCTTTTTTCAACAATTTTAACGTTGTAAAATTAACAGCACTAATGGATGATAATAACTCTTCGTAAATTCCTGAAATAAAAGCTATTGTTCCGCCAGAAACACCTGGAACCACATCTGCGGCACCCATGGCTATTCCCTTTAGTAAAATAATGAGGTAATGACTAAATTTTCTATGTTGCATTTGTCGCTAATGGTTATCAGGCAAATGTAACATTTTATAATGAAACGAGCATTTCAAATTTTGAAACACAAAGAAATGATTAATGGCGAACAGCAGCTGTTACCGCTAAAAAAATAAAATTAAAACAGATGAAATTTATTTGTATTGGCTTATTATATCCTTTACTTTTTGCAGTTTATAAATTTCAGGAAATAGTTCTTTAATGATAGTGTGGTATTCATAATCTATGGCCAATGCTTCTGTTAAATGCATCGTTCCCTTTGGGTAATTCTTAAATTTAAAATACAAACTAGCGAGCCTATATTCTATTTCTGCAAAATCGTCAAAATACAATTTGGCTTTTAGTAAATTCGTTAATGCATCTTCATATTCTCCTAAAAAACACAACACATCACTTAAACCAACCCAAATTACCAAATCCAAATCCTGTAAGAAAATACATTGTTGAAATGCAATTACGGCCTCTTCAAAATAGTTAAGTTTTAAAGTAATTTCCGCATATTTTCGCCAATATATTGCATTTGACTCATCAATTTCAATGGCTTTATTCAAATAAAACAATGCTTTATCATACTTTTCCCCCTTAATGTACAAATTGGCAATGGCAATCCAGCCTTTGTCTAAAAGCGGATCTTCCTGAACTGCTTTTTTGTAATATTGTATGGCTAAAGCCGATTTTTTTAATTTTTCATAACATTCTCCAATTCTAAAAAAGACGAAAGAAGTTGGGTCATCCAATTTTAAGGTAATCTTATAATTTTCTATAGCTTCTTCAAAACGGTCTAATTCCTCCAACGTTTTTGCCTTTTCAAGGTAAGCACCTACAAAATACTCATCAATTAATACTGCAAAATCAAAGGCGCGCAACGCTTCGATATAGTTTTCTACAATAAAAAATTGGCGACCCAATTGGTGCCAGGCAATTTCGCTATAAGGATCTTTATTAATGTAGTTGTTTAAATATTCCGTTGCTTCTAAATGTTTATTTTGCATATCAAAGCAATAAATCACGTTATAAAGTGCGGAATAATCTTCAACATCGGCCTCCAGACACTTTGAAAAATTAGAAAGTGCTTCATCAAAATCATCTAGATACAAATATTCCATCCCAAGTAAGGAAAAAATATCGGCTTCATCATCTGTATAAGTCAAAGCAATTTTCAATAAAGATATTGCCTTTAAATGATTGTCTTTTTTAGAAAAAATACTTGCCTGTTGCACATAAATTTCATCATTGGCAGGCTCTATGGCCTGTAATTCCTTTAACAACGCCCCTGCCTTTTCATATTCATCGTCAAAAATCAATAATTCTGCCTGCAATAATTTTAACATAACGGAATTAGGGTGTTGTTTTAATCCCAAATTAATTGCTTTTTTCGCCAATGAATTTTTGCCAGAATCTAAATAATAATGCACTATTTCTTCAAACTCAATAGAATCGAAAAAATAAATACTATTCGTTTTTAGCATCGATTCGAATTTTGACAGCGATATGTTATTTTCTTTTGGAGTGAAATCCATAATATAAGTTGCAAATTTAGAGTCACAATAAAAGTACGGGAACAAACGTAAGATATTAAAAACAACTTCTAAATGTTTTTAACAAATTAATTAACAAAATGCTTTATATTTGTATTCCAAACAAAGTTTGGTATCGCCATGAGTAAAAAAATACTGCTTAACTCAAAAGAAATTCATATCATTTTACATAGATTAGCTTGTCAACTGATTGAAAATCACACCAATTTTAAAAATACGGTACTTATTGGAATTCAGCCGAGAGGAACTT
>JAQVGD010000168.1 GCA_028696945.1 Lutibacter sp.
ACCTTCCGTAACTTTGTATCTTTTTAAGGAAGCGGCAGAAAGTTGTTGGCCGTCAGTTATCACTTTATGCATATATTGTGGTAAGGCTCTATCAGGAAGCACGGTTCTTTCGCCATTGACATATACGTAACCTTCTTTTATTTCCAAAGAATCACCTGGAATACCCACACATCTTTTTACATAATTCGATTTTTTGTCAATGGGTTTGTTTACGTGGATATTCGATTTATCCCTAAAAAAACGAACGGTATCAACGGGCCAGTTAAAAACCACAATTTCATTGCGTTTTATTTTTTCAAAACCAGGCAACCTAAAATAAGGCAAATGTGGCGTTTTTAAATATGATTTTACTTTTAATAATGGCAATGAATCATGAACCATCGGTGCAGCAATAACCGTCATTGGTGTTCTTGCGCCATAATGAAATTTACTCACAAACAGGAAATCGCCAACCAACAACGATTTTTCCAATGAGGAAGTTGGGATAGTATAAGGTTGCATAAAATAAGTGTGCACCAACGTTGCGGCAATAATGGCAAAAACAATGGAGCTTACCCATTCTCCCACCTCAGTTCTTGATTTTAAACTGCGATCCTCCACATAACTTACATCGGCGATATAGTTTAAATAATAAATGTAAAAACCAAGTGTTAAAACAACTAAAATTGAATCAATTGTTTTGTATTTTCCAAAACTTCTTATGGTTTCAACCCAGATTACAGGGAACATCAATAAATTAATGATTGGAATGAACAATAAAATTACCCACCAAGTTGGTCTTTTTAATATTTTAAGTAGCACGATAGCATTATACACTGGGATTATTGCTTCCCAAGACTTTCTGCCAGCTTTTACGTATAGTTTCCATGTTCCCGCAAAGTGAATCACTTGAACGATTAAGAAAAATATAAACCATTGTATCATTGTCATAATTAATTTTTTTAATGTTATTTAAGTCCTAAAACGTCTTTCATGGTAAAAACACCTGTTTTTCCAATAATCCATTCCGCAGCAATTACTGCGCCCAAGGCAAAACCATCTCTGCTATGCGCAGTGTGTTTAATCTCTAAAGAATCTACGGCCGATTTGTAGGCAACGGAATGTGTTCCCGGAACTTCATCAATGCGTTTTGCTGTTATTGGTATTTCTGTTTCCTTGTTTGTTACATTTAAAGTCCAACTTTCTTTCTCGGTATTATCAATAATTCCTTCAGCCAGAGTAATTGCGGTGCCACTTGGGGCATCTAATTTTTTGGTGTGATGAATTTCTTCTATGGAAATTGTATATTGCTCTAAATTATGCATCAGTTTTGCCAAATAGGTATTTAATTCAAAAAAAATATTTACGCCGAGACTGAAATTAGAAGCGGAAATAAATGCGCCATTATTTTGTTTGCAAAGTTCAACTGCTTCTGGCAATTTAGCCAACCACCCTGTTGTGCCGCTAATTACGGGAACATGATTGTTTAAACAGTTTGAAATATTGTTAAAAGCTGCTGCAGGAATGCTAAAATCTATCGCTACATCGGCTAAAGTAATATCGAAATCCGCACTGTTTTCATCTATTTTCAACACGATTTCATGACCTCTTTGCAATGCAATTTGTTCAATTATTTTACCCATTTTACCATAACCCAATAAAGCTATTTTCATAATGTAAGTATTTATTGTTTTTTAATGGTTATATGTAATTCGCATTCTTACATTAGTTTTTGTATGATGTCATTGTTATGCTTACTTTTTAGTTAAAAATTAAAATTAATTGTTGCGCCGACAATTGATTTGTCATTGACGTCACTGCCGATTATTTGGGGGGAAACAGATAGATTACTGTCAACATTATGTTGCAGTAAATGCGCATTCACGCTTGCTTCAACAATTTGCAATATATAAAAACCAACAGTAACAAGAAGTGATAAATCCCGATCTTTCTTATATGATTTTTGTGCGGAAATTAAAGCGTCTTTTGATAAATAAATATTTCCGTTTAAACCGTCAAATTCATCAGGTTTATCATTGATTCTTAATTTGTAGGCCGTTCTTGCCCTGTTATAGTTGTCGTTATTTGAATGATAAAAATAAACACCAGAACCCAACGCCCCATAAACAATAGGAATTTTCCAGTATTTTTTGTTGAACGCTTGTCCAAGTCCTGGCAAAACTGCGGAATAAAAGGCGGCTTTTGCAGGAGACAGCGGTTTAAAACTGTCGCTTGATGGTCTAATTGTATCCTTAATTTTTACATCAGCCACTTCTTGCGCATAGCCATTAAATACTGCCATGACAGTAATCAATAAACAGATATATAGCTTTTTTTTAAGCACTTATTCCAATAATTTTTTAATTCGGTTAAAATCTTCTTCCGAATGAAATGGAATGCTAATTTTCCCTTTATCTTTTCCCGATAATTTTATGTCAATTTTATGCCCAAAGTAATCGCTAAAAACTTTTTGTCCGTTACTTGCATACGTTGGAAGTTTGGTTTCTTTAACCAGTTTTTTAGGTTTTGCAACAACACCGTCCTTTAATTCCTTAACCAATTGTTCTGTTTGCCTAACCGATAATTTTTGCTGAATAATTTTTTCGTAAATGCTTAATTGATCTTCTGTATTTTCAACATTTATTAATGCTCTTCCGTGTCCCATGGATAAAAATCCATCGCGCATCCCTGTTTGAATTATTGGATCCAATTTTAGCAATCTTAAATAATTGCTGATGGTAGAGCGTTTTTTACCAACGCGTTTGCTCATTTCTTCTTGGGTTAAATCAATTTCATCAATCAATCTTTGGTAAGTAAGCGCAACTTCAATTGGGTCTAAATCTTTTCGTTGTATATTTTCAACTAATGCCATTTCAAGCATTTCCTGATCATTGGCAAGCCTTATGTAGGCAGGAATTGTGGTATTTCCAATTAATTTTGAAGCTCTGAATCTTCTTTCTCCAGAAACCAATTGAAATTTATTTCCTTCTAGTTTTCTGATGGTAATTGGCTGAATAACACCCAATTCTTTAATAGAACTCGCCAATTCTCGCAATGATTCTTCATTAAAATGACTTCTTGGCTGAAAAGGATTTACTTCAATTAAATCCAAATCAATTTCCAAAATACTGCCAACAAGTTTATCGGCATTTTTATCGTTTGCAGAAGTAATGTCTGAATTGTTCAATAGGGCAGATAAACCTCTTCCCATCGCTTGTTTTTTAATTGCTTTTGCCATCGTTGGTATGCAGTTTTAAAATTTCGTTGGCTAAGTTAATATAATTTATAGCGCCTGTGCTTGTTGCATCATAAGCGATAATGCTTTCGCCATAACTTGGAGCTTCGCTTAACCGAACGTTTCGTTGAATAATGGTTTTGAAAACCATATTTTGGAAATGCTTTTTAACTTCTTCCACAACTTGGTTTGAAAGACGTAAACGAGAATCGTACATCGTTAATAACAATCCTTCAATATCCAAAGTGGTATTGTGTATTTTTTGGACACTTTTTATGGTGTTTAACAATTTTCCCAAACCTTCCAATGCAAAATATTCACATTGAATTGGGATGATGACAGAATCAGCCGCAACCAGTGAATTTAAAGTAATTAATCCAAGTGACGGCGCACAATCTATTAAAATATAATCGTAGTCATCTTTTATTTCTTTTAAGGCTTCCTTAAGCATATATTCTCTATTCTGCTTATCTACCAATTCTATTTCTATTGCAACCAAATCGATATGCGCAGGGATAATATCAACATTTGGAGAATTTGTAGCAACAATTGCTTCTTTTGCTGAAATAGAATGTTCTAACAATTGATACGTTCCAAGTTCAACTTCTTCTATTGCAATGCCTAAGCCTGATGAGGCATTTGCTTGCGGATCGGCATCAATTAACAAAACTTTTTTTTCTAAAACCCCCAAAGCTGCAGCCAAGTTAATAGTTGTTGTAGTTTTACCAACGCCTCCCTTTTGATTGGCGATTGCAATAATTTTTCCCATAAAAAAATATCGAATTATTTTAAGCTGTAAAAATACAATTATTTATGGTTTTAGAAAGTTTATATTGTTAACAAAGAGATAAAAAAACAAAAGAGGCTGACATGTCAACCCCTTTTATTTTTTATTTTTTAAGTGGAATATTTTCTAAAATAGTGAGTAAAAATTTCCAAAATTTTTGAACGGATTTAATATTGGCTTTCTCATCTGGTGAATGTGCGCCTTGTATGGTTGGTCCAAATGAAATCATATCCATATCAGGATAGTTGGTTCCTAAAATGCCGCATTCCAAACCAGCGTGACAAGCAACAACATCAGGTTTTTCGTTAAATAATTTTTCGTATGTCTCGGTTAAAAGCTTTAAAACTGCAGAGTTCACATTTGGTTTCCATCCAGGATAAGAGCCTGATAATGTAACGGTATATCCCGCCATTTCAAATGTTGCTCTAAGTGCATTTGCCAAATCTAATTTTGATGATTCGACGGAGGATCTTGTTAAGCACAATATTTTTATATTTTCATCCTTAACAATTACCCTAGCAACATTATTTGAAGTTTCCACCAAATCTTTCATATCATTACTCATTCTATAAACACCATTATGTGCTGCATAGATTGTGTTGAGTAAAGTATTTTGACTTATGGTTGTCATCACTCTATTTGGGGTAGCCACTTCGGAAATTATAATTTCTAAAGTTGGATCAACAGTTGCAAGTTCGGTTTTAATTTCTTTTGCAATTTTGTTTATTCTTTTTATAAAAGCCTCTTTTCGGGAGTTGGCAACTGAAATGGTTGCAAAACTTTCCCTTGGAATGGCATTGCGTAAACTACCGCCGTTAATTTCTGAGATTCTAATAAATTCTTTTGTTTCATAAAGTAAACGGTTCATAATTTTATTGGCATTTCCCAAACCTTTATGAATATCCATTCCCGAGTGACCTCCTTTTAAGCCCGTAATGGCAATTGAAAATCCACAACTGTTTACTGGAACGCCAACCTCATTATAGGTGTTTTCAGCAGTTACATCAATGCCGCCGGCACATCCAATATCAATTTCATCATCTTCTTCTGTATCCAAATTAAGCAATATTTCACCGTTTAAATAATTGGACTGCAATCCCATAGCACCAGTCATTCCTGTTTCTTCATCAATAGTGAACAAGGCTTCAAGTGAAGAGTGTTTAATGGTTTTAGAAGCCAAAATACTCATAATTGCGGCAACGCCTAATCCATTATCAGCACCAAGCGTTGTGCCATCTGCACGAACCCAATCACCATCAACAAGCATTTTAATTCCCTCTGTGTCAAAATTAAAAATGGTATCCGAATTTTTTTGGTGCACCATATCCAAGTGCGATTGTAATACTACTGTTTTGCGATTTTCCATGCCTTTTGAAGCAGGCTTTTTGATAATTACATTTCCAACAGGATCAACCACGGTATCGAGGTTTAATCTTTTTCCAAAATCGACCATAAATTGTATTACGCGCTCTTCTTTTTTTGAACCTCTCGGAACTGCATTTAAATCGGCAAAATTATTCCAAAGTTCTTTTGGTTCAAGAGTTCTTATATCTTTTGTCATTTTCTTGTTGTTTAAGTTTTTATAATATTTCTAAGACGGTTTCATTTAAGGGTTTTCTTACTTTTTTCATAGTACTCATAAAATCATCATCAGCCCTAAATCCAACAGGGAACAACAATACTGATTTTAAATTTTGCGCAGGTAAATTTAACAATTCATCTATTTTCTCAGACATAAAACCTTCCATCGGACAAGCGTCTATTTTTTCAATGGCGCAAACAACCATTAAATTTCCTAAGGCAAGATAGACTTGATTTGTTGCCGATATTTGTTTTTCTTCCAAAGATTTGTTTTGGAAGTTATTAATTAGTTGATTCCTATATTTTGAAATAATTTCTTCTGAGGTGCCTCTAATTTCTTTTTCCAAATCGAAATAAGCATTAATTGCTTCAGTAGTGGTGTCATTTTCAATACATAAAACCAAAAGGTGTGAAGCATCGGCAACCTGACGTTGGTAATAACAATATTTTACAAATTCTTCTTTAAGTTTCTCGTTCTCAATAATAATCAGTTTTAAAGGTTGCAAACCAAATGAGCTCGCCATTAAATTAAACGCATTTTTAAGCGTATCAATTTGTTGTGTCGATAATTTTTTTGAAGGATCAAACTTTTTGGTGGCATACCTCCATTTTAAACTTTCGATGATATTCATTTACTTAAAATTTATAAGTTACAAAAATAATTTAAATATACTGAAATCTGTTAAATTCTGATTCAATTTTTTTTACCGAAAGAAAATACATACTTTTATTTGTTATTAAATTGCTATGAAGGAAAATCTACTACATTTTGTGTGGAAACTTAAATTGTTTTCAACTGCTCAATTAAAATCTACCAACGGTGAAATTATTGAAATTATCTCGGCAGGAACTGCAAATTTAAATTCAGGACCCGATTTTTTGAATGCCAAATTGGTTATTAACAACCAGCTTTGGGCAGGAAACGTTGAAATTCATTTAAATTCATCCGATTGGTATGTTCACAATCATGAAAATGACGAGAATTATGATTCGGTAATTTTGCATGTTGTTTGGGAACATACTGTTGATGTTTTTAGAAAAACTAATGAGCCCATAGCCACTTTGGAATTGAAAAATTATATTTCTAAGGAATTATTGAACAATTATGAGCAGCTTTTTAGCAAAAATAAAAACTGGATCAACTGTGAAAAAGACATTGCCGGCATAGATCCTTTTATTTTTACGAATTGGCTTGAGCGGCTTTATGTTGAAAGATTGGAAAAAAAGGCGGAACAAATTCAAAATAGCGTCTCAAAATTAAATAACAATTGGGAAGCTGCATTGTTTGTTTTATTGGCAAAGAATTTTGGGTTGAAAATAAATGCGGAGGCTTTTATGAATTTTGCAAATTCTTTTGATTTTTCAATTACAAGAAAAGTGTCTAATAATTTAAAACAGTTAGAAGCCTTGTTTTTTGGACAGGCAGAAATGCTATCCGCCGATTATGAATCGGAATATTTTGAAGAACTAA
>JAQVGD010000018.1 GCA_028696945.1 Lutibacter sp.
CAACAGGAAAAGATTTAAGGTCTTTGGCAGAGAGAGAAAGTTGAAATATTGGCTCGAAGTCGGAAGTCCGAAGACGGAAGTTAAATTCGTTTGCTAAATCAAACTCCCTTTCCGTAGGAAAGGGCTGGGGATAGGATTTTATCCTAATTCTCATTTACTTTCAAGCGTGCGGTTGTGCTGGTATTTTGATTTGAAAAATCATTTTCCAAGTATTTTAAATAACCCACAATGGCAATCATTCCTGCATTATCTGTAGTATATTCAAATTTTGGAATATAGGTTTTCCAGCCTAACTTTTCTTCGGTAGCTTTTAAGGTTTCTCTAATTTCAGAATTTGCACTTACGCCGCCAGCGATGGCAACATGTTTAATTCCTGTTAGTTCAACTGCTTTTTCTAGTTTATCGAACAAAATTTCAACAATAGTGCGTTGGATTGACGCGCAAATATCATTTAAGTTTTCTTCTATGAAATTTGGATTTTCCTTTACTTTTTTCTGAATAAAATAGAGAATCCCTGTTTTTAATCCGCTGAAGCTAAAATTTAAATCGGCCATTTTTGGCTTGGAAAACGCAAAAGCATTCGGATTTCCCAGTCTTGCGTATTTATCAATAAACGGTCCGCCCGGATAAGGCAATCCCAAAATTTTAGCCGATTTATCAAAAGCTTCGCCAACTGCATCATCCAAAGTTTCGCCAATAACTTCCATGTCAAAATAGTTGGTAATTTTTACAATTTGAGTATGTCCGCCGCTTATGGTCAAACATAAAAATGGAAAAGGCGGTTTTTCCTGCTTTTCATCATCAATAAAATGGGCTAAAACGTGTGCCTGCATATGATTTACAGAAATTAATGGAATGTTTAATGCCAAGGAAAGTGACCTTGCAAAAGAGCTTCCAACCAATAAAGAACCCATTAATCCAGGTCCGCGCGTAAAAGCGATGGCACTTAACTGTTTTTTGTCGATATTTGCCTGTTGAATTGCTTGCTGAATTACAGGAACAATATTTTGTTGGTGTGCACGGGAAGCCAATTCAGGAACTACACCTCCATATTTGGCGTGAATTTCTTGGTTTGCAACAACATTTGTTAGTACTTTGCCATTGCAAATTACGGCAGCACTGGTATCATCACAGGACGATTCAATACCAAGAATATAAATAGATTTATCTTTGACCATCAGTAACTAATAAAGGCACGAAAATTGCCATAAAAATGCAAATTTAACGCTTATCAAACGATTTAAAAAAATAGTTGTAAAAATACTGCTTGTGCTGGTAATTTTATTGGCATTGGTAAGTTTCTTGCTGTCTCTCTCATCCGTACAAACACGGTTGGGAAAAATAGCTACCGATTTTTTAAGAAAAGATTTTAATGTTGACATAACCGTTGAAAGGATTGATTTGTCCTCTTTGAGAAACGTTGAGTTAAATGAAGTGTTGGTAAGAGACCATCATGCGGATACCCTAATTTATGTTCAGAATTTAACAACATCAATTCTTAGTTATACCAATTTAATAAACGGCAAACTTAATTTTGGTCAATTTTCATTAGAGAGTTTTATCTTAAATATGAAAACATATAAAGGTGAAGAAGATGATGCTTTTACCATGTTTATAAATAAATTTGATGATGGCACAACGCCCACAAAACCTTCCGGATTTTTGCTAACTTCAAGCAGGTTAAAATTAAAGGGTGGTTATTTTGAAATTTACGATGAGAATATAGAAAACAGCAAGCCTCTATTTTTTAAAGAAATTACAGGAAGCGCCAAAAACTTTAAAATTGAAGGCCCAAATGTTTATGCCGATATCAATAAACTTCATTTTATTGAAAATCATAATTTGGAAGTTCAAAGTCTGTCCAGTAATTTTACCTATACAAAAACAGAAATGAATTTTTTGAATACCGAACTGGTAACAGACAAGTCTTCTTTGGTTGCCGATATTTCATTTTCCTATAGCAGAGAAGATTTTTCCGATTTTAACAATAAAGTTATGCTTAATGCGGATGTTAAGAACGCCGATTTATCTTTGGTGGATTTAAAAAAGTTTTATGATGAATTGGGCAGCAATGATGTACTTCATTTTTCGACAAAAATAACTGGGTATCTCAATGATTTTAAGACTGAGAAATTGGCATTGGCAACTGATCAAGATACTGAAATTATTGGAACACTGCATTTTAAAAACGTACTTGATCGTGAGGAAGGATTTTCACTAGCCGCTAATTTTACCAAATTAACGTCTGATTACGAATATTTAAAATCCCTGCTTCCAAATTTATTGGGAAAACAACTTCCTTCATCATTAAAAAAATTGGGAAAATTTACAGTGAGTGGATTCACATACATCACAGAAGATTTAGTTAATGCCGACATTGCGATGAATACGGATATTGGTAGCTTAGTCACAAATTTGGAACTGACCAATATTGCAAATATTGATAACGCATCTTATTTTGGGCATATTAAAATTATTGATTTTGAATTGGGTAAAATTTTAAATGACCCTTTAATTGGTCAGCTTTCTATGGAAGGTGATGTTGATGGAAAAGGATTTACCTTGGAAAAAATGAACACATCGGTAAAAGGGCAAATATCCAAACAACAATATAAAGGCTATACCTATACCAATATCAACATAAATGGCGTTGTGAAAAATAAACATTTTGATGGTGAAATGGAGGTAAATGATGACAATATTAAATTAAATTTTAAAGGGTTGGCCGATTTTTCAAAAAAAAGATACACGTTCGATTTTAGAACAACCATTGATTATTTAGATTTAAACACGCTAAATCTTTTTAAACGCGACAGCATATCTAAAGTTAAAGGCAATATTGAAATAAAAGTTACAGGAAATACTTTTGATGATTTGGCCGGCACTATCGATTTTAAAAATGCATTATATAGCAACCAAAAAGACAATTATTTCTTTAATGATTTTAATGTAACTTCTTCTTTTGAAGGCGATATCAGAACAATAACGGTAAATTCAACAGAAATTATTAATGGTTATTTAAAAGGTAAATTTAAGTTTGGAGAACTGGTTGATTTAACTAGAAATGCACTTGGTAGTATTTATTCTAATTACAAACCTTTTGCGGTAACAGCTGGTCAGGAGCTGGATTTTAAATTTAAAATTCACAACAAAATATTAGAAGTATTTTATCCGCAAGTAAGCCTTTCAGCAAATACATTTATTAGCGGCAATCTAAATTCTGATGATAATTTATTTAGGCTAAACATTAAATCACCACAAATAATCGCATTTAAAAACACCATTGATTCGCTGAATTTGCAAATTGATACCAAAAACCCATTATTTAATACGCAACTTTTAGTCGCTAAAATAAATACTAAAAATTACAACATCTCTAAATTGCAATTGGTAAATATTACGCTTAATGACACCTTGTATTTTAGAACTGAGTTTTTAGGCGGTGACAACAATACCGAGAATTATGATTTGGCTTTTTATCATACTTTTAATAAAGAAAACAAATCTGTTTTAGGGCTTCAAAAATCCAACTTTACCTTTAAAGACACCAAATGGATTATCAATCCGGAAGATAATTTCGACAACAAATTGGTGTATGATGATAAAACAAAAACGTATGACATAAGTCCTTTCTTAATTACCTCAAACAATCAAAGAATAGAGTTTTTCGGACAAGTAAAAGATACCATTTCAAAAGATTTGACATTTAAATTAGAAAATGTAAATTTGGCAACCGTAACTCCAGAAATTGACAGTTTAAAATTAAAAGGCATTATAAACGGTTCTTTAAATTATAATCAGTTAAATAATAAAATAAAACCAACAGCAAACTTTTCTATAGAAAATTTTATTGTCAACAATTCTTATCAGGGAAATCTAAAGGTTGTTGTGGAAGGTAAAAATTCATTAAGAAATTATGGGGTTGATATTTCATTGGAAAGAGACCATTCCATCAACTTTTCAGCAGTGGGAGATATTGATTTTACCCCTAAAGATCCAACCTTGGATGTACTGGTATCGTTTGAGGAATTTAAGTTAGATGCATTTAGCCCCTTGGGAAAAGATGTGTTTTCTAATATTAGAGGTTTTGCTTACGGAAATGCTCATTTAACTGGATTGTTAAACAATCCAACTATGGAGGGCGAATTGTTTTTAGACCAAGCAGGTTTGTATTTTCCTTATTTAAATGTGAATTATGATTTTGAAGGAACCAGCGTTATTTCCTTGAAAAATCAAACATTTACCTTTGAGGACGTTCAATTAAAAGATAAAGCATTCAGCACTAAAGGAAAATTAACAGGAACCATCAGCCACATTAATTTTGAAACTTGGCGGTTAAATTTAAATGTAAATACCAAAAATTTATTGGTATTAAACACCATTGAGGAGGAGAGTTCAGTTTATTTTGGCGATGGATTTTTGGAAGGAAATGCTACCATAAAAGGACCAACAGACAAACTGGTAATTAATGTTGTTGGAAGAACAAAAGGTGGCACGCACCTAACAATTCCTGTAAGTGATGTGAAAACTGCTGAATCTTCTGAATTGATTCGCTTTGTCAATAAAAGCGATATGAAAGAAAATGAAAGAACAAGAAGACAGTACATTTCAGAAAAACTAAAAGGATTGTCCTTAAATTTTAATATAGATGTCACAAAAGATGCTATTATTGAATTGGTTTTAGATAAAGCTACCGGTAGTTTTTTAAAAGGAAGTGGAACGGGAAATATACAAATTTTAATAGATACCAAAGATAAGTTTGAAATGTATGGAGACTTTATTGTGGACAACGGTATTTACAATTTTAAATACGGAGGGTTTATAAATAAACCGTTTATTGTGAAAAGAGGCGGAAGTATTTCCTGGAATGGAGATCCTTTAACCGCCGATATTAATATTGAAGCTGTTTACAGAGTCTCTGCAAATCCAAGATCGCTATTGGAAAATATTTCCTCAAACAGGAAGATTCCTGTCGATTTGATTACTCGTTTTTCTGGCGAATTGTTTAATACCAAGAGTGAATTTGATATCGAAATTCCAAATGCAAGTTCAACCGTAGCGTCTGAGTTGGCATTTAAATTAAATGACAATAATTTAAACAGTAAAACTGTTCAGTTTATATCGTTACTGGTTTCGGGAAGTTTTTATAACGAAAGCGATTTAAGTGTAAACAGCAATACCGCTTTGTATGGAACTGGTTTTGACATACTTTCAAATGCCTTCGACAATATTTTTAATCAGGGAAATAGCCGTTTTAAGCTAAGGCCCGAATATACTGTTGGAGAAAGAGGCAAAGTTGATAATTTAAATATAGAAGACCAATTGGCTCTTGATATGAAATATCAGTTGAACGACAGAATAATTATTAACGGAAAAGTGGGTGTTCCAATGGGTTCTAGAAATCAAACCAACATTATTGGAGAGGTAAATGTTGAATTTTTACTGAATGAAGAAGGTACCTTGCGATCATCAGTTTTTAACCGCCAAAACGAAATTCAATACTCTGATGAAGAGGAGGGATATACACAAGGTGTTGGATTAAGCTATCAAATAGATTTTGATAATGGCAATGAATTGCTTCAGAAACTAGGTTTGAAAAGAAGAAAAATAAAAAACCCAATAGATAGTTTAAAACCTCTTGATACCATTGAGAAGGTCGATAAAATAATAGATTTTATAAATAAAAAAAACAAAAATGATAAAAAAAATGAATAAACCAACATTGGTAATTTTAGCTGCTGGAGTAGGTAGTCGCTATGGTGGCTTAAAACAATTGGATACTTTTTCAGAACAGGGAGACACTATTTTAGACTTTTCAATTTATGATGCAATTCGTGCTGGATTTGGCAAAGTTGTTTTTATCATCAGAAAAAATATTGAGGCCGATTTTAAAGCGTTTTTCGATAAAAAATTAACTGGAAAGATTGAAGTGGAATATGTTTTTCAGGAATTGGAAAATATTCCAGAAAAATATTTAGATAACAATCGTGAAAAACCTTGGGGAACAGGTCACGCTTTGTTGATGGCTAAAGAGGTTGTAAAAGAAAATTTTGCGGTAATCAATGCCGATGATTTTTATGGGAGCGAGGCTTTTAAAGTGATGGCCGATTCCTTAAAAGAAATGAATTCCGAATCTACCGATTTTAACATGATGGGTTATGTATTAAAAAACACTATTTCCAATTATGGATCTGTGTCAAGAGGGGAATGCAGCGTAAATAAAAATGATTTTTTAACAGGCGTTACAGAAAGAACCCATATTGAAAAAGTAAATGGAGTACTTAAGTATAAAGATGAAAATGATCATTTATTTCCAATTTCAGAAGAAACAATAGTGTCTATGAATTTTTTCGGATTTACGCCAAAATACTTTGAATTGTCAGCATCTTTGTTTGAAGAGTTCTTGGCTAAAAGCTACAAAGAATTAAAAGCCGAATTTTTCATTCCATTGGTTATCAATCATATAATTGTGAATGAATTGGCGACCATGAAGGTGTTAAAATCAAATGCCCGCTGGTTTGGGGTTACTTATAAACAGGATAAGGAATATGTGACTTCCGAAATTCAAAAATTGAAAGACAGTGGCATTTATCCAATTAATTTATGGTAACCAAATATCATTGATAATAGCAAGCATAAAATAATTTTCATTTAAAAATTAATTATAATTTTGTCATTCATTTTATGAAAAACAAAGTACAAAAAATAGGGTTAGTTACTTCTGGTGGTGATGCACCAGGAATGAATGCCGCAATTAGAGCGGTTGTTAGGGCTTGTACCTATTATAAAGTTGACTGTGTTGGTATTTATAGAGGTTATCAAGGAATGATTGAAGGAGATTTTGAACCACTTACGGCACGTGACGTTAGCAATATTATAAATAGAGGTGGAACCATACTAAAAACGGATCGTTCTAAGGAGTTTAAAACTAAAGAAGGAAGGAAAAAAGCCTATAATCAGCTTAAAAATGCTGGGATAGATGCTTTAGTGCTAATTGGTGGTGATGGAACTTTTAATGGAGGAATTGTTTTTAACAAAGAATTTAATTTTCCGTGTATTGGAATTCCAGGAACAATTGATAACGATATTTTTGGAACAAACTATACCATTGGATATGACACGGCTTTAAATACCATTGTGCAGGTAATTGATAAAATTAGGGATACGGCAAGTTCCCACAATCGGTTGTTTTTTGTAGAGGTAATGGGACGCGATGCTGGGTATATTGCATTAAATGCAGGAGTGGGAGCAGGAGCCGAGGAGATTCTAATTCCGGAAGAGGATTTGGGATTAGAACGATTGTTGGAATCTTTAAAACGCAGCAAACGTTCAGGAAAATCATCGAGTATTGTAGTGGTGGCTGAAGGTGATAAAATAGGAAAAAATGTATTTGAACTGGCCGATTATATGGAAGAAAATTTACCGCAATATGAAGTTAGGGTTTCTGTGTTAGGCCATATGCAAAGGGGAGGATCGCCAAGTTGTTTTGATCGTGTATTGGCCAGTAGGTTAGGTGTAAGAGCAGTTGAATTATTATTGGATGGCAAAACCAATTTAATGGTGGGCATAATCAATAATGAAGTGGAAACAATTGAACTGGAAAAAGCAGTAAAAGGCCGTCAAGAAATTGACAAAGAATTATTGCGCGTTAGTGATATCATGTCAATTTAAAGTTCTATTTAAAGTGAAAAATTACCATCTCTTATCTATTTCGGTACTACTTTTTATGAATAAAAAGAATGTGTTTAGAAATTGAATATTAACAGCAATTAAAATTAAATGGTTAAAATTGGAATAAATGGTTTTGGAAGAATAGGGCGCATTGCTCTCAGAGCCGCAATTAATAAAGAAAATATAGAAGTAGTTGCCATAAACGATTTGCAGGATATTGATTATTTGGCCTATTTATTAAAATATGATTCGATTCATGGACGATTTAAAGGAACCATTGAGGTAAAAGACAAAACAATGTTTGTAAACGGGAAACCCATTCAGGTTACCTGTGAAAAAAATCCGGAAGACATTGATTGGGGAAAAGTTGGAGTAGATTATGTGATTGAAGCTACTGGATTATTTACCGATAAGGATAAAGCTGCACTACACCTTAAAGGAGGTGCAAAAAAAGTAGTGATTTCGGCACCATCAAAAGATGCTCCGATGTATGTAATGGGCATTAACCACACCAAACTTTCTAAAGATGAGCTTATTTTTTCAAATGCCTCTTGCACCACAAACTGTTTGGCACCAATTGCCAAAGTATTGCATGAAAATTTTGGAATAATTGAAGGTATTGTCACCACGGTTCATGCAGTAACTGCTAGTCAAAAAACAGTTGATGGTCCAGAAAAGCAATGGCGGAGAGGGCGATCTGCCTTAAACAACATGATACCAACCACCACAAATGCTGCCATTGCGGTAACTAAAATAATGCCAGAGTTACAAGGTAAATTATTGGCTATGGCCATAAGAGTTCCTATTGGAGATGTCTCCTTGGTTGATCTGACAGTTCGTTTGGAAAAGGCGACTTCTTATCAAGAAATTAAGGAGGTTATGAAAAAAGCATCGGAAAATGAATTGAAGGGGATTTTGGGATATACGGAAGATAAAGTTGTTTCACAGGACTTTATTTCGGAACCAAGAACTTCTATTTTTGACGCAGCAGCTGGATTAGAACTCAATAAAAATTTTTATAAAATAATTTCTTGGTACGATAATGAATTTGGCTATGCAACCAAAACAATTGAACTGATTGAATACGCTGCATCCCTTGAATAAAAATTTGATGTTTAACTGTTTAATCGTTTATTAATTTTCTTAAAAATAAAACTTAAAACTTTCAACTCAATAGTCAATATTAAAAGATGGAAATAGCAATTATTGCCCACGATGGTAAAAAGGCCGAAATGATTCAGTTTTTAATGGATTTTAGGGCATTGATTCTCGTTAAAAAAATTAAGCTTGTGGCAACGGGAACCACAGGTAAAAAAGCTGAAAAGGCGGGATTTGAAGTGGAGAAATTTTTATCGGGACCTTATGGCGGTGACGCTCAAATAGCAGCACGTGTTGCAGAAGGAAAAACAAATATGGTTTTCTTTTTCAGGGATCCACTTGGAATGCATCCACATGAACCTGATATTGCCATGTTGATGCGTTTGTGCGACGTTCATGATGTGCCTTTGGCAACAAACCCAGCCACGGCCGAACTTTTAATAAAATCGATTTAATTTTTACAGTTTTAGTACCTAAAGTTAAATAATCCTCAAATTCACAATTGAACAAAACATATTTTTTAAACTCTTCTTATGAAGAGATAATAGTTTTTTAAATAAACTTTGCTGTTTTATTTTTTTAACTTTAAGTACTGATAAATTTTTTTTACTTTACGGCAATCATAGAGATTTCAACATTTACAGATTTAGGTAAATTGCCAACTTCCACAGTTTCGCGTGCAGGTTCATTACCTGTGATAAAATACTTGCCATAAACCGAATTCATTTTTGAAAAATCATTTATATTTTTGATAAATATAGAGGTTTTTACCACATTTTCAAAAGTCATTCCAGCTTCTGTTAAAACAATTTTTAAATTTTCCATCACCTGTTTTGTTTCTTCTTCAATGGTGTTTGTAATCAATTCTCCAGTTTTTGGATTGATGGCAATTTGACCAGAAGTGTATAAAGTATTTCCTGCCAATACCGCCTGATTGTATGGTCCAACTGGTGCAGGCGCATTTTTTGTGTTGATTATTTTCTTCATTTTTATTAAATTATTGAGTTACTTTCCTTAGTTATTTTTAATTTTGCTTTAACCTGATTTGCTTTAACCTTTCCAGTATTAATTCCCCCTTTGGGGGTTAGGGGGCTTTAGTACAAACGTTTATCTGGAACTTGCCTCTTATCATATTTAAGATCGCTAAGCATTGATGATTTTACGCCGATAAAAAAGTAATAGGTTTGTCTATCTCCAAAAGGAACCCAATCAAAATTAAGTCTCCAACTGTCCAAATCGCGCGAAAACCTTAATTGTGTATAGGTAAATCCTTGATCTTTAAAGTCATATCCCGATGAAAAACCAACACCCCATTTAGGAGTCAATTCTAGATCTCCAGAAAACATAAGGGAATTGGAAGAAATTTCCTGCTCTCTGTTGTTATTGGTATAATTTAAAGAATACGCTAATTTTAAAGTCCAAGGCATTTTAGATTGGTATAGTGTGGTTTCTTTAACCTTGTTTTTATCGGATTCGTTATTGTCCATCCGCCTATTTGTAACGTTTAAATCCTCCCCAAAAATGCCGTCAGAGTTATTATCATGGGCGTTTTTTTCTTCAGAAGTTTTCTTGCTTTTATTATCTTTGCTTGAAACAGAATAATTCATCGTTACTCCTGCGCTAGTTAGTCGGAATAAACTTCCTCCATTATTAATGTTAAATGTATTAAACTTCCTGCCGTTTGCGTCTATTGCATAAGGATCTAAGGTTCCTCTTGCATTTATGCTTAGCTTGTCTTTAAAAAGTTTGGTACCCGCATTTACGCTAACAGGACTCCATTTTAAAGAATCGGCCGCCATATTATAACTGGCACTAAAATCTAAATTGTTCAGTAAAATAATTTTTTTGGCTTCTTGTTCAGTTGAATCTTTCTTTCTTAATTTTGCTTCTAAATTGTTGTTTAAGGCAAAATTTAAACTATTTGAAAGTACAGTGCTCGGACTTCCATAAATACCGTTGGCAAAAGGAGAATATTCTAGAATATCATTTGGATCTGAGCTCTTTTGAACTTCTTCATTATAACTGCTAAAATCGGGTTTGTAGCTATAGGAAATGCTGGGTCTAACTACGTGGCGTATCGTTTCAATACTGCCTCTTTTAAATTTGAACATACCATAAAAAGTAGTGGACAATGATAGTGATCCCGAATATTCCCTAAATGAAGTAAAACCAGCTATTGTATCCGTTACAACTTTATCGTTTTCGGCATCATAAGTTTTGTTAAGTCGGTCAAAATACCAAACTTCTTTATAGTTTACACTAGGCGAAAGCGTAAAAAATTTTAATGCTTTCATGTTTGTGCTTAAGGAAATATCTTGTTGGATACCCGATTGAGCCTCTTCAAACATTTCCTTTTTGAAGAAAAATTCATCAGTAGTGTTAATTCTATTATCTCCTCTTAGCGAATAACTCATCCCTGTTTTTTGGATGGCATTTTTTTTAACGCCACCTTTTCCCGTAAAAGGATAAATTCTATCCATATTAACCTGCAAAGAAGGAAGTGTCATTGTTATTTCTTCCGTATTTGTATTTTGTGAATGGGTTACAGATAACGACATATTAAAAGGTGTTCCCACAAATTTTTTATAATAGGAAATTGAGGAGCTCAAAGTGTTATTTAAAAATGAATTTGTATTATATTCATTAATCGATTCTTTATAATATTTACTACTTCCTGCATTTACCGAAGCCGAAAATTTGGAATTTGGGCTTGCCTTGGTGTCTTGGCTATGGTTCCATCGAATATTGTAACTGGTTGTTTTTGAGTAATCGTCGAGACCTTTAAGGCTGTTTACTAGGTTTTCATATTTAAATTCAAAGTTTCCAGAAAATCTATAGCGTTTTACATAGCCTGATTCTGCCCTCATTCCCCAGCTTCCATTGGTGTAAATATCACCCAATAATGCCAAATCAAAATTGTCGTTTACCACAAAATAATAACCCCCATTTTGTAAAAAATAACCTTGCGTGTTGTTTTCGCCCCAAGTTGGCATTAAAACTCCTGAAGTTCTCCCCTTGGTTAAAGGCACATACGCAAAAGGCATAACAATTGGCGTGGGAACATCCGCAATAACCAATTGACTTCTGCCAGCGACCATTTTTTTGTCTTTGATAAATTTAGCTCTTTTAATATCAATATAATAATCGGGATGCTCTTTTTCTGAAGTGGTAATTTTTATATTTTCAATAAAAATAACGGAATCGTTGTGTTTTTTACTGACTTCACCTCTAATAATAATTCCCTGTTGTTCGGTTTTCAATCCCCAGATTTTTGCCTTTTCTGTTTTGAAATTATATTTAATGGTGTCCTGGGTAGATTCTTGCGATCCTTGCTTAAAAACCGGTCGCTGGGAATAGCTTCCAATGGTGTCTTTAATTCCCGTGGCGGTAATAATGTTGGTATTGTTGTCTATTTCAATAAAACCAGCAGTTAAGACAATATCTTTATATTTGACATACGCATTTTTATGTAATAATATTTTTTTATTTTTTAAATCTTGCCGTATCAAACTGTCTGCACTATGGTCTATAATACTTTCAAGAAATTCTTTGGGTTTGGCAACGGAATCTTTTGATTTTATTGCTAAAGAATCATTAGATTTTACAGACAATGTATCTTTTATGGGAATTTTGATGGTATCTCTAAGTTTATTCTTCAAATTTTCAGAAGACTTTTCCTTAATTTCTTGGCTGTAAGCCTTAAAATTAACCATGCTAAAAATCATAATCAGCAAAAATAAATAATAGCTACTTTTACAAGATGTTTTAATAATGAAATTTTTATAAAAATGTCTTTTAAATTGGGTTGATAGCATAAGTTTTTTTACATTAGCTTTCTAAATAATCAACCACATTATTGATTGGTTGTAAATGTATGGCTTAATATTTGAAACACAAATATCAGTTGCCAAAAATAACTAAAATTATTGATGAACCCACAACTCTTAAATAAAAATAAAATGATAAATAAACACAGTGTCTTTTTAGTGTTTTTTTTGGTATTTCTATTTAATAGCCAGTTGATTATTGCGCAAAAAAATGAATTTGTTGTTGTTTTAGACGCTGGTCACGGTGGAAAGGATCCAGGTAAAATTGGTTATAATCATGCAAAAGAAAAAGATATTGCTTTAAAAATTGTTTTAGAAGTGGGTGGAATATTGGAAAGAGAGAAAAATATCAAAGTTATTTATACAAGAAAAACAGATGTATTTGTCGATTTATGGGAGCGTGGAAGAATTGCCAATAAAGCAGATGCAGACTTGTTTGTTTCCATTCATTGCAATGCACATAATACACAAGCATCTGGTGCCGAAACCTGGGTGTTGGGAACGCATGCCAACCGCCAAAATTTTGAAGTGGCAAAGGGAGAAAACTCCGTTATTTTATTAGAAGATAATTACGAAATAAAATACAAGGGATTCGACCCAAATTCACCAGATTCCGTAATTGGCATAACGCTTATGCAAGAAGAATATCTGGATCAAAGCATTCAATTGGCAAGTATCATTCAGGAAGGATTTGCCAACAAATTAAAAAGGATAGACAGGGGTGTTAAACAGGCAGGTTTTGTGGTTTTACATCAAACTTATATGCCAAGCGTTTTAATTGAAACAGGTTTTTTAACGAATGTTGATGAAGGTTCTTATTTAAATTCAAATATTGGGCAGGATAAATTTTCGGAATCAATTTCATCCGACATTATAAAATATATTCAGCAACGTACTTTAAATACGGTCGTTAACACCAATATTGCTAAGAATGAAAGCAACACAGGGTTAAAAGGCACTGCTTCAACTAACAATAATTCAAGTAATATTTTTAATAATATTGTATTTAAAGTCCAAATTGCTGCGGGCTCTAATAAAATAGAAACAAAACCCTATAATTTTAAAGGACTCAGCAATATTAAACGCGATAAAGTTGGAGGTATCTATAAATATTATTTAGGAAACACATCCGATTATAATGAAATAAAAAAATTACATGAATTGGCTAAATCAAAAGGATATACGTCTGCTTTTATTGTGGCATTCGAAAATGGAAAGAAAATAGCAATTGAGGATATTTTAAAAAAATCATAGCGTATTTTTTTTAGTACTCACAAAAATAATTAGTAATATTGCTCAAATAAATTGAATTGATTTGAAAATTACCAGAGAGTTAAAAACGGGCATTGTTGCCATAACTGTAATTGCCTTATTTATTTGGGGATATAATTACTTGAAAGGCCTTAATTTATTTGATTCAGCATCAAAAACTTATTTTACTGAGTATAGCAATGTGGAAGGTCTTAATACGGCAAGTATTGTCACATTAAATGGCTTGGAAGTAGGTAAAGTTATTGCGGTAAAGTTTAACAAAGAACCTAATAAGCTAGGTTGGTTGATCGTAGAATTTAGCGTGGAAACTGATTTAGAATTTTCGAAAAACAGCATTGCTAAAATTTACAGTGCCAGTTTAATGGGTGGAAAATCGTTGGCACTTGTGCCTTCTTATGAAGGCGAAATGGCGAAACCTGGAGATTATTTATTAGGCGAAACGGAAGCTGATGTGATTACTTCAGTCTCCGAAAACTTAAAACCACTTTTCGAAAAAGTTGGAAACGCTATGATAAGTGCAGATTCAGTATTGGTTGGTATCAATGAAATTATGGACGCCAAAACCAAAGCTAATTTAAAATCGAGTATTGCACAATTAAATGAAACAGTTTCAAACTTCAATGCCATTTCAAAATCAGTAAATGAAATGGTGACAACAAATAAAGTTAAAATTGGGAATACATTAACCAATGCGGAGCTAATGACTAACAATTTCGCAAAACTTTCAGATTCTTTGGCCAATTCAAATCTTGGCACAACCATTAAAAATTTAGAAGCCACTGTAAATAGTTTAAATAGCATTTTAGCAAATGTTGAATCGGGTGAAGGTACTTTGGGTAAATTCCTGAAAGATGAAGAAATGTATAATAATCTGACAAGTGCTTCTAAGGAACTGAATGAGTTGTTGCGTGACATAAAATTGCATCCAAAACGTTTTGTCCACTTTTCTTTATTCGGAAAAAAGGAGAAGGGTTATGTGGCTGAACCTAAAGTTGAGATAGAGAATTAAAAATCATTGGGCTAGTAGCGATACAAAATTTAAAATATTTAAAACAACAAAAAACCAAAATGTATGAATTATATTGATAACATAGCATTTGCAATTCTTCTAATAATTGGGATTGGATTTTTTGTAAAAAACAGCAAAAAAATTGTCAGAAATATAAAACTTGGCAAAGATATCGATAGATCCGATTTGTCAAAAGAGCGTTATAAAAACATGCTTAAAATTGCTTTTGGGCAATCAAAAATGGTAAAACGCCCAATTGCGGGGATTTTACATATTATCGTTTACGCAGGTTTTATCATTATCAACATTGAAGTGTTGGAAATAATCATCGACGGACTTTTTGGAACGCACCGTGTTTTTTCAGCCCTAGGTGGTTTTTATAGCTTTTTAATAGGATCTTTTGAAATATTGGCCTTGTTGGTGTTGGTATCGGTAATTATATTTTGGATTCGCAGAATGGTGTTGCAAATTCCACGTTTTTGGAACAAAGAAATGAAAGGCTGGCCAAAAAATGATGCGCTGAACATTTTATATTTCGAAATGGTTTTAATGACATTGTTCTTGTTAATGAATGCAACTGACAATCATTTTCAAAATTTAAATGTTGGAAATCCAATAAGCCAATACATTGCTTCTCTATTCCAGGAATCCAGTATTACTTTGGTAAATAGTATTGAAAGAACTGCTTGGTGGTTGCATATTGTTGGTATTTTAGTATTCTTAAATTATTTGTACTATTCAAAGCATCTTCATATTTTACTAGCTTTTCCAAATACTTATTTTGCAAATCTAAAACCGAAAGGTCAGTTTACAAATTTAGAAGCTGTTACCAATGAAGTTAAATTGATGATGGATCCAAGTGCCGATCCTTATGCCGCACCTGATGAAAATGCCGTACCACCTGAAAAATTTGGTGCTAGCGATGTAGCCGATTTAAGTTGGGTGCAATTAATGAATGCCTATACCTGTACAGAATGCGGAAGATGCACTGCCGTTTGTCCGGCCAATATAACTGGAAAAGAACTGTCACCTCGTGCCATTATGATGAAAACAAGAGACCGATTGGAAGAGGTTGGTGCAAACATTGATAAAAATGGCAAATTTGTTGACGATGGAAAACAATTATTAAATGATTATATAACCGCCGAAGAACTTTGGGCATGCACAACTTGCAATGCCTGCGTGGAAGCATGCCCAGTAAATATTGATCCGCTTTCTATTATTACCGATTTACGCCGCTATTTGGTAATGGAACAATCTGCTGCACCACAGCAATTGAACGGTATGATGACAAATATTGAAAATAATGGAGCTCCTTGGCAATACAACCAAATGGACAGACTTAACTGGAAAGATGAATAAATTACCAACTAAAATAAAAGTACCTTTACAATGAAAAAAGAAGATGTAGAAAATTTGTTGCATGACAAAGTTGAAGCAGGATTGCATATAAGTCCAGTATTGCCAAAAGGTGTTAAAAATTATTTAATTGATATAGATGGCACAGTAGGAGAAGATATTCCTAATGAAGAACCTGAACGAATGGTCACTGCACAAGCTTATCCAGATGCTATAAAAACACTGAATAAATGGTATGATGAAGGACATATTATTTTCTTCTTTACATCCAGAACAGAAGCGCATCGTGAAGTTACCGAAACTTGGCTTAAAAAACACGGATTCAAATATCACGGAATGGTCATGGGAAAACCACGAGGAGGAAATTATCATTGGATTGACAATCACTTGGTTAAAGCAACCCGTTACCGTGGAAAATTTACTGAATTAATCAACAAAGAAGTAACAATTCAGGTGTTTGACGATGGTCAGCATGAATAATAGTAAAAATATTTAAAATCAACAAACTTATGAATGTACCTACTATGGCTGAAATGTCCGCACAAGGGATTCAACCTGATGTTTTATTTTGGGTTGGATGTGCTGGAAGTTTTGACGACAGAGCAAAAAAAATCACAAAAGCTTTTGTGAAAATTTTAAATAAGGCAAATGTAAAATTTGCCGTTTTGGGTGCCGAAGAAAGCTGTACTGGCGATCCTGCCAAAAGAGCTGGAAATGAATTTTTATTTCAGATGCAAGCAATGGCCAATATTGAGGTTTTAAATGCCTATGAAATAAAAAAAATAGTGACTGCTTGTCCGCATGGCTTCAATACCTTAAAAAATGAATATCCTGAACTTGGTGGAAAATATGAAGTATTGCATCATACCGAATTTTTAAAATCTTTGTTGGATGAAGGAAAAATAACCATTGAAGGAGGTAAATACAAAGGCAAACGAATTACTTTTCACGACCCATGTTATTTGGGAAGGGGAAACGATATTTATGAAGCTCCGCGCTTGCTGATTGAAAAATTAGAGTCGGAATTGATTGAAATGAGGCGGTGTAAAACCAACGGACTTTGCTGTGGTGCTGGTGGTGCTCAAATGTTTAAAGATGCCGAAAAAGGAGACAAGGAAATTTATTTGGAACGCGCAGAAGAAGCCTTAGAAACAAAACCTAATATTATAGCAACCGCTTGTCCGTTTTGCAATACGATGATTACCGATGGTATAAAAGCAACCAATCAGGAAGAAAACGTTCAAGTGTTGGATATTGCTGAGTTAATTGCCAACGCCGAAGATTTATAAAATTTTAGGTAAAAAAGCTATTGAAAAAATTGCCTTATGTTTAAAATTTATGTGAAAGCTGCCCGTTTAAGAACCCTGCCATTATCGGTTTCAGGAATTATTGTAGGAAGTTTTTTGGCAGCATCTCATGGCTATTTCAATTGGCTAATTTGTGGGTTGGCATTGCTTACCACTATTGGTTTTCAAATTATTTCCAACTTTGCCAACGATTATGGCGATGGCATAAAAGGAACTGACAATAATATGGACAGAATCGGCCCAAAACGCGCCATTCAAAGCGGTGAAATTTCACCGGCACAATTGTTAAGAACCATTAAAATAACCAGTGCTATTACGCTAGTTATCGCTATTTTTCTTATTTATATTGCTTTTGGCAAAGAGGATTTTATAAACCTATTACTATTTTTTGTGCTGGGAATTGCCAGTATTGCGGCCGCAGTTAAATATACAATGGGAAAAAAAGCCTATGGATATAGTGGTTTCGGAGATTTTTTTGTATTCCTGTTTTTTGGATTGCTAAGTGTTTGTGGTAGTTATTATTTATTTTCGAAAAAATTAGACTTCGCCATTTTTTTACCTGCTATTTCAATTGGTCTGCTGAGTATTGGCGTGTTAAACCTAAATAATATGCGTGATAGCGTATCCGACGCAAAATCTGGTAAGAATACAATCGTGGTAAAAATAGGGGTGGAGTTTGCCAAATATTACCATTATTATTTATTGATTGCTTCATTTTTGTTTGCTTTACTCTACTCATTTATTTTTTATAAATCATGGCACCAACTATTATTTTTACTGGCGTATGTGCCAATTGGTAAACATTTTTTGGTGGTGTATCGCAATAAGAGACCCGTACTTTTGGATCCTGAATTAAAAAAATTGGCACTAAGCACCTTCTTATTTGCATTATTATTCGGTTTGGGAACATTTTTAGCTTCCTGAAATGACTTTTATCACTTTTTAAACAAGAAATAAAAGATACATTTATCGGGTATTTAATATCACATGAAAAATCAATTTTTTGGTATATTTTTTTACCTGCTTTATTTATTGGCTATGGTTCGCCCATTGGTTCCAATATTGGAGTATTATGCCAATTATGATTACATTGCTACTGTACTTTGCGAAAACAGGGATAAGCCGTATTTAGAGTGCAATGGAAAGTGTTATTTAGAGAAACAATTGAACAAAGCAAATCATAACGATCACGACCATAAATCTACCATTCCTCAAATAGATTTCGAGAAATATCCAATTTCGCCTTTAGATCAATTTACCTACACACTTAAAAATTTTGAAGAAAACTATACCCATAGTTTTTTTGTTAATAAATACACTTCACAAGATTTCTATAATTCTTTATTGAAACCACCACAAGTATAAATTTATTTTTTGCAACATTTTCTGGAATTTAAGTATGGTAATTATTACTGTATATATATTTGTGATTCTATTTGTTATTAAACAGATGAAACGTGCATAACCAATTTTGATACATTGGCTGCATCTGTTACTACTAAAAAATAAAGTTCAAACAGACGAAGGAATATCGAAAAAGGATGAAAATCTATTGTGGTAACAGTCAATTGTTTATCACATGTTTTTTCTTATATATTACCGTCTATTTAATATTTATAAAAACATACAGGATTCGCTTTGTTTTCCAGAAACCCAATTAAAGCAATTATATAATTTCAAAATTCACGGATTTAATTTAGTGCTTATTATAATATTTATGAATAAACCAATATTTATAAATGTTGTTTTGGCATTGTTAACGGTATTTTCCTATGCTCAAGAAATAACCGTTAAAGGAAAAGTGATTGATTGGGAAATTATAAAGCTGCACATTTTAATTTTATAAGTATTTATATAGAATTGAGCTTAAAAATTAAATAGAAGTTTATTAGACTTAATAAATATAGTACATGAAAAATTAGTATTAGTTACTTAATAAAACAAAAAACTCAAACTTATAAAAAATGAGAAAAAATATATTTAGTTTATATTTTATGCTTTTCGCACTTGTAGTATTTAGCCAAGAAATTGGAAGTATAAGCGGAACAGTAATAGATAAAGAAACTGGGAAAACGATTCCGAATGCTGAAATTTTAATAGTGGAAATTACGCAAGGAGTTGTTGTTTCCGAAAATGGAACTTTTGAAATAAAGAATGTCAAACCAGGGACATATACCCTTAGTGCACATGCGCTAGGTTTTATTACAAATACCCATAAAAATATTAGAGTCTATGCAGGAGAAAATAAAAATATTCACTTTTCAATGGAACCAGAAAATATTGCATTGGAAGAAGTGACTGTTTCTGCAACCAAAATTAATAAAACTATTGACAAAATAGGTTCTCCAGTGTATGTTATAAATAGAAAGGAAATTGAGCGTACCGAAGGAAGAAATATAGAGGAGGTTCTAATTAGAGTTCCTGGAGTTTTTACAGAAGATAGGTATCACAATGAAACAAATTTGGTAAGTTTTAGAGGAGTTGGGTTACATACGCACGTAACACGCGGAATTCTTGTTTTAGTAGATGGGGTTTCATTAACTGAAGCAATGGGACGTACCGATTTTGAAGGTGTTGATATGGAAAATGCTGAAAAAGTAGAAATTTTAAAAGGTCCTGTATCAGCACTGTACGGTCCAAATGGTATCACAGGGGTAATAAATATAGTAGAAAAAAGCCCTAAAGAAGGATTTCATGGAAAAGCAAAAGCGTCTTATGGCAGTTATAATTCTATGACATTATCTGGAGATGTTAATGGAGGGAAAGACGGATTTCGATATTTGGTAAAAGGAAAATATTTTAATACTGATGGTTATTTAGATAGAAGTGAATCTAGTTCTTCGAGATTTGGTGTAAAGCTTGTTCAGAGATTTAATAATGCTGGAAAATTACAATTTACAACTGATTATATCAGTAGTGAAATGGATATCCCAGGGACTTTAACGCAAGAGCAATTTGATGATAGATCAACTTTTGCCTCCAATTTATTTGCAGATTATAATAGAGATGTGATAAGAACAAATTTTGTATATACACAAAACTTAAATAATAAAATTGATTTGTATGGAAATCTTTATTATAGAAATAACAACAGTGATGGATTTTATGCAGATTATAGTTATTCAGAAGATGATATAAATTCAATAGGAGGTGAGTTAAGAAGTCAATTTAAGAATACCGTTTTTGGAAAAGAAAATTCAATAATTGTTGGGGTAAGTATGCTTAACGAAAAAGGCGTTAATGAAACATTTAGAAGGGATACTAAAACAGGTAGTGTTGGAATGAAAACTAACGATGGAGAAAGTATATACAATATGTTTGGAGCTTTTATAGAAGATGAATTTATGTTAACTAGCAAATTAGGAATTACTCTTGGATTAAGATATGATTTGGTTGATTATGATTGGACTGACAGTTTACATGAAGGAGAAGAGAACACAACAGCAACTACAAGTATCTCATCTTTTAGTCCAAAATTTGGATTTGCATACAACCCAACAAAAAACACGACTGTTTTCGGGAATATAGCACGTGGATTTAATCCTCCTCAAATTTCTCAGTTGTTTGTTGGAAGTTCTTATTCTGGACTTGCAAATCCAGATTTAAAACCAGAATACATTACCAATTATGAATTGGGAATAAGAGCTAATATTAAACAAAAATTTATGGTTCAGGCATCATTTTTTATGATGGATTTTACAGACCAAATTACTACCGAAATCATTCCTGAAATTGACCCTGATAATCCTGTATATCAAAATGTTGGTAAAACAAAACATACAGGACTAGAAACTTCTTTAGAATATCATTTTACTAATAAATTCAATATTTATACAAATTATTCATACTTAGATGCGAGATTTAATGATGATCCAGATTATGGAGACAACACATTAAGAAAAACACCTCATAATATGATGAATGCTGGGTTAAGGTATGAATTTAAATTTGGTTTAATAACAGCCTTAGATTACAAATTTGTAGATAAATTTTATATGGATAATGAAGAGGTTAATGAGTATGAAGGGTATTCATTATTAAATATAAAACTAATGTATAATTGGAAAGGTTTTATGATTTCAGCTGCTGTTAACAATGTTTTAGATACCAATTATGCTACGTATGCTTACTCTTCTGAATCATACAATCCAATAACTCATCAAACTTCTTGGGAAACTAAATATATTCCAGGTTGGCCAGTAAATATAAATACTGCTATTTCATATCGTTTTTAACTTGTTTAGCAATTAAAATATTGAATTATGATAATCATAAAAAACATAAAAAAACCAGTTTATACTTTTATTAGAGTATTCTTGGTCTGTTTATTTTTAATTCAGCCTGTGGTTGCACAAGAAATTAGTTGGTTTTCAAATATGCCACCAAAAGGAGAAAAGAAAATTGTTACAAATGGTATGCATCGTCTTTCTTCAATAAAAGGCAAAAGAGGCCAATCTTCAATTATTCAATGGTTAAGAATAGGTACAAATCTTGAAAATGCAGCCTATATACAAATTCCAGATTCAGAAGATTTTGATTTTCAGCTGTTTTCGCCTTCAAAAAAGCAAGTTGAAGAAAAATTAATTACAAAAGGAGGAAAGTCTTTTTTTTCCTATGCGAATAAAGAGGAAGGATATTATAATGCATACCTTACTCACAAAGAAGTACTTGGAGATACTTTGAATATAACTGTTGCTAAAAGTGAAATGTTAAATCACAGTTGTAGAAATGGGCATAAGCTTGTCCGAGGAATTGTAGGGCCACATATCTATCCAGAAATAATTCCTGTTGAAATTAAACGAAAAAGAATTTTTGCTGAAGACTTACATTATTTTACAACTTCTAGTGATGAGGTTGAATACCAATTTCTAGTGAATGGAAAACCAGCAGAAGGCGCAAGTTTAACCTTGGTAACTCAAAAAAACTGGAATAAGACTTTAAAAACCAATAAAGAGGGTAAGACTACTTTCCAATTTATTCAAGATTATTTTTCTTCATGGCAAGAGTTAAAAAATCGTGAAATTTATTATTACTTGTTGTATGGTGAAATAATAGTGCCAGAGCAGGGCATTTATAAGGGCTCAGCATATTCGTATGTTCATTATACCACAAGTCTTTCCGATGGTTACAGACCTGCAAAAACTATGTATATGTCCATGTTTTGGGCCTTTGTTGTATTTATTTTAGCAACTATAATTACTGTTGTCGGGATTTTTATCTATAGATTAAGACGACAAAAAAATTATAAAGAAATTAAGTTAGATGAAACGAGCCATAACAAATTTTGATACACAGAGGAATGATTAATGGCGCAGCTGTTACCCCTAAAAAATAAAACTTTAACAGATGAAAAAAATTAAAATTAAACAGTATATAAATAATTCGAACGTTTCTAGGTTTCGAACTATGATACAAATAGCTTTTTTTGTACTATTTGTATATGGAGGCTATTTCTTTATTAATATAGGTCAGAATTTACCAACATTTGCCTGTCCATATAATCCTGGAAGTTCTGGAACTTGCTATTTAATCTCAGCACAGCACAATTTACATACCACTTGGGGACAATTATTTAGTTTTCGTGGTTTAGGATTTATAACTGGTTTGGGTTCTTTTGTGCTATTCTTTATAATATTTAATAAAGCATGGTGTGGTTATGCCTGTCCGTTAGGAACTGTTCAAGATTGGATTACTAAACTTCGAAAATTAACTTTAACAAGGTTTTCTAGTTATGATGAAGTGAGTTTTAAAAGACTTAGCAAAATAAAATATATTTTTCTAATTCTACTTATTTTGATTCCATTAGGTATGAGTAACTCCTTTTTTGGACTTCCAGAAATATCGGATGATATGGGAGCTCCTTTTTGTCAAATTTGTCCAGGAAGAACAATATTACCACTTTTTTCAGGTGATACGTCTCAATTATTTATTGATTTTACTACCAAAACTACGATGGCAATGTCTAGTCTGGGAATTTTATTTATGGCACTGTTTTTTGTTGGTGCTTTTTTCAAAAAAAGATTTTTCTGTTTTTTCTGCCCAATGAGCGCTTTACAGTATTTATTTTCAAAAATTGGAGTTTTACGCTTGGTAAAAGACGGGTCTAAATGTACGCGTTGTGGAAATTGCTCGCGTGTTTGTGATGTTGGGATTACCGCAATTGCTGATGATATTACAAGTAAAAACATTGTAAAAGATGATTGTATGATGTGCTTTAAATGTGTGGAAGCCTGTCCTGAAAAAGAAGCGTTAGACGTGAAGGTTTTTAATTTTAAAATATTTTCATCTACCGAAGAAGGCTTTTTTAAACGTTATGGCAAAGATGATTCATTAACCTCAAAAAAAAAGAAAGATGATTAATGCTACTGATAAAGATAGGTACAATAGGTTGAAAAAAACGTCAACTATCCATTATAATATGGAAGTAAATCAAGTGCTTTCTGAAATTATGGATGATTTTCCAGATAAAATTTCTGGGATGGAATATTTTTATAACAAGTTTAAACCTTTAGAAATAGGAGAATCACTATATCCAAAAGATAAAAAACTAATTGCTTCAATGTGTATTCACGTACCCATTGAAATTATTCATGCGCTAGATGCAACAGCTGTCAGAATATGTTCTGGAGCTTATTCGGCAGATACTGCAGGCTCTGATTTTTTACCCGCAAAAACTTGTCCAATGGTCAAATCAACTTTAGGTGCGCTTTATTTGGATATGCTTCCAGGAAATGCAATTCCAGATTTAGTTATAAATCCTACCACGTGTGATCAAAAAAAGAAAATGGGTGAAATGGGTAATGAAATTAACAAAGAGTTTTATGTTTTAGAAGTTCCACCCAGCAAAGATTCAGAAGAAGCAAGAGAATATTGGCAACGAACTATAAAGAAATTGGTTAAGAAACTCGAAAAAGTTACGGGCAATAGGCTTACCAGAGGAAAATTAAAAAAATCTATAAAGTTAATCGCTCAAGCGCAATCTGAATATAGACGTTTTATGAGACTTAGAAAAACAGCACCCGTTATTTTTGGAAAAGACGCTTTATTAATAGCGAATGCTTATTTTTTTGATGATATAACTAGTTGGACAGAAAACTTAGCCATTTTAAATAATGAATTAGAGGAAAGAATAGAAAAGGAAATTACGATTGCAAATTCACGAACTCCAAGAATTTTGTTAACTGGATCACCTTCAATTTTTCCAAATATGAGAACGCCAATTTTATTGGAAAAACTGGGAGGCGTTATTGTTTATGAAGAATTTTGTTCAAGTAGTAGAATGTTGGTTGATGCCGTAGCTGTTGATGAATGGTTTTTATACGATATGGTTCCCGCCCTAGCAGATCGCTACTTAAAACCAAGCACCTGTCCAAATTTCACTCCCAATGATGATCGCATTAGAAAAATTTTATTAGCTATTAAGGATTATAAGGTTGATGGCGTTGTATATCAAACCTTTACAGGCTGTCAACTTTATGATATGGAAGCAAGAAAGATAGGAAAGGCTTTAGAAGAGGTGGGATGTCCTGTGTTGAACATGGAATTAGATTATAATCCGAAAGATTCAGGCCAACTTACAACGCGTTTAGAAGCATTTTTAGAATCAATTAAAGATAATAAAAGAAAATAAAAGTTATGGGTTATTATTTAGGAGTCGATATTGGTTCAACAACAATTAAAATTGTGTTAATTGATGAATCTGGAGAAATGGTTGATAAAATTGGATCTCCCACAGGAAGTATGTTTAACCAAAACGCATTGGATAGTCTTGATAGATTATTAAAATCAAATAATCTAACTAGAGACGATTTAAAATACATTGTATCTACAGGTTATGGCAGAAAGTTATTTAAAATTAGCAATGAAAATGTAAATGAACTTACCGCAAATGCTAAAGGAGCTAGAAATTGTTTAGGTAATGATTTAAAAGTGAAAACCATTATTAATGTTGGGGGTCAGGATACAAAAGTTATTTTATTAGATGACAACGGTAAAATGACCAATTTTTTTATGAATGATAAATGTGCTGCAGGTACAGGTAGATTTTTAGATATTTCAGCTCGAAATCTTGAAGTGGAAGTTCAGGAATTGGAAGTTTTGCATTTTAAGGCAAAAGACACTCCTTTGCCAATAAACAGTACTTGTGCTGTATTCGCAGAATCGGAAATAATATCATTATTAGCAGCAGGTCACCAAACATCAGAAATAGCATCAGGGATTCATTATTCTATTGCAAAGCGTATTACCCGACTGGCAAGTAGAGGTAGAATTGAAGATGCAGTACTCTTTGATGGTGGCACAGCTTTAAATAAAGGAATGGTTGATGCACTTGAAAATGAGTTAATGAGACCAGTTTATGTTAATTCTTTTCCCCAATTTACCACTTCTTTTGGTGCAGCATTAATTGCAAAAGAGAGGTATTTAGAAAATGACTAAAAAAATGATAATTTCAATAAGCTTAATTTAATAACCTGACGAAAGAATATCGAAAAAAGGATGAAAAACTATTATGTTAAAAATCAATTGTTTATCACGTATTTTTTCTTATATATTACCGTCTATTTAATATGTTGCTTCATATTGAGAAGCAAAAAGCGGAATCTACTTGTCAATATTGTAGAATAGTTTATTGTAAAAATAGAATTTAAAAAATTTCTAATTGTATAGATTATGCAACAATTAATTAATAATTAATTGAAATAAGTAATTTTTGTTTGTATTTTTACAAAGTTTAAATGTGGTTTGGAATTTTATAATGACTTTTGTCATATTGTAAATAAAAAATAAAAGATACTTTTGTCTTGTATATAATTTATTAATGAAAAATCAATTTTTCGGCATATTTTTTTACCTGCTTTATTTATTGGCCATGGTGCGTCCACTGGTTCCAATAATGGAGTATTATGCCAATTATGATTATATTGCAAACGTGCTTTGTGAAAATAGAGATAAACCTTATTTGGAGTGTAATGGGAAGTGTTATTTAGAAAAGCAAATAAATAAATCGAATAATTCAAGCCACGACCATAAATCCACCATTCCTCAAATCGATTTTGACAAATATCCAGTTTCCCCTTTAGATCAATTTTCATACTCGCTTAAAAATTTCGAAGATAATTATACACATAGATTTTTTGTTAATAAATACACTTCGCAAGATTTCTATAATTCTTTATTAAAACCACCGCAGGCATAAATTCAATGCTATTTTTTTACGGTAAATAACTAATTTATAGATTCAAAACCTATCAGGTTATCTATTGATTTATTTCTTTACCCAAAATTAAGATTCAACTTCATTTTTTTAATTGAAAATGGGCATGTTGTATAGTAAAAAATAGCTTAAATACTACTTTGCTATAAGCCAAATTGCAAAATTACGGTGGGCATTCATAGTACTCAAATTAAACAATCACAAGTATTAGAGCATTGATAATCAAGTGTTTATCAATAAGTTAATTTAAATTATAAAAATCAAGAACATGAAACTTTTTAAATATTTTTTACCAGTAATTTTAGCGCTCGTAATGAGCTCTTGTTCGGATGATGATGACGATGTTACTCCAATTAATGAAATAGGGGATTTAATTAAAGTCCAAGACATTTCTAATGACGAACACACCATTGAAGTTTATACCCAAAGTGGAAAATTGATTCAAGGATACAACGATATTACAATTAGAATTAAAGACAATCTAACACAAGATTTTGTTGAAAATGCCACAATTTCTTGGAAACCGATTATGCACATGACAGATAAGGCGCATTCTTGTCCTAAATCTGACCTTGTAAAAGTTACAGATAAACAAACTATTTACAACGGCTATATTATTTTCACAATGGCAGAGAACGAAACGGAAAAATGGGACATAACTTTTAATTATACCATTGACGGTGAAGCTTATGAAGCGGTTGATTTTATTGCTGTGCCTGCATCAAGCAAGCAAACAATCACATCTGTAATGGGTGTTGATGGAGTTAAATATGTTTTAGCTCTTATTGAACCGCAAAAACCAGAGGTTAAAATAAACGACATCATTATTGGGCTATTCAAAATGGAAAACATGATGAGTTTTCCTGTGGTTGAAAATTATAAAATAAATCTGGATCCACGTATGCCGAGCATGGGAAATCATTCCTCCCCAAATAATGAAGATTTGGTTTATAATGCGACTTCAGAAATGTACGATGGAAAACTGTCATTAACGATGACGGGCTATTGGAAACTCAATTTGATTTTGCGAAATCAAAATGACGAAATACTAAAAGGAGAAGCAGTGACCGATGAAAATGAATCCAGCACTTTGTTTTTGGAAATAGAGTTTTAAACAATTAATATGTAACAGGTCGCCTTTATTAAATTAAGGCGACCTTAATTAAGCCTTCTTATGATAAGCAAATTTTATATTGGTTTATTAATTTCGCTATTATTTACCGTAATAATATCGGCTCAGGAAAAGAGTGTGGACACAACTAAAATTGAACAATTAAAAGAAATAATTATAGTAAACAGAAAATCATTAAACAATAAAAATCAAGTAAAACCACTCGCGTCTATTGATGAATATTTAGAGAAATCAAATAAAATTACAATGATTAAGCGCGGTAACTATGCTTGGGAGCCAACTATTAATAATATGGTAAGCGAGCGAATTTCCGTTACCATTGACGGAATGCAAATATTTGGTGCCTGCACCGACAAAATGGATCCGATAACTTCGTATGTGGATGTTTCAAATTTGTCTGAAGTCCATGTGAAATCCGGACAGCAGGGTGCCGAAAATGGCTCGACCATTGGTGGCGGAATTGATTTAAAATTGCAAAAAGGCAACTTTAATGATGAAGCACTAAATGTAGGATTTGATGCAGGCTTTGAAACGAATGGAAATGCCAGAATTGGAAGTTCGGAATTAAATTTTTCAAATAGCAAATTTTTTGTAAATGCTGATGCCATCTATAGAAAATCGGACAATTATACGGCAGGTGGCGATGTGGAAATTAAATATTCTCAATTTGAGAAATACAATATTTCAACCATCGCGGGTTTAAAAATCAATAAAAATGGTGCTATTATTGGCACAATTATCTTCGATAATGCCACAGATATTGGTTATCCGGCATTAACCATGGATGTTTCATCGGCAAAAGCATTGATAACTTCTGTTAGTTATCTTCAAAAAAATAACAATTCCAAAGTGACCGAATGGGAAACAAAATTTTATATGAATACCATTACGCATGTCGTGGATGACACAAAAAGATCTGATGTTCCTATTCATATGGATATGCCAGGCTGGAGCGATACTTATGGTTTTTATTCAAAAATAAAACTTGCTAAAGACAAGCATTCCCTGCTTTTTAATGCAAATGCCTATTATAATAAAGCCTTGGCGGAAATGACGATGTATCCAAACGATCCAAATGAAAATGAGATGTTTATGTTAACTTGGCCAGATGTTAGAACCCTATATTCAGGTATTTATGGCGAAGATGATTTTAGCTTGAATAAAAACAGCAACCTAAAAATGACTGCCAGAATTGGTTTTCAAAATGAAACAATCGCGGATGATTTCGGATTAAATAGTTTGCAAATATTTTATCCTAATTTGAAGGATAATCAACAAAGATTTTTAATGAATATTTCAACGCAGTATCAATTGCAAAGAGATAGATTTCAATTTTCGGGAAGTGTAGGCTACGGAGAAAGAGCCCCATCTGTTACGGAAGCGTACGGGTTTTATTTATTTAACAGTTTTGATAACTATGATTATATTGGAAATCCATATTTAAATAATGAAAAATCGTTTGAGTTTAATGCGGCTGTAAACTATGGAAGCAAAAAAATTAAAATGGGTATTGAAGCATCTTATTTTTATATTTCAGATTATATTATAGGGAAATTGAATCCTAATTATGACAGAATGACGATTGGTGCCGATGGCGTGAAAGTTTATACTGCTTTAGATTATGCAACTATTTTTACTACAAATTTAACTGCTGAATATTCAATTTCTAATGCAATTAAATTAAACGGTATGTTAGGTTATAGTTTGGGAGAAGATAATGATAAAGAAAATTTGCCATTGATTAGTCCGCTAAATTATAAATTAATGTTACGTTATAAAAAGGCTTTCCTTGATGCGGAAATAGGAATGTCTGGAGCCGATAAACAATACAATTACAGCAGTAGTTATGGTGAAGACAAAACCAATGCCTATACCATTTTTAATGCAAATGCATCTTATGCATTTTATAAAGGGAAAAATAAAATTTTTGTAAAAGCAGGTGTAGAAAATATTTTCGACAGGTATTATTCCACCTTTGCCGATTGGAAAAACATACCTAGAATGGGAAGAAATACCTTTATTAATATTTCTTACGTAATAAAATAGGTTTAAATTTTTTTTTAAGGCACAATAAGTATGGTTTATTGTTAATAAATATAATTACTTATTTGTTTGTTTGTTTGAAACCACGGAAAATTAGTTTTTCGTGGTTTTTTTTATGGATTTTTTTAGTTAAATTGCAGTGTATCATCTAACACATCTTCATCATGAAAATCACCTATTTAGGTCACTCTAGTTTAAGTATCGAAACCAAAGACAAAACATTGTTAATCGATCCCTTTATTTCAGGCAATGAATTGGCCAAAGACATTGACATCAATAAATTACAGGCCGATTATATTTTAATCACCCATGGACATCAAGATCATATATTTGATGTTGAGGCCATTGCAAA
>JAQVGD010000169.1 GCA_028696945.1 Lutibacter sp.
CGGGAAAAATGATGCAATTTACCTTACGGGCAATAAATATGAGAGAGTCTGTAATTCATGCCGTAAAAAACGGAGAAGTAAATTGGCTAATTCAAAATACACCTGAAATCTGGGAAAAAACCCATAAATATTTATTGCTTTCCGGCTATATTAATTATATTTTGACAGATGAGTTTAACGAATCCATTGGGAATTTGGTGGGTTATTTGCCTTTCGATTACAAAAAACAAGAGTGGACCAATGAAAAACACATGAACTATAAAATGTTTCCTGTGGAGAAAGAAAAACTACCAAATCTTGTAAAACCTTCACAAATTTTGGGTTATATAACAGCAAATGCTTCCGAAAAAACTGGAATACCTGAGGGTTTACCGGTAATTGCAGCAGCATCCGATAAAGCCTGTGAAGTTTTAGGCTCGGGAATTTTTGAACCCAATGTCGCTTGTTTAAGTTATGGAACAACAGCTACGGTTCAAACCACTCGCAGCAAATACATTGAAATTACCCCCTTTTTCCCCGCATATCCAAGTGCAATTCCAGCGTTTTTTAATACCGAAGTGATGATTTATCGCGGATTTTGGATGATCAATTGGTTTAAAAAAGAATTTGGATATCGCGAAATGCAAATTGCAAAAGAAACAGGGCAACAACCAGAGCAATTATTTGATGAAATGATAAAAGATATTCCGCCAGGATCGATGGGATTAACACTGCAACCCTATTGGTCTCCTGGCGTAAAAATCCCAGGAACAGAAGCAAAAGGCGCAATCATTGGCTTTGGCGATGTTCACACAAGAGCGCATATTTACAGGGCAATTCTTGAGGGCTTGGCCTATGCATTGAAAGAAGGGCTGATAAGAACTGAAAAGAGAACGAAAATTCCTATTAAAAAAATTGTTGTTTCAGGTGGTGGTTCGCAAAGCAAACAGGCCATGCAGCTTACCGCTGATATTTTTGGAAAAACTGCAATAAGACCACACACCTACGAAACATCTGCATTGGGAGCCGCAATAAATGCCGCTGTAGGAATGAAGTTTTTTGAAAATTACAGCGATGCGGTAAAAGCAATGACCCGAATAGGGGAAATTTATGAACCCAATAGTAAAAATGAAGAAATATACCGTAACCTGTTTAAAAACGTATATTTAAAAATGTATAAAAAACTGCAGCCCTTATATAATGAGATTAGAAATATTACCGGCTATCCTAAAAAATCATAAACTCGTGGTTGCTGTTAAAAATCGGAAAAATTACTGGTTAACAATAACTTAAGATTTCTATTTCTCAATTATATTTTCGAAATAATCCTAAAAAACTAAAAAATACCTTATAAACTTGTATAAGTCTTATAGGGTTTATCATAAATCTTTATAGTTTTATCATCAATTTTAACTTCCTTAAAAACAGCCCTGTCTTTTGTTTGCTTTTGATTATATACTTCTGCCATTTCTAAAACTGGAGATAGGCACACATCCTGATTTGCTGCCAACGCAACCCAAGCATCACGTGTTTTTGTTTTGAATAATTGTTCTAATTTCTTCTCGTCAAAAACACCTGATATTAAATCTTCGTTATTAAAAGTTTTCCATAATGGCCTATTTACCATCTCGCAAAATGAATTCCAAAACTTCATTTCAAAAGCCGCCAATGCAATCCATTTGCTGTCGGCACATTCATACACATTATAATTTACAATAAAACCGCTTAAAAACGGGGTTTTTTGATAGTTGGCGTTTCCCTGTAACATTCCATGCGCAATGGCTCCAAGGGAAATGGTGGCATCAGAAATAGACAAATCTATATATTGGGCTTTTTGATGAATTTTTTGCGCCAACAATCCGCTTGTGCAGGCAGCAACAATCATATACGCACCACCAGCAATATCGGCAACTTGAAATCCGGGAATTACCGGTTTTCCATTTTCATCTTTATTCAAACTCAGCAAACCGGTAGTTGCCAAATAATTTAAATCGTGGCCCGCTTTATCTTTTTTTTCTCCTGTTTGCCCATATCCAGTAACAGAAATATAAACGATATTCGGATTAATTTCGCTTAGCTTTTCAAATGATAAATTAAAAGCAGCCATCGTTCCCGGGCGAAATTGCTCAATCAATACATCCGTTTTTTTTATTTCTTCCACAAGTTTCAGATAGCCTTCAGCCGTTTCATAATCTACAATTAATTGCTTTTTTGTGCAGTTCAACGAATGAAATAAGGTAGAAACACCGTTTATTTGAGGCTGATAAAACCTTGTGTAATCCATCCGCTTCGGACTTTCCACTTTGGTTACTTCGGCACCCAGCTGGCTTAACAAATGGGTTCCCAAAGGTCCCGGCAACAAACGGGTAAAATCAATAATTTTTATGCCGCTTAATGGCTGAATTTCTTTCATGGAAAATAATTTTTTTGCTAAACGCTAATTTAAATAATAAAATAATGTTTGTTTTGGGCGTTTCCCACCGCCGAAAAGGCGGGGGTCGGGCTTTTCGCTGCAAGTCCTCGCGCGCCAAAAAGCGCGACTGTGGGCTTTACACTTCAATCCCTAACGCAATTAGGATGTACTATCAATAATTTCAAAATTCATATTTAAAGTAGTTTAACCAACTTTAAGTTTAAAATATAAAAAAACTTTTTTGCGCGCTTTGCGGTTTTTATTTGCGTGCTTTGCGGTTAATAAATTTTTAGTTCGGATTTTTTTTATAATTTTTTCTTGCTTTTTATCATAGAATACGCAAATTCAACTTGCCTGCCAACAGGAAGATTAATAATGAAAGATTAAAAAGAAATAATTAAAGTCAATCAATACTTGAATCTTCTAATTGAGAAACGCTAACACTCCTTTTATAAATTGCTCTTATCAATAATAGCTATTTATAAAACGTCTCTAAATGCGATTTCTTTGTCTAAAACACTTTTCACAAATGGACAGACTGGTATAATTTTCAGATTGTTTTTTCGGGCAAATTCTATGGCTTTGGTTACCAGTTGTTTTCCGGCTCCTTGTCCTTTTAACTTTTCATCAACAAGGGTATGATCTATGATTATGCTCGTTTTTCCCACCCATTCATAAGTCATTTTCGCAACATTTTCTCCATTTTGTTCGATAAAAAATATTCCTTTTTTACCATCATCTTTTTGTTGTATTTCCATGTATAATTATTAAAAGATTGTATTTTATTTCAGTTAAAACTGCTGTCTAAATTTCCTTAAAAATAAATAAATTCGGCGGATTAAAAAAATCCGCCGAATTTATGAATTAAGCAAAGTGATTTCGCAAAGTGATTTCTTAAATTTAATTATTGTTGTCCGATAAAAATTCATAAAAAATGATTCATCTCAATTTAAATGGGACTTTAGAAACAGGTCGCCCCGATGGGGCTTGATTTACATAAAAATCTATTTTTCTACAAACAGGTCGTCCCTCTGGGACTGAAACAGCTCTTTATGAGCTACATGTTTGTAGAAAAATGAAACAATCCGATTGTTTAAGCCATTTCAGGGTGGTCTGTTTGTATTGAAAAATTTAACTAGACAATAATGAAATTTAATGTAAAATTATTGTTTTATCAATTGGATTTCACAATTCAATTTAATTTCTTCGCCTACCAAAACACCGCCAGTTTCAAGTGATGCATTCCAAATTAAACCAAAGTCTTTTCTGTTAATTTTACCGGTTATTGAAAGTCCGGCTTTTGTATTTCCCCAAGGATCTGTCATTAAACCGCTGTATTCTGTTTCTAATACAATGTTTTTTGTAACATTTTTGATGGTTAAATCTCCTGCCAGTTGATATTCTCCCTCACTTATTTTCTTAATTTTGGTACTTACAAAAGTAAGTTTCTGAAAATTTTCAACATCAAAGAAATCAGCACTTCTTAAATGATTGTCTCTGTCGGTATTATTAGTGTCAACCGAATTAACATCTGCTGAAAAACTAATTTTTGAAGTTTCAAAATGATTGTCTTCGTTTTCAATAGTCGCTTCAAATGCATTAAATTTTCCTGATATGTTTGTAAACATCATGTGCTTTACTTTAAAGCCGATTTCTGAGTGTGTTGGGTCAATTGCCCATTTTGTTTTTGCCATTTTTAATGATTTTTAATTTATGATTATTTAATTATGATCCAAACATTGGCACTTCCATCAACAAGATTTCTGTGTCGTCGGAATCTGATTTGATATTAATTTGGTTGATATCCCAGATGCCAAAGCCATCTCTGGTTTCCAATTTTTGATTTTCTATTGTTGCATTTCCTCTGATGAGGAAGGCATAAACGCCGTTTCCGGACTTTTTAATTTTATATTCCGTCGAAATTCCTTTTTCAAAATTTCCCAAATGAAACCAAGCATCTTGCTGTATCCAAACGCCTTCATCATCAGGATTCGGAGATAAAATTTGTTGAAACTTGTTTTTTCTTGTTTTTTCATCCAAGGTAATTTGATCATACCTGGGCTTTATGTCCCTTTTATTGGGAAACACCCATATTTGAAGAAACTTTACCAATTTATCCTTGTTTTTGTTGTATTCACTGTGTGAAATCCCAGTTCCGGCACTCATTACCTGAATGTCTCCACTTTTAATAACAGTGGTATTTCCCATACTGTCTTTGTGCTCTAAATCACCTTCCAAAGGAATGCTTATAATTTCCATATTGTCATGGTGGTGTGTGCTAAAACCCATCCCGGCGCTTACCTTATCATCGTTAAGCACTCTTAAAACGCCAAAATTCATTCTTTCCTGATTGTGATAATTGGCAAAACTAAAAGTATGTCTGCTTTCCAACCAACCGTGATTGGCTTTGCCTCTGGTATTCGATTTGTGTAAAATTGTATTTTCCATCCTCATCGTTTTTATTAAGTTTACGATTCAATTCAAGGTTTTTTCCCTATAAATTTAATCAGTTTTCATTTTTCAGAATGCTTAGGCAAATTTATAACCATTTAACTTGCCTTGCATTGAACTGGTTCAAGAACGTATTTCATTAAAATCATTCCTAAAATTGAAATTAATTACAAAGCAAAATTCGGACTAAATTCAGACCTGTGCATTGAACTGGTTCAAGAAAGTAAAAAATAAAAATACTTCATTTAAATCCATTGTTGTCCGATAAAAATTCTTAAAAAATGATTTATTTCAATCAAAACAGGGTTTTACAAACAGTTCGCCTAGCCAGGGCTTTGTTTTTGGGAAAATCTATTTTTCTACAGACAGCAAGTTCCAATGAGATTAAAATAGCTCCACAGGAGCTACATGTTTGTTGAAGTATAAAATAATCTATTAATTATAGCCGCGTCGAGACGACCAGTTTATCAATAATTTAATCGGACAATAATATTTAGATCATAGATTTTAACAAACCATTCAATAAAGCATTTATCAGGTAGCGAGACAGGAACTTTGACAAATATTGTTTTGAAAGTTTTGTCCGAATTTTACTTAAAAACTCTGCGGAAATCCCCAAATACGATGCGATGTAATGCTGGGCAACTCTTTGCGGAATTGTTGGGTATAATTTAATAAAATCGAGATATCTTTCAGTGGCCGTATTGGCAATGGTATTGATCAATCTGTTTTGTGTGGCGGAAAGATTTTTTTGAACCATAATTCGAAAGAACCGTTCAAATTTCGGAACTTTTTTCAGCAATTCCTCTTTGCTTTTCTTCGAAAGCATCAAAAGCTCACAATCTTCCAGAGTTTCAATATAAATTTTACTGGGTTTTTTATCATTAAAACTTGCAATATCACTTACCAACCAATCTTCAATGGCAAATTGAAGAATGACTTCAAAGCCATGCTCGTTGATATAATAATTTCGAATACAGCCTTTAATTATATAGACTTCAAAATCACAAATCTCGCCTTCTTGAAGAAGATATGTTTTTTTAGGAACTGTTTTATATTTCAAAAATGAATGAAATATTTCTAATTCACTTTGGGTAAAAGCAACATAATTGGTCACAAATTTATCTATGGCTTTATACATAATCAATAATTTTTATGCCGCTTAATGGCTGAATTTTCTTCATGGAAAATAATTTTTTTACCAAACGCTAATTTAAACAATAAAATAATAACTGTTTTGGGCGTTTCTCCCCCGCCGAAAAGGCGGGGGAGTCGGGCTTTTCGTTCCAAACTGTCATTGCGCAGCGTGGCAATCTGTTGAATATATTACTTCACAAACTCACAATGCCAGGTTTTCCACTATAATCCCTAACGCACATTCAATTTAAAATGAATAACTGATAATTGATAATTCGTTTTACAGGTAATCTTTTGAAGCACTTCCGACTTCCGACTTCCGACTTCCGACTTCGGACTTCCACCTCACTGGTGCGAGCGTCTCGCTCGTACCCAACAAACAAGAAAAACTTTTTTATCTGTTTTTACCAAATATAAGTCATAAGCAGAAAAAAACCTACTGAAAAATTAGTCGTAGTCACGAGCGGGACGCTCGCGCTAGCGTTGAGATTTTTTGAAGCACTTCGGTCTTCGGTCTTCGGTCTTCGGACTTCCGACTTCCGACTTCGGACTTCCACCTCACTGGTGCGAGCGTCTCGCTCGTACCCAACAAACAAGAAAAACTTTTTTATCTGTTTTTACCAAATATAAGTCATAAGCAGAAAAAAACCTACTGAAAAATTAATCGTAGTCACGAGCGGGACGCTCGCGCTAGCGTTGAGATTTTTTGAAGCACTTCGGTCTTCCGTCTTCGGTCTTCGGTCTTCGGTCTTCCGACTTCCGACTTCCCCTTGTTTGAAAAACCAATGTAATTATTAGAATTTAGCCATTTTTTTCTAAATTGTTTATTTTAGCAATAAATTCTTCGGGAACAGGGATTTTCTGATTGGTTTTATAGTCAAAAACAATGACCTCATGCGTTTTAATAGCCACCAGTTTTTTGGTATTTTCACTATAATAAAAAGACTTTAATACAATTCTGTCCTCCTTTATTTCCTCCGTTTTTGTACCGATATGGATGGTATCCGGATACACCAACGGCGCAATAT
>JAQVGD010000170.1 GCA_028696945.1 Lutibacter sp.
TAACTTCTTTCCCTGGTTTGTATCCTGCATTTTCAATTGCTTTTAAAATCGTTTCAATGGCGTCTTCTGTTCCGTCAAAAGTTGGTGCGAAACCACATTCATCACCAACAGCTGTACTTAAACCCCTATCGTGAAGTATTTTTTTAAGGTTATGGAATATTTCAGTACCCATTTTAAATGCCTCAGAGAAGTTCTTGGCCTTTATTGGCATAATCATAAATTCTTGAAACGCAATGGGCGCATCTGAGTGTGAACCTCCATTTATAATATTCATCATAGGAACTGGCAACGTATTTGCGCTTACGCCACCAACATAACGATACAATGGCATTCCCAATTCATTTGCAGCAGCTTTTGCAACTGCCAATGAAACACCTAAAATAGCGTTAGCACCCAATTTAGATTTATTTTTTGTGCCATCTAACTGAATCATCGCAGCATCAATCAAGTTTTGTTCAAAAACTGACATGCCAATAATTTCTTCCGCTAAAATTTCATTAACATTTTTTACAGCCGTAAGTACCCCTTTTCCCATATAATCTTTACCGCCATCACGCAATTCCATTGCTTCGTGTTCTCCAGTTGAAGCTCCAGAAGGTACAGCAGCCCTTCCTAAAATTCCATTTTCGGTTATTACATCAACTTCTACAGTTGGATTGCCTCGTGAATCAAATATTTGACGTGCATGAACACCTAAAATTATACTCATCTTATTTAATTTTAAATTATTTTTTATTACTGCAAGTTACAAATTTCAGGTCAGATTTTAACTAAACTAACCTATTAATATTAGCTAAACTAACTTATTAATACGATAACGTTTTCGTTTTGCATTATTAAAAAAAAATTAAGTCTTTGGTTAACGACTTTTTAAATTTATTTTTTAAATGCCTTTATATTTTCCATAAACTGATCAAATAAATAAGATGAATCGTGCGGTCCTGGACTTGCTTCTGGATGGTATTGCACTGAAAAACAATTTTTATTTTTCATTCGCATTCCTGCCAATGTATCATCATTTAAATGAACATGGGTAATTTCAAAATTGGGATGCTTTTCAACCTCTTCTCTGTTCACAACAAAGCCATGATTTTGCGAGGTTATTTCACCTTTTCCAGAAATAATATTTTTTACGGGATGATTTATTCCGCGATGGCCAGTGTGCATTTTAAGGGTAGAAATACCATTTGTCAAAGCAATAATCTGGTGTCCCAAACAAATTCCAAACAACGGTAAATTTCGATTTATAATTTCCTTTGCAACTTGTTGCGCTTCTATTAAAGGTTCTGGATCTCCTGGACCGTTTGACAAGAAAAAGCCATCGGGATTAAATGAATTCATTTCTTCAAAAGTCGCATTAAAAGGAAATACCTTTATAAAACAATCTCTTTTTGCCAAATTTCTTAAAATATTCCTTTTAATACCCAAATCGAGGGCTGAGATTCTATAGGTTGCGTTTTCATCGCCAAAATAATAAGATTTCTTTGTGGAAACTTTTGAAGCCAATTCCAAACCTTTCATATCAGGAACGGCTAATAATTTTTCTTTTAAGGCATCAATATCTGTTTCTGTAGAAATAATGGCATTCATTGCTCCCTTATCTCTAATATAACGCACAACGGCTCTGGTATCAACATCAGAAATGGCCATTAAATTTTGCTTTTCGAAATAATTCGCTAAGGAATCTTGTGCATTTTCTCTTGAATAATTAAAACTAAAATTTTTACAAACCAATCCTGAAATTTTTATGGAATCCGATTCAATTTCATCATCATTTACGCCATAATTTCCGATATGTGCATTGGTTGCCAACATTAACTGACCAAAATAAGAAGGATCTGTAAAAATTTCCTGATAACCTGTCATTCCAGTATTGTAACAGATTTCTCCATAAGCAGTGCCATCTCTCCCAATTGATTTTCCTTCAAAAATTGTTCCATCGGCCAAAAGCAGAATTGCCCTTTTACGTTTTGTATATTTCATTAGTTGTAGTTACCTTTTTATAAATTGCGTCAAATTTAAATATAAAAAAAAGGATAAACTATAAATAATTTATCCTTTTAATATGATTAATGGGTTACCATTATTTCGTTTCGTTAGTTTCAGTATTAACTTCAACCGTTTCTTCCACTTTTTTAGTTTTTCCTCTTCGGGTAGTTTTCTTTTTAGCTCTGTTGTTTGGATTGTAATTTGGATTGTAATCCACCAATTCAATCATAGCCATAGGTGCATTATCACCTTGACGATTTCCCAATTTAATGATACGAACATATCCTCCTGGTCTGTCTGCCACTTTTACAGAAACCTCTTTAAATAATTCTGTAACCATGTACTTATTTCTCAAATAGCTAAACACAACTCTGCGGTTATGCGTGGTGTCTTCTTTAGACTTTGTAATTAAAGGCTCCACAAATTGGCGTAAAGCTTTTGCTTTCGCAACAGTAGTATTAATACGTTTGTGCTCAATTAAAGAACAAGCCATATTAGCAAACATAGATTTTCTATGTGCAGTTTTTCTGCCTAGGTGATTAAATTTCTTTCCGTGTCTCATCTCTTATATTATATCAATTAAAACCTGAGTTTTAAATTAATCTTTATCTAATTTGTATTTGCTTAAATCCATTCCAAAACTTAAACCTTTTACATGAACCAATTCATCTAATTCGGTTAAAGATTTTTTTCCAAAATTACGGAACTTCATCAAATCGTTTTTATTGAATGATACCAAGTCTCCCAAGGTATCAACTTCTGCAGCTTTCAAACAATTGAGTGCACGTACGGATAAATCCATGTCCACTAATTTTGTTTTTAGCAACTGACGCATATGTAAAGACTCTTCATCATAAGTTTCTGTTTGCGCTATTTCATCAGCTTCCAAAGTAATACGCTCATCAGAGAATAACATAAAATGGTGAATCAATATTTTTGCAGCCTCTGTTAATGCATCTTTAGGAGAAATAGAACCATCGGTAGTAATATCAAAAACTAACTTTTCATAATCTGTTTTTTGCTCAACACGAAAGTCTTCAACAGCATATTTTACATTTTTAATTGGTGTAAAAATCGAGTCTGTAAAAATGGTTCCCAATGCTACGCCAGATTTTTTATTGTCTTCCGCAGGGACAAAACCTCTACCCTTTTCAATAGTGATTTCAAAATCCAATGAAACTGATTTCTCCATATTACAAATAACCAAATCATGGTTTAATACTTGAAAACCAGAAATGTATTTTTGTAAGTCACCAGCTGTTAACTGCTCATGTTTAGAAATTGAAACGTTTACGGTTTCCCTATCAGAATCTTCAATTTGTTTCTTAAAACGAACTTGTTTTAGATTCAAAATAATTTCTGTTACATCTTCAACAACGCCTTTAATTGTTGAAAATTCATGCTCAATACCTTCAATACGAAGTGAGGTAATTGCAAAACCTTCTAATGAAGACAACAACACTCTTCTTAAAGCGTTCCCTACAGTTAAACCAAATCCTTGTTCTAAAGGTCTGAATTCAAATCTACCATTGAAATCGGTAGAATCAATCATAATTACTTTATCGGGCTTTTGAAAATTTAAAATTGCCATAATTGAATTGGTATCTTTAAAATTATTTAGAGTATAACTCTACGATTAATTGTTCTTTGATATTTTCTGGAATTTGTATTCTTTCGGGAACACTAACAAAATTTCCTTGTTTGGTTTCTGAATTCCAGGAAAGCCATTCATAAACATCACTTCTGTTAGCCAAAGAGTTTTCAATAGCCAACAATGACTTTGATTTTTCTCTTACAGCAACAATATCGCCAGCTTTTAAGGAATAAGAAGGTATGTTAACCAACTCCCCATTAACAGTGATATGACGGTGAGACACCAATTGGCGTGCTGCACTGCGACTAGGTGCTATACCCATTCTGTAAACTACGTTATCTAAACGACTTTCGCAAAGCTGCAATAAAATTTCACCAGTAATGCCTTTACTACTTGATGCCTTTTTAAATAAATTTGAAAATTGTCTTTCCAAAATACCGTAAGTATATTTTGCTTTTTGCTTTTCAGTCAACTGAATAGAGTATTCAGATTTTTTTCCTCTACGACGGTTAGCGCCGTGCTGTCCTGGAGGGAAATTTCTTTTTTCAAAAGATTTATCCTCTCCAAAAATTGCTTCTCCGAATTTACGGGCAATTTTAGTTTTTGGTCCTGTATATCTTGCCATTTTTTATTATTAGTTGATAGGGATTATGAATTAAGGCTAATCCTTCGATAATCATACAAAATCCTATCGGTTAAAAATTAATTTAATTATACTCTTCTTCTTTTCGGTGGTCTGCAACCATTGTGTGGCAATGGGGTAACATCGATAATTTCTGAAACTTCAATTCCCAAATTGTGAATTGATCGTATTGCAGATTCTCTTCCGTTACCTGGTCCTTTCACATACACTTTTACTTTTCTCATACCAGCTTCATGGGCAACTTTTCCACAATCTTCTGCAGCCAATTGGGCAGCATAAGGCGTGTTCTTTTTAGAACCTCTGAATCCCATTTTCCCAGCTGATGACCAAGAAATTACATCACCCTTTTTATTGGTAAGCGATATAATAATATTGTTAAATGAAGCCGTAATATGTGCTTGACCAACTGCCTCAACAATAACTTTGCGTTTTTTTGTACTTGCTTTCGCCATAATATTTTAGTTATTATTTAGTTGCTTTTTTCTTGTTAGCTACAGTTTTTCTTTTCCCTTTTCTGGTTCTGGAATTATTTTTAGTCCTTTGACCTCTTAAAGGCAATCCAGATCTATGACGAATACCTCTATAGCATCCAATATCCATTAATCGCTTAATGTGCAATTGAATTTCTGAACGCAATTCACCTTCAATATTGTAGGTTCCTACCTGTTCTCTAATTCCGTGAATTTCATCGTCTGTCCAATCTTGAACTTTCGTGCTCTCGTCAACTTTTGCATTAGCTAAAATTTCTTTAGCTCTGCTGTTTCCAATCCCAAAAATATAGGTTAAGGCAATAACACCTCTTTTATTTTTTGGAATATCAATACCTGCTATTCTTGCCATAACTATCCTTGTCTTTGTTTAAATCTAGGATTCTTTTTATTGATTACATATAATCTGCCTTTTCTACGCACAATCTTGCACTCGGCACTTCTCTTTTTTACTGATGTTCTAACTTTCATCGTTAATACTTTAATATCTGTAAGTAATTCTTGCTTTTGTTAAATCATAAGGACTCATTTCGAGTTTAACCTTATCTCCTGGTAAAATTTTTATATAATGCATTCGCATTTTCCCAGATATATGGGCTGTAACAACATGCCCATTTTCCAACTCTACATGAAACATTGCATTAGACAAAGCTTCTATAATAGTCCCATCTTGTTGTATTGCTGGTTGTTTTGCCATTATGCTATTGCTTTTCTTTTTGTTCCCTTTTTCATTAGGCCATCATAATGACGGTTTAATAAATGAGAGTTAATTTGTTGTATGGTATCAATTGCAACACCCACCATAATTAACAAAGATGTTCCTCCGTAAAACAATGCCCAAGATTGTGTTAATCCAAAATTAATAACTATTGCTGGCAATATGGCCACAAGTGCTAAAAATATAGATCCTGGAAATGTAATTAAGGATAATATTCTATCCAAAATTTCAGCGGTATCTTTTCCAGGTCTAATTCCCGGAATAAAACCACCACTTCTTTTTAAATCGTCAGCCATTTTATTGGTTGGAATTGTAATTGCAGTATAAAAATAGCTAAATACTATAATTAAAAATGCAAATAGCATATTGTACCAAAAACCGAACATATTTGAAAATTCAATTCCTATCGTTTTTATCGAATCATTTGAAGAACCAGCCATTAATGCAGGAGCAAACATAATTGCTTGAGCAAAAATAATTGGCATAACACCAGATGCATTCAATTTTAAAGGAATATAATCCCTTGCGCCAGAAACATTTTTAATATTCCCTGCTACAGTTTTTCTTGCATACTGCACAGCAATTTTGCGAACAGCGGTAACCAAGTACACACTTACAAGAATAACTAACAGCCATGCAATTACCTCAATCAAAATCATAATTAAACCTCCATTTGAAGCCGTAACTTTGGAAACAACTTCTTGAATAAAAGCTCCTGGAAAACGCGCAATGATACCAATCATAATTAATAATGAAATACCATTGCCAATCCCTTTATCAGTTATTTTTTCACCAAGCCACATTGCAAAAACAGTTCCAGATGTTAACACAACCATTGAAGTTAGCCAAAACATACTTCCACTAATATAAAAGGCGGATGAAGGTATTAATTGATAAATATTTGTAATATATGCAGGTCCTTGAACCATGGTAATTCCAATAGTTAACCAACGCGTAATTTGATTTATTTTTTTTCTGCCGCTTTCACCATCTTTCTGCAATTTTTGCAAATAAGGAACTGCAATTCCCATTAATTGAACAACAATCGAAGCCGAGATATAAGGCATAATACCTAATGCCACAATTGATGCTCTTGCAAAAGCACCACCAGTAAACATATCCAATAAACTTAAAATCCCACCACCGCTTGTTTGATTTTGAAGTGCTGCTTGCGCAACGTTAATGTCAATACCTGGAAGTGGTACTTGAGCTGCAAGACGATAAATTGCCATAAATCCAAGAGTCACTAAAATCTTATTTCTAAGTTCTTCTATTGTCCAGATGTCTTTAATGGTTTGAATAAGCTTTTTCATCTATTATCTTTTTATAGCGTTTCTACTGATCCACCCGCATTTTCAATTGCAGCTTTTGCAGTAGCAGTAAATTTATGGACAGTTACATTTAATTTTGCTTTTAACACACCATTTCCTAATATTTTAACAAGGTCATTTCTACGAGCCAAACGATTTTCAACTAAAATATCCAATGTTACAATATCGGTAATTTTATTGTTATCAACCAATTCCTGTAA
>JAQVGD010000171.1 GCA_028696945.1 Lutibacter sp.
GAAAAGCGAATTCTCAATTTCGGTTAACAATAGGAATACCAAAACAACTGCTGATTTTTATGGAAACAAAACACCTTATGAAAACGATTACACAAATTTATCTCAAGTTGGTGGCGTATTTGTTTTTAGGGGTTTTAGCAATAGCTCCGAATGGGGCAATATTGCATTGGGATTTAACTACAGCATTGCCAACGATTTTGAAAATTTCTGGATTGCAGAAGGAAATAGCGGTTATTCACCATTAACTGACTTTTATGATCCTGAACCAGTTATTTATGGAAATGCTGAAGGACAATATTTTGAAAATTACACAGACGGAAAAAACCGTAAGTATTCTTTTACATTTGCTGCACAACACAATGATAATTTATATCTAGGGGCATCCATAACCACCTATGATATTGAACATTATCAAAGAACATTGATTGAGGAATACAACAACGATGGAGTTGGGAACACATTAGATTTATCTTCACGCCAAGAACTGTTAACTTATGGCAACGGTATTTCTTTTAATTTTGGTGCAATTTTAAAACCCAATGAAAATATACGTTTGGGTTTGGCATATCAATCACCAGTTTGGTACACCCTGTCTGAAGATTCTGTGGAATATGACGAGAATGTCTATGAGAATGATGTGCTAATAGAATCAAACTATTCAGGCCTAAACTCTTTTGACTATAAATTAAGAACGCCCAGTAAATTAACTGGAAGTTTTGCTTATATTTTTGGCGGCGATGGACTTGTAAGTATTGATTATTCCTATAAAAATTATAGCAACATTGAATTAAGCGACGCCAATTTTATTAATGAAAATAGAGCTTTTAGTACCGATTTGGAAGGTGTTGGCGAGTTGAGAATAGGAACCGAATGGCGATTTGAAAATTTCTCGCTAAGAGGTGGTTATCATTATGAAAATAGTCCGTATAAGGACTCGGTAAGTTCTAACAATTTAGAAGGATTTTCATTGGGTGCAGGCTATAAATTTAGAGGTGGAAGATTGGATTTTGCTTACCAAAATTCAAGCAAAACCGCACCATATAATTTTTATCCAGGAAGCAATAATGTAAATTCAGCCAAGTTGGATATCGACACTTCAACATTTACCGCAACACTGGTATTGAGTCTTTAAACGAATAATTATAAAGCAATAAAAACGTCTCAGCTTTGAGGCGTTTTTTTATTTTTAATCAGGTACATGAATTATGTTTTATGTATTTTTGCACAAACTATTAAGAAATGAAACGAGCATAACAAATTTTGATACAGGAAGAAATGATTAATAGCGAACAGCAGCTGTTACCGATAAAAAATAAAATTTAAACAGATGAAAAACATAGCACTTAACATAGAAAAAACAAAGATAGCAACAATACTGAAATTTACTTCAAAAGACATTTTAACAAGTGGAAGTCACCAATATAATAATATTGATGAAGCTAAAAACGCACCTTTAGCGCAGCAATTATTTCGTTTGCCGTTTGTGAAACGTGTGTATTTTTCTGTAAATTTTATTGCCCTTGAACGATTTCCAATCGTGGAATGGAGCGATGTGCAAGAGGAGGTGAAAGTGCAAATCGAAAACTATTTAAATGAAGGAGGTGTATTGGTTTTAGAAGAAACACCATCGAAAAAAATACCAGTTGAAGTGTATGCCGAATCAACGCCAAATCCTACAGTTTTAAAATTTATTACCAATATTAAATTGGTGGATAAGGATTTGGAATTTAAAAATAGGGAAGAGGTTGAAAATTCGCCATTAGCCTTGGAGTTATTTAATTTTTCTTTTGTAAAAGAAGTATTTATTTCAGAAAATTATGTTTCAATCACTAAAAATGATACGGCTGAATGGAATGAAATAACAATTGAATTGAGAAGTTTTATCAGACAGTATATTGCCGATGGAAAAACTATATTTTTGGAAAATGTCGTGCAAAAAAATGTTTCAGAAGTTTATACGCCTGATATAGAACTTGATGATGTTTCTAAGCAAATTGTTGATATTTTAGAGGAATACATAAAACCAGCTGTTGCTGCTGATGGTGGAAATATTCTGTTTCAGTCTTATGTGCAATCTACAAAAACAGTAAATGTAATATTACAGGGAGCTTGCAGCGGTTGTCCTTCCTCAACAATTACCCTAAAAAACGGGATTGAGAATATTTTAAAGCAACTAATTCCAGGGGAAATTAATGACGTTGTGGCGGTTAACTATTAATTGACGATGGCAGAAAAAGTTACCCCGTACAAAGATTCAAACCTCAGCAAAAAAGAACAAGTCACTAAAATGTTTGATGCCATTTCAAAAGAATACGATGGTTTAAATCGTGTTATTTCTTTTGGAATTGATGTGAAATGGCGCAATAAAGTCGTTGAGATTGTCGGCAAAACAAATCCAGATTCAATTTTAGACATTGCTACAGGTACAGGAGATTTGGCTATTAATTTGGCCAAAACAAAGGCTTCAAAAATTATTGGTTTTGATATTTCTGAAGGAATGCTTGATATTGGTCGTAAAAAAATTGAAAAACTTCAGTTAAATAATACCATTGAAATGGTGCTTGGAGATTCAGAAAAAATGCCTTTTGAAGACAATTCGTATGATGCCATTACAGTTGCTTTTGGTGTTCGAAATTTTGAAAATCTAGAAAAAGGATTGTCCGAAATTTACAGAGTTTTAAAAACTGGAGGAATTTTTGTGGTTTTGGAAACGTCAATTCCTACAAAAACGCCTTTTAAACAAGGGTATAAATTTTACGCTAAATTCATTCTTCCTTTTATTGGAAAACTGTTTTCGAAAGACAAAGTTGCCTATCAATATTTGTCGGATTCTGCGGCTTCCTTTCCTTATGGACAAGCTTTCAACAATATTTTGCATAAAATTGGGTTTATAGCTATTGAAAATAAACCGCAAACATTAGGTGTTGCATCAATTTATATTGCAAAAAAATAATATATGAGAAAAGTATTTGTTGTCATTTTTCTGATAATCTTTTCAATAAACAATTTAAAAGCTCAAAAAAGAGATATTGTTCAGTACCGACAAAATTGGGATAAACAAAGGGTTTTTTGGGGATATTTTTTAGGATTGAATAAAAAAGATTATAAAATATCGTATAATGGCCAAAATCCCAATGCTTTTATTGTTTCCACGCCAAGTATTGGTTTTGAAGTTGGGCTTATCGGCGATTTGCGTTTGCATAAAAATATAAGCTTAAGGTTAGAACCAGGACTTTCAAGCAATACTAAAGAATTGGCGTTTACGCACATTTCTGGTGGAACAAAAGACAGTATTAGGGAAGTAAATTCAACCTATTTTAGAATTCCTTTGTTGCTAAAATTTAATGCAAATAGGTTAGATAACATGCGACCTTATGTTATTGGCGGTGTTTCTTACGATTATAATTTTTCAAGCAACCAAGACAATCCCGATGATAATTTTGATGGGGAATTTAGAACCAAAAAGAATAATTTTTCCTATGAAATTGGTATTGGTGTAGATTTATACTTGCCTTATTTTATTTTTTCTCCTTCAATTAGAGGTGTCTTCGCCATTAACGATGAATTGGTTAGGGACAATGCTTCAAATGGCTCAAGTCAGTGGACAGATCCAGTTGATTATTTTGGAACAAGGGGCGTTTTTATTAAGTTTGCTTTTCATTGAAAAAGAGTGCCTAAAGTTTGGAGTGCCTATAGTGCCTAGAGCAAAGGGTTGAAAGTTTTTGTTGTAATCAATCATCAATCGTCAATTATTCATTACTTCGCTTAAATTCACTCAACAAAATTGCGGTGGCGGTTGCCACATTTAAACTTTCAGTCTGTTTTAGCGTGCCAAATCTTGGGATTGAAATGGTATTGGTTATTAATTTTAAAATGGAATCACGAATTCCGTTTGCTTCATTTCCCATTACCAATACTGCCTTTTCAGGCAATTTGCTTTTATACACATTTTTACCATCCATAATTGCAGCGTATTTTGGTAAATTAGATTGTTGTAAGTAAGTTTCCAAATCAGTATAAATTATCGATATCCTGGCCAAAGAACCCATAGAAGATTGCACTACTTTTTGATTAAAACAATCCACAGTATTGGTTGAGCAAACCAATTGATCCACGCCGAACCAATCGCACAATCGAATAATGGCACCTAAATTTCCGGGGTCATTAATATCATCCAAAGCCACAATTAATCCCGATTTTATGGAAAGTGCTATCGAGGGAATCTTAAAAAGTGCCAAAACATTGTTTGGCGTTACCAGTGCGCTTATTTTTTTTAATTCATTTTCAGAAATTTCAGTAACTTTCCCTATATTTTTATAGCGGGTATTGTCAACGCAAAATAGCTGTTCCAATTCGAACGTTGAGTTTAAAAATTCAGCGACAATTTTAGTGCCTTCCACAACAAATAAATGATGTGCAGTTCGGTACTTTTTTTGATTTAGGCTCGTTATTGTTTTTAATTGATTTTTACTTAAACCCATTAATTTATTTATAAAAAATAGTAATTTGTTAAACCATTGAAAAGTTATACTTTTGAAACAAATTTAAACGCTTATTTATTGAAAACCAATTTTATAATATTATTAATTTTTCTAGGTATAATTTTTGGTTTTTCATCGTGTAATTCTGTGAAGTATGTTGGTGAAAATGAATTTCTCCTTGTAAAAAATAAAGTTGTTGTTAATGATAAGAAGAATGCTAGCAACGAAATAAACGATTACATTGTTCAACGCCCCAATCAATTAGTGCTTGGAGCTGCTTTACCCTTGCATTTTTATAATTTGGGGAACAAAAATTTTGAAGCCGATTTTGACGTATGGAAATTGGACAATCCAGGATGGTATAATTTTACAACGGATGTTTTTTCTGAAAAACAAACTCGTGGGGTTCGAAATTTCAAATATAAGATGCATCAGTGGATTCTAAAAAATGGAGAACCTCCTGTGATTTTTGATTCAAAAAAAGCGGTCCAAACTGTTAAAAACTTAAATCAACACTATTACAATGAAGGTTATTTTAATGTTGAGGCAGACTTTAAAGAGCGTCAATTGAAAAATAAGAAAACGACCGTCGAATATAATGTGATTACCGATAAGCCCAATCGGTTAGACAGCATTACAAAAAACATACAATCGGCAGTTCTCGACTCCATTTATGAGATTCATAAAAACAAATCCCTTATTAAAGAGGGAAACCAATTTAGGCTTTCTTCTTTTGTTAATGAGCAAAATAGGTTGACCGATTTATATAGAAATTCTGGAATTTATAGATTTTATAAAAATGCAATATCTTTTGAAGTTGATACGTCAACCACCAATTATAAATCGGATGTTGTGCTACTTATTGATGAAAATACAGAATCAGCTCCATTTAAAGTTCAGAAGATTCAAAAAGTTAATATTTTTACCGATTATTCCTTTACCAATTCAGGTGATAATTTAATTAAGGACAGTTTAAATTATAACGGATTTTCATTTCTTGCCCAAGAAAAATTAAGATACAATCCGAAGTATTTATTAAATTCCATTTTTATTGAGCCAAATGATATTTATAAAGATGATACCCGTGAGCTTACGCGTAAAAATTTAAGGGGTCTTCAAAATTTTAAGACCGTTGACATAAAATATGAAGAATTGGACAACGATATGTTAGAAGCCTCCATCTATTTATCTCCGCTTAAAAAATATTCAATAGGAATTAGTTCAGAACTGACACATTCAAATATTAGACAACTGGGAATTTCAGGAAAACTTTCATTTTTGAACAGAAATATTTTTAGAGGAGCAGAGTTATTGAAATTTTCAATTCAAGGTTCATTTTTAGATTCTAAAGATGCCGCGGATAATAGTGGAAAATTATTGAATGCTTGGGAACTTGGTGGAGATATTTCATTGGAAATTCCAAGATTTATATTTCCAGTTAAGTTTGAAAAATTTATTCCGAAAAGTATGGCTCCAAAAACAATTTTCACTTTGGGAACAAGTTTTCAAAAAAATATTGGACTTGATAAACAAAAATTTACTGGAATTGTAGATTATACATGGGAATCATCAAAAACAAAAAATCATAGTTTTCAGCTATTAAATGCGCAATTTATTAAAAACTTAAATGTTGATTCTTATTTCGATATCTATGAATCTGAATTTAATGAAGTTCAGTATGTAGCCAACACTTTTTTTAACGAAACGATAACACCCGATAATACAATTAATTTTATAGACACAAAGATTGATGCCGATTTTGAGGAAAGTAATCCTGAAGAATATAGAGCAATTAGAGATATTAGAAATCGATACAATATAATTACCGAAGATGTTTTGGTTCCTTTAGTGGCCTATACATTTACCTATAATAATAGTGAAAATTATAAGGACAGGGATTTCTCCTTTTTTAGATCACGCTTGGCCTTAGCGGGTAATTTAACCACTCTATTGGCCAAAGATAGAGATGCAAACAATGTAAAAACACTTTTTGACATACCAATAGCCCAATATGTGAGAGTTGATTTGGAATACAAAAAATTCTGGGATTTAACAGATGCTAATGTGCTGGTATTCAGAAGTTTTTTAGGTGTGGCGATACCTTATGGAAATTCAACGGTAATGCCTTTTAGCAGAAGCTATTTTATTGGTGGACCAAACGATTTAAGAGCTTGGAAAATTTATGATTTAGGTCCAGGGTCAACAAAAAGTGGACTGGAGTTTAATGTTGGAAACCTCAAATTTTTGAATAGTTTTGAGTATAGATTCAATGTAATTAACAGTATAAATGGTGCTTTATTTGTTGATGCAGGTAATATTTGGGACATTTCAAATTCCTCAATAACTCAATCTGAAGCAAAGTTTTATGGAGTGAACTCCATTAAAGATATTGCAATAGGCTCGGGATTTGGTATTCGATATGATTTAAGTTTTATTTTATTGCGATTGGATTTAGGATTTAAAACTTATGAACCTTACCTT
>JAQVGD010000172.1 GCA_028696945.1 Lutibacter sp.
TGTGTGTCGGGGCAAAAGCAAATGTGCCATTTGTGTAGTGGATAATTATTTTCATTCTCTTTATACAGCAAAAATTCTTTAATCATTCAGTCGTCTGTTTCAGTCTTTTTACAATGAACGCCAACGGTTACGTATATGAAACGTTTGGCATTTCGAAGCGATTTCCTGTCAAGATACAACAAATTTTAATACGAGCTGAAACGCCCGATAAACCACTGACTGCCAAATGTTTAATACACGATGTTGTGCGTTCGTGCATTATTTTTCCTCAATTTTTTTATCAAGCCAATTTATCATTCTATCAAGGCTTAGTTTAACATTTCCAATTGAGCAATGATTACTTGCATGGTTTGTTTTAGTAAATACGATGTCTGTTACAGATTTAGCATTTGTAAAAGATTTAATCAAAGGAGCATGTAATTTAAATGGAATAAAATGGTCATCCTTTCCTGTAATCACCATCACGTCTTGCATTATTTTATCCGCATGTAAATTTTCACTATTCATCTGCCATGCGTATTCAAAGGCATCCATTGGAATGTCAATTTTAGTAATGTACATGATATTGCTATTTCTCCATGCCTCCATACCTCCTTTTTCAATTCCTTTCAGAGCAATTTTATTCGACCCTTCTCTCATGTACTTTTTGAAGAAATCCATCATCCATCGGGCTATTGCAGGCGGAATTTTGTAATAATCGTATGCTCCGCCAGAGGAAATTACCCACTTTATTCGGGGTTCAAAAGCTGCAGCCCTTAAACACAACCAACCACCAAGTGATATTCCCAGCAAGGCAGCTTCTGAAATTTTGTAATAATCCAAAATTGTCTTTACTGGTTTTTCCCATTCAAAATCAAATGGAACATTAAATTTTTTAACAGATTTCCCTTGTCCTGGTCCGTCAAATGCTATTACATCATACCCTTGAGTTGTAAAATACCATGCTATCGAATAAAATTCCTCAATAAACGAATCAAAACCAATGTGAATAAGAACAGTTCCTCTTTTTATCTCTGTCTTGTTTGGCATTTTCAATACATGAAGAAATGATTCTTTATAAGGTACTTTTTCCACATGCACGCCCTCTAATGGCACATTTGAATAAAACAAATCTGTAAACTTGTCATAAAGTAATTCTTTATCTTCCTGTCCGTATAGAGTGTAAAATTCTGCTGCACGATAAAAAAATGCGGCTTCAATGTATTTACCAGTATCAAGTTTGCTATCTGCCTGCTCCAACATTACAGGTTTCCAGTCATCGAATTTTCGGATTTTTTCTCCTGCTGTTTTCAAGTCATCATACGATAAATAACCTAATGAGTGCCATCGATTAAGCTGAAAATTATATAATTGCTTTTTATGAAAACGATGATAACCAATTGGAAATGTAAATAAATCTGAGCCCATATTAATTAACTTTCAAGAATTCTTTTCATATTACCACCTTCTGTTGTAATATGGGAATCCATATCATTCAACATCTTAATATTTTGTTTCTTAAAGATTGTACGGGATAAAAACTTGAATTTCATGTATGTTATGTGCTTAAATGTTGAATATGTTCCCTTGTTTTCAATTATCATTTCAATTTTTTCGGTAATTAGTGAAAGTGGGAATGAAAAGGTCATTGTAATTTTTTCGCCCGGAATTGATTCCGTAATTTTTCCATTGTATTTTACTTTCTCACCCATCATATACTGTTCAGCATAAAATGTTGAACCTGTTTCAAATGGTGCTCCCTTAGTCCATTGAAACAAAATATGGTCTTTAGGATGCCACACAGAATAATTTTCATTAATATTGATGAGAAAATCCCATATTTTATCTGGAGATGTTTTAATATCTACTTCATGCACAAATGTCATGTGCTTATCAAGTTTAACAATTGTATCCATATTGCTTTTATTTTTTACGTTATCAATCAATTGAGTTTCATCAATAAATAAATCATCGCAGTTAATGTTCGAGGAATATATTCCTGCATTTGCAGAATAGTTTGGAATGAAGGCAAATATCCCAATTGTGATTATTATTAACAAAAACTTATTTCTGAATGAGTTGATAAATGCTTTCATATCCGTTTTGGGTTTCAGTTATACTTTGCTCTAGATTTTTTCTGTTAGAGAGGATGCCAACCCCATGTTTTACATAAATAAAAAGTTTTGCAGTTTTTGTAACATCAATGGTTTCCTTTACTTCCCCCTTCTTAATACTATTCCTAATTGCTTTCGACCAAATATTTATGGCTTTTTCATGTTGTTTTTCTGATATTTCTTGATATTCAGGCTTCAAACGTAGAGCTTCAGCAGAGAGAATGAAAAAATCAACCAAGCCAATTTGTTTACTACTTAACCATGTGGCTTCATCGTACAATTTCTTCTTGAGGTGGTCAATAAGTTCCTTAATTGTCATTTCAGACGTATCTTCATTTTGCACATTATTTCCCATTGACATAAATAATTCGTCAATTATTGCAAAAAAGAGTTCCTCCTTATTGGCAAAATGATGATATAAAGTTGCCCTGCCAATATCAAGTTCATTTTGAATATCGGTAATGCTTGTTCCATAATATCCTTTTTCAAGGAATATAATAAATGCCTTTTGTAGAATTGTTTGTCTAGTTTCTTTCATATTAAAACCGAATGTTCGTTCGACAAATGTAATACTTTTTTTAATTCAAAGAACTATTTTTCGATTTTTTTATGAGGAGGTGTCTTTTTGCATGACGCACAACGCCTCGCAGCTATGTGGAGTGCGGGATTTCAATGAACCATCACTGTCAAAGTTCCCACGAGCCAAATTTACTAATTGTATTTTAATTTATGTAGAATAATTTTAGCAAATTTACACACAACGACAAATCTAAATTTGGCGATTGTTAGGCGTAGCGATACACTTTCTATTACCGATGAACCCCGCATGACATTTAGGTGCTGTTACCAACTGGGCGTTTTCCTTGTCAGTCAATGGTTTGAGATATAATTTCAATTCAGTCTTTCCATTTTTTCAGTCTTTAAAAGATTTAGTTTTTTTAGTGACGGCAAAAAAGCGTGGAAAAAGGCTGGCTCTTTGGCGGGTTTTGGCTTAAGCTGTGGCTTTGAGCGACCCGACAATGTGCCAGCCTGTGTGTGATGGATACTAATTTGTCTTATAAAAGTTCAGCGCCACAATTACTACAAAATTTACCCTTATCCTGTACTAAATATTTATATCCACAATTTGGACAATAATTATACATTTTACTTTGTAATCGTTTACTACTTGAAAAAAATAATTCCAAACGATCTCTTATAATTAAATCAACAACTAAAAAAATTGCTGAAAATATTGTAATATAAAAGCCACTCTCTATTAAATCAAAAATACTTACAAAAGCAGATAAATCATTTTCTAAATCTTTTAGAAATAAGAAAATTATTATTATGGAAACTAAAATTACAATAATAAATTTAGGTATTTTTGAAATTGAATTCATATTATAAAAAGTTTTCATTTCTGCTATAATATAGACTACAGCACAAACAGGTAATATAATTAATAATAACAAAAAGTAAATTCCCATACTGTCTGAATTTATTTTTGGATCAAATATTTCATTTAAAGGTAATTTAAATAAATCCCAAGCTGATGCGGTAGAAAATAAAATATTAAACCAAGGCATAAAAAAGGAGATTACAATTAAAACTCCAGAAAGTATAGATAGTATTTTTAAAATCTGCAAATTCGATATACCATTGTTCGTAAACATAATGTTGTTTTTATTTATTGGGTTAATTTTTTTAGTAAGTTTGTTTTCTTCAACAGTGTTGCTATTTCTAGTATTGCCTTGAATTAAACTAATGGGGAAAAAATCATGAATTTGATTTAAGTTGATTTCATTTCTATTAAAAGATAGGATGATTTCTTGTTTTGTTTGTAATGTTATTTTTATAATTTGATTAGTTGTGGAATTTTCTTCAATAATGCAAGAAAATATCTCATCATTTTTTAAAGGATAGGAATAATTTCTAATGCCAACACCTTTAAGTATTTTAAAAACTAAGCCTTTGGGATATGAAACAATATGTAATTCGCAATTCTCTTTTGAAATTGTTCCATCATTAAACAAATCGTCAAAGTAGTCTAGTCCTTTAACATAATTAAACTTACTTGTAAAGTTATCATCTTTTAATATACTGTTTTTACCAACAATTTCTTCAATTTCTTTTTTTGTAAATGCTTTCATATATTTTGTTTTTAGTATTGTTTGTTATAAATATTTTTTGCGAAAGTATTTCTGTTGAAATATAGCATTCTATTGTTTGTTTTGGCCAGATCAAGACCGACAAACAACCTTATAGTTATTTACAGGCAAAAGAAATAATACCCAAAAGCTACTACATGCGTTGACGTACAACCCAATGTCCATCTTTCTTGCTTATCCAAAATGTTTTCTTACCATGTCCGATTGTTCCGACTGGAGGACCATCTTTAGTACAAGGACTTGTTCTTTTAGGAGGAGTTATGCGCTCTGATGTGTATTCTGCCTTAATTACATATTCTTTCCCTTCTTTTTCTTTGTTCAAAATAACGACATCTGAAATCTTGTAATCTGGATAACACTCATCAATAGCTTGTTCTATTTGCTTGTCTGATGGACCACAGCTTGTCATTGACATGGCAATGACAAAAATTGAAAGTAATAAAATTAGTTTTTTCATGTTTTTAAATTTAAAATTGTGTTTATTTATTTTTACTGCTATAAATGTAATCATTGTATTTGGGCAAAATTATTTTAGGGAATCTTAATTGTATTTTGTATTTAGTCATCAGTTTTCATACATCTTATAGAATAATATTCGTTTAACTTATTACTGGAACTGTTTTTACTTGTGCCTATAATTCGAACTTTATTGTTTTCAATATATGTGTAAAAAGCATAGTTTGAACTTGCTTCTGATGATGTCCACCAGACTGCTAAACCACCCATACCTTGATATGAATTATTTATTTTAACACCTGAAGGTAATGCTGAAAAACCACTTGAATTAGACGATTTTTGATAAATATCATTTGGGTTTTCTCTACTTGCCATTCCTTTTATAAAAACATTATCAACAGCTATTTTATCAAATGAGACTTTCGACCCTCCTAGAAAAGCAAACATTATGTTCCATTCAGTGGTATCTGGTAAATGCCAGGTCTCTGGACAAACAACTTTTGCTTCTTCCCAAGAATACAATCGACCATAATTTCTACAATTCAGGGTATCATTATTATAACAATAGCCAACATTATCAAGGCAATAGTCCAAATTCTCCGCCATCCAAATTTGATCTCCTATGGCAACTGTTTTATAAGTTTTTCCATCACGACTATCAGTAAATGTTCCTGTAGGTTGTGATTGTAGTTTTAATGTAAAGACAGTTAAAACAATTAGCATAAATAATAAGTTACTTTTCATTTTAATTCAATTTAAATTATCCTACTCGTTTGGCTTTTCGGTTACGCCATATTATCATTTTTATTTAATTTTTTAAAAATTACCACTAAACTCAAACTTCACACAATTATCAAGTTTAATTAAATAGCAAAAAGTGGAGAAGTTATTCGTCAGAATATTTGCTTTTTCATTTATCTTTTACGCATCTTACACTTAAATAACTACTTTTGGACCAGCCAACTCTTTCAATTTGTGTTGAATGACTATATATTCCACGTCTTATAGCACCATCAGGATCTTCTGTACTAGTCCAAAATCCAGCATATAGAGACTGACTCCAAAAGGGTCCACCAATTTCAGGACTTCCAGCAGGTAACGCGTTAAATCCAGAGAGATTAAAACATGTATCTTTTATAAGATTACCAACTTGCCAATTTCCTACATTCATAAAAGCTCCATCAGGAATAATTATACCATATTTATTGTCGCTTATTCCAGCTAATTTACTTCCTTCATTTGAGCCTCTTAGTCCAAAACTGTTAATTACGGAAACTTCCATTCCAAAATGTTTTTCTAAGATTTGCCATTCTATATCTGATGGTAGATGCCAACCGTTAGGACAAGCATTCTTTGCAGCAGGCCAGTTGTATAGAGCTCCGTATGTCATGAAAGTTTTAGTTTTTTTTGCTTTAGATATGTCCGTTTCATTGTCATAAGTACAATAATAAGGAGTATTGTTTGAGGTCAATTCAGAATTATTGTTTATAAAAGGTAAATATTTTAAATTTTCGGCAAACCAAACTTGTTCTCCTATTTTAATTGTTTTATACAAGTTTTTTTCACTATCTATACATAAGTCATATTGAGATAATATGCTATCTAATGCATAACATGAATTGGTTGAGAAGTAAGATGTTTGTCTAATCAATTCTTCTACCAATTTTTCATAAAATAACTTATCTGAAATATTATAATCAGATTTGTTTTTAAAGTTATCGTAAAAATGGGCGATTTCAGAAAATAAAACAGAATAAGAATGACAATCATTCAAAGAATCTATTTTTAACGAAGTTATCATATTAAGATATTCATCGAAAAAGGTAGATTTAAATTCTATTAGTTGTTTAAGTTTATCATTAGAATAAAGTATAGTATCAGACGAATTACATTTTATTGCCCGGAACATATCAACATTCGCTACAAGTTCTTTTTTATTATTCTCGTCTCCATAAAAGAGACATAAAACATTAACAATATTTGAACTTTCGTACCCAGTAGAAAGTGTTATTAGGTCACCATTATAATCCCAAGCATGATAAGTCATATTCATTCCCGTATGGTGTAAAAATCTTTGATTAGTTCCATCTAGATTTACAATAAAATATGGGCCATAGCAGAAATCACCAAATTCTGTAATAAATGAAAAAAATACTTTATGTCCATTTGTATCATAATCAAATCCGTCAGCACTTCCATTAAATGCTTGCATAACATATTAGCTTGTATTAGTTATTTTATAATCACCATTAGC
>JAQVGD010000173.1 GCA_028696945.1 Lutibacter sp.
GGAAAGGGAGTTTGATTGTAATTGGGATTGTGTTTACGGTAACTTCCGACTTTTCAACGCGAGCGCGAGCGTCACGCTCGTGACTACATAACCACAAGTAATTTTAGAGATTTTTTTTATTTACAATTTGCATAACCTTGCAAAAAACAGATTACCTGTGTGATTGGGTACGAGCGAGACGCTCGCACCAGCGGAATTAATAGTATTTACGACAATTTTCAACTTCAGGCTTCCGACTTCCGACTTCTGGCTTCGGACTTCTGGCTTCGGACTTCCTACTTCCGACTCCTTTTCAATACCAACGTTTTTTGTTTTTTTTGGAAGCATCGGATTTTCGTCCTTTTTTGGGTTTAACGCCCAGTTTTCTGTAGATCTCTGGTTTTGCGTTTGGATCCAAGGGATATGGATGGTCTTCCACCACAGGAATTGTGATATTGATCAGTTTTTGAATACCCTGAATGTATATTTTTTCATCTGCTGCACAAAAGGAATACGAAGTGCCTGTATTTCCAGCCCTGCCGGTTCTGCCAATGCGATGCACGTAAGATTCTGGTATGTTTGGAATGTCGAAATTAATGACAGCATCTAAATTGTCGATATCAATGCCACGTGAAGCCACATCGGTGGCAATTAAAATGGAAACCGCTTTGTTTTTGAATTTGTTTAAAGCTTCTTCGCGGGCATCTTGTGTTTTATCGCCATGGATGCTAGCTACACTAAAGTCGTTTTTACGCAACATTTTCTCCAATTTGTCCACGCCAAATTTGGTGCGTCTAAAAATAAGGATGTCTCCTTTTATGGTATTCCTTAATAAATGGAGGCACAATTCCATTTTTTTTGTTTTAGGGACATAATACAATACCTGATTTACGCCTTGTGCTGTAGCATATTGTGGCGTTACATCCACTTTTTCGGGCTTGTTTAAAATGGTTTGCGCCAATTCAACCACTTTTTGTGGCATTGTTGCAGAAAATAAAGCTATTTGCTTGCTTTTTGGGCACAAGCGTTCAATTTTTTTAACATCGTCTATAAAACCCATATCCAGCATTAAATCGGCTTCATCTAAAATTAATGTTTCAATAAAAGACAAGTTCACAAGTTCTTGTTTGTGCAAATCCAATAACCTTCCCGGCGTGGCAATTAAAATATCTATGCCATTTTTTAGCATCGTGACTTGCGGATCAATAGATGTTCCTCCAAAAACAACAGCCGTTTTTAAATTGGTGTATTTGCCATAACCCCTAAAGCTTTCCTCAATTTGAATGGCCAGTTCACGGGTTGGACTTACCACCAGCGCCCGTATTTTTTTTCCTTTTTTTGAAGGGTCTTGTTTGTCGAATAAACTTTGCAAAATAGGCAAGGCAAAAGCCGCTGTTTTTCCTGTTCCTGTTTGCGCTGAAGCAATCACATCTTTTTTTGCCAGCATTAACGGAATGGTTTGCACTTGAACAGATGTAGGAATGTTGTATCCTTTTTCTGAAATTGCCTTTAAAATATGTTTGTTTAACTGTAAATCTTTAAATTGCATAGGTGTTGTTTAAATGCAAAGATACGCAAAAGCTCCGACGCTAGCGCGAGCGCAATGTCATTAAGTTAAGACTTTAATGTCTTTATTTTGTCATTCCGAGGTACGAGGGATCTCATTATGCTAAGCTATTTGATGCGATTCCTCCTTTGTCGGAATGACAAATATTCCCTTAACTTAATGACATTGAGCGCGAGCGTCCCACTCGCGACCTGTCCGTTCACGCAACATTATAATGCTTTTGGCAATTCCTTAATACCCATATTGTATAAGGTAAAGCCAAAAATATCGGCATATTGTTCAATGATTTTTGAAACGGGTGTTCCTGCGCCGTGTCCGGCATTGGTTTCTATGCGGATTAATGTTGGGTTGGTTCCGGTTTGTTTTTCTTGTAATTCAGCGGCAAATTTAAACGAATGCGCCGGCACCACCCTATCATCGTGATCACCTGTTGTGATTAAAGTTGCAGGGTATTCAACGCCAGTTTTTACGTTGTGAACGGGCGAATAGCCCTTTAAATAGTCGAACATTTCTTTTGAATCTTCAGCAGTGCCATAATCGTAAGCCCAGCCTGCGCCTGCGGTAAACGTATGATAGCGCAGCATGTCCATAACGCCAACTCCCGGTAAAGCCACTTTCATTAAATCTGGTCTTTGGGTCATCACAGCACCCACCAATAAGCCGCCGTTCGAGCGTCCGCTAATTGCCAAATAATTTGAAGAAGTATAATTGTTTTCAATTAAATATTCAGCAGCCGCAATAAAATCATCGAAAACATTTTGCTTTTGCATTTTTGTGCCTGCATTGTGCCAAGCTTCTCCATATTCACCGCCGCCTCTAATATTTGGAACTGCGTAAATTCCGCCTTGTTCCATCCAAACAGCATTGGGAATGCTGAAACTTGGGGTCACACTGATATTAAATCCGCCATAACCATATAAAATGGTTGGATTTTTACCGTTTAATACCGTTCCTTTTATATAGGAAATAATCATCGGAATTTTAGTGCCGTCTTTTGAATTGTAAAAAACTTGTTTTGTTTCGAAATTCTCTGGATTAAAATCAATGGCAGATTTGTTGTACAATTTTGAAATTCCTGTTGAAGGTTCAAAAGAATAAATGGAGCCCGGATTGATATAATTTGAAAAGGAATAATAAATAACAGTTGCCTCCTTTTTATCGCTGAATCCGCCAGCGGTTCCAACACCTGGCAATTCGATTTCACGAATTAGTTTTCCATCGTAATCGTATTGTTTTACTTGTGAAACGGCATCAACCATATATTTCGCAAATATAAATCCGCCAGCCGTTGAAGGCGTCAGCACATTTTTGGTTTCTGGAATCACATCCGCCCAATTTTCGGGAAGTGGATTTTTGGCATTTACTTTAACAACACGCTTGTTTGGCGCGTTTAAATTGGTAACAAAAAACAAAGTTTCTTCTTGGTTGTCCAGCAGCGTAGTTTCTGAACCAAAATTATTCAGAATAGTGACAATTGGGCTATTTTGTTTTGATAAGTCTTTGATATACAATTCATTTCCAGAGGTTGACACTGAAGCTTGTATTAGCAAATATTTTCCATCTTCAGTTACTATTCCTGTAATATATCTTCGTTTTTGCGTGTCGCCAAAAACAATTGGATCGTTTTTTTGTGAAGTTCCCAATTTGTGATAAAATAAACGGTGTTGGTCGGTTTTTGCAGAAAGTTCACTTCCTTTTGGTTTTTCATAGCTTGAATAATAAAATCCTTCATTTTCTTTCCATGAAATGCCGCTAAATTTCACATCGATAATGGTGTCTTCTTTAATTTCTTTGGAAATAGCATCCATAATAATTATTTTCCGCCAGTCCGATCCGCCTTCAGAAATAGAATAAGCCACCATATTTCCGTCTTTTGAAAAAGAAAGTTCGCCCAATGAAGTAGTTCCGTCTTCAGAAAAAGTATTTGGATCTAAAAAAACCTCAGGCGTTTCCTCGTTTTTTTGACGATACAGCACATACTGATTTTGCAAGCCGTTGTTTTTATAAAAATAGCGATAATTGCCTTCTTTAAAAGGTGCGCCAATTTTTTCGTAATTCCAGATTTTTTCCAAACGATTTTTTAATGCTTCGCGGTAAGGAATTTTAGACAAATAGTCAAAAGTCACTTTATTTTGAGCGATAACCCAAGCTGCGGTTTCATCTGATTTATCATCTTCCAGCCAGCGATATGGATCTTTAACCTCTGTTCCGAAATAGTTGGTAACAGTATCAACTTTTTTTGTTGTGGGATAATTCAATGTCACATCGTTTTTTTGAGATTCAGGATTTTTGCAGGAAATGATAAAAATGCCCATCATAGTTACTATAAAAAATGGTTTCATTTAGTTTGAATTTTTTGATGAGAAACAAAATTAATCAAAAAAAGACATATCCAATTAAATATGTCTTTTAATAATAATTTAAAACAATGGTTAAAATAAGCTTTTAAATTTTTTCCAATTGGCATAAATTAGAATTATGGTTAAAATTGTGACCACTGCTCCTAAGGCAATTCCTTCAGGATTAAGTGCTAAATGAAATAAAATTATGTTTACGCACATAATTGAGGCGAAGATCAATGCAAGACCAGTCCATTTATTAATCAATAAAAGTACACCGGCAACAATTTCTGTAATTGCAATGAGCGGAAACATATAACCTGTCGCAAATAAAGCACCCATAAAATCTGCAGGAAGTCCTTCCATAGGAGGCATTGGCAAAAAATGAAAGAATTTATTGCTTCCCATTACCAATAAAATAAGCCCCAAAAGCAATCGGAGCGTTATGATTAATTTTGTATTCATAATTTTCAAGATTTTGGTTAAAAAATTGCTATTTAAACGATTAAAGTACAAAATATTTTTAAATGTAACCTGAGTTACTTAGAAATCTCCCTTTTTTATGTCAATTTGTACTCAAATAACAACGGCATAAAAATTGCTGTATGACAAGTATTAAAATTTAAAAAATGACAGAATTATTGACCAAAGAAACTTTTTTAGAAAAAGTTTTTAATTTCGAAAAAAATAAAGATTGGAAATTTGAAGGTGAAGTTCCATGTATTATAGATTTTTATGCAGATTGGTGCGGACCCTGCAAAATGGTGGCACCAATTTTAGAAGAATTAGGCAAAGAATATAAAGGAAAATTAAACATTTATAAAGTGGATACCGAGGTTGAACAGGAATTGGCTGCAGCATTTGGGATTAGAAGCATTCCTTCCATGTTGTTTGTTCCTAAAGATGAAGCGCCGCAAATGGCACAGGGAGCAATGCCAAAACATGATTTAGAGAAAATTATTGCTGATGTTTTAAAAGTGTCAAAATAAATCCCAAGAAAGCCCCAAATGAAAAGCCGCAAATTTTGTGGCTTTTTTTTGTTGTGTATTTGTATAATTGTTGAAAGCAGGAAAGTCGGAAGACCGAAGTCGGAAGAACGAAGTTGGAAGACCGAAGTCAGAAGACCGAAGGCGGAACCGCAATTAATTCCCCTCTTGAGAAGCCTGTCCCGCTTTTCCAGCGGGAGGGTTAGGGGTGTGTAAAAAACATGAAATTATTTGAAAATCTCTGCTAGAGCTAGTGTTGGGAAGCTGGAAGACCGAAGACGGAAGACCGAAGACAGAAGACGGAAGACCGAAGTTAAAAGTAATAAAATAAGTTCTTGACATAAATTGAAAACGAATCTTTAATCCCTTATCGTAAGTATAATATTTTAAAAGCGTTAAAATTTTTGAAGCCTTGGAGAAAATTTAGCTTTTAAAAAATACCTGACGAGAAAGTGCCTTTTCTTTTGGCAAGACAAATCGATGAAGGAGATTCACGAATACCCTTAAAAAGATATAAAAATGATGAGTAAAGAAAATGAACATAAAATATGGATAAAGTTGATAAGTCTGTTATTAGGTGCAACTAAAGATTAAAATATCATTGCGAGGCGTTATGAAGCGACAGTGAAAGAACAACGCAGCAAACTCATAATAGCAAGCAGGTACCTCCTTAATGGGCATAGGGCATAATAATTAACAGATTGCCACAGTTTTTCTAAAACTTCGCAATGACGACACTGCATGACTGCAAAACAGCACGACTGCAATACAAAATGAGAGAATAACACAAGTATGAATTGGTACGTAATATACACCAAACCCAAATGGGAAAAAAAAGTTGCTGATCAACTGGAGAAAACTGGTATTGAAGTATATTGTCCAATGGTAACGCAAATAAAACAATGGTCAGACAGGAAGAAGAAAGTGGAAACACCGCTAATTCCTTCTTATGTTTTTGTGAATATAGAAGAAAAAAATAGAAATAATGTTTTTGCTATTTCGGGTGTCGTTCGTTACCTATTTTGGTTGGGAAAACCCGCCATAGTAAGGGAAATTGAAATTTTGGCCTTAAAGGAAAGTTTGAAAGGAATCCTATCGTCAGTGGAGATTTCAGAATATAAAACAGGTGATACCATAAGTATTCCTGAAGGACCTTTTAAAGGAAAAGAAGGGATTATAAAACAAGTGGGTAAAAATAGATTGCAATTGGTATTAAAAGAGTTGGGGATGTTAATAACCCTGACAAAAGAAGAAAAAAAATAAGGACCCTTAGGGTACTAAAACATTAATAATTAGTAATTTTGCCAACCCTTAAATGGGACTGACCGGGCGAAGCCATGTCAATTTGAAAGTTAAAAGTTAAATATTAGATATTAAATATTAGATATTAAATATTAAAAGTTTAAAGCTCAAAGGTTAAAAGTAATAAAATAAGTTCTAACATAAATTGAAGTTGAATCAAAGAAGCCCGTCATATGATATTTTTCGTTGTAAAATAGGTTGTTTTTTTAGCTTTGGCTGATGAAGCAACCCAAAGAGCCTCGCGGCTGGAAAAAGCGTTGGGAGAGGCGGCCTGGGTGATGTGGAGAAAAAAACTAGCTAATTTTGCAGAAAAAAATCATCAGACTAGATTTTTTGTTTCTTTTTCATCAATGGAAAAAGAAAAAATATCATTCTGAGGAGTTATGGAGCGATAGCGCAATAACAACGTGGCAAACTCATGCTTGCAGGCAGATAGTATTTTCAACAGGAATAGAGATATAGTAACATACGGATTGCCACAGCTTTTTTTTAAAGCCTCGCAATGACGAAAAAACACCCTATAAAACCAACAAATTTAAGATTTTAACAAGCCGTTTTTACACGATTTTTGCGTATCTTTGATAAAACACAAAACGATGAACAGCCCTGAAATAAAACAGTTTATCCATAAAAACAGCAACCTTTTTTGGTATATTCCAGAGGATAAAAAAGAAGATATCAGTCAGGAATTACTGGTGGAAACAATTTTGAACTAT
>JAQVGD010000019.1 GCA_028696945.1 Lutibacter sp.
ATGTGTGAATCATATAACTTATTCGCAAAATTATGTAACACACCTCTTTCTGAAACTGTGCATCTTTACATCGTAGTTTAAGCAGCAATTATTTGATAAAAATTTGCATAAAATACAAATAAAAATAGTGGAGTCCAGAACCCACTTTAAAAACGGCTTGCTTGGTTATACAAAATCTGATAACTGTAGGGTAATTGGTTAGGGCAATAAAAAGCAAGGAATAAATTTAAAATTTTAATAATGAAAAAATTAATTTTATCGGGAATTATGCTAATTGGATTGGCATTTAGCACTCAAGCCCAGGAAATCTCTAAAAATGCATTAGGTTTACGTTTAGGAGACAGTGGTGGTTTCGGAACTGAAATCACTTACCAAAGAGCTTTGGGTGGCAACAACAGACTTGAGCTTGATTTAGGTTGGAGAAACAGAAAAGACTTCAATAATAACGGTTATGATGATGATGCTATCAAGTTAGCTGCTTTATACCAATGGGTAATGAACATCGACAGTGGTTTTAACTGGTATGTTGGTGTGGGTGGTGGATTAGGCACTTATAGTTATGATGATAATAACAATGATCATTATAACGATACATTTGCATTTGCTGCAGGTGACATAGGAATTGAGTATAATTTTGATATTCCATTGTTAATCTCTTTAGATTTTAGACCTGAATTTGGTGGGAATGGTTATTACAAAGATAATTATGGTTCTGATATTGCATTAGGAGTTAAATACCAATTTTAACAGTTAACAGCTAAATAATTAAATATAAAGACATTGGTTATTTGGCCTGAACAACAGCCTAAATCTCCAATGTTTTTTTTTATAAAAACATTTTGTAAAACAAAAGAAGCATTTTATAATAATTTTGAATTTGATTAATGCAGGTAACACTTATTTAATGAAAGTTTAATTAAAATTTCAATATTATGGACAATGTAAAAAAAATAGTTTGGACTAATAAATTATCAATTGGAAACCCAGTTGTGGACTATGATCACAATAAATTACTAGATATTTTCAACAATTTGGTTGAATTAATTGAAAATAAAAAAAACGACCAAGAATTTGCTAAAATTCTTTCGAAAATGACAGATTATAGTTTGAATCACTTTAAAAAGGAAGAGGAGTATATGAGAAAAATGTCATATCCTTTACTAGATGAACATAAAAGCTACCATAGAGATTATATTTATAAAGTAGCGATGTTTAATGTTGATTTATCAAACAATAATCCTCCAGATCCTAAAGAGATTACAGCATTTTTAGAAGAATGGTGGACAAATCACATATTGATTCATGATAATAAATATGAAAAATATAAAAACAAAACTCAATCTGTTTCAACTTATTAAATTTTGAGTTTTTTTTATAACAAATCTTAAAACCTAAAAAAATGAATTTAAAAAGAATTTTTGGAGCGTTGCTTACCGCCCTCGGAATTGGTGGCTTAATTTATACCGCCATATTATTTGTAAATAGTTCAAATAGCAATTATGCAATAAAAAACCTCGTGGTTTTTGGTGTGCTGGGTATCGTGTTTTTTATTGCCGGTATTAGCCTAATACGCACAACAAAAGACGAAGCATAACACATATTTCTATTTGCCACGACCTTTATATAGTAAATGCTAAAAAACATAACCCCTTTCGGTAATTCAACTTAAAAAATCAATTTCATTATTTAATTAAACAATTATGAAAAATTCTGATAAAACCAAGAAAGAACGGGCTTCAAATTTAATCATTGCCAATATAGAAAATGCCAAAGAGCTAGCCAATGCCAGCAAAGCTGTCTCTTTCAAAAATAATAAAAAAGGAAAAAAATTAGATACACTTATTGATTCTAATGTCAACAATGCCTTAGCATTAAGTATTGCTGCTAACAAAGAACTTAAGTTTCAAAACCAGGCGAAAGAAAGGCGAATAAAAGAACTTAGTCAAGCCATAGAAAAAGCAGAAGAAAGCGACAAACTAAAATCGGCTTTTTTGGCCAATCTGTCACATGAAATAAGAACTCCCATGAATGGCATTTTAGGCTTTGCCGATTTGTTGAAAGAACCTGGGCTTAAAAGCGATAAACAACAGAAATATATTAGGATTGTTGAAAAAAGTGGTACGCGTTTGCTCAATACCATCAATAATATTATTGAAATGTCTAAAATACAATCAGGTTTGGTAAAAATTAACCTTAAGGAAACAAACATAAACAGGCAAATAGAAAAAGTTCATACTTTATTCAAACCAGAGATAGAAAACAAAGGAATAAAGTTTTTTTTCAAAAATAGCTTACCAACAAAAGAAGCATTTTTTCTTACAGACTGTGAAAAAATATATGCTATTCTTATCCACCTTATCAAAAATGCCATTAAAAATACCCACAAAGGTTTGATAGAATTTGGATATGGTGGAACAAACTCAATAACTGGCAAAAGCGAATTAATGTTTTTTGTAAAAGACTCAGGTATTGGAATCCCAAAAGACAGAAAAAAAGCCATTTTTGAAAGTTTTGTACAGGCGGATATTAATGATAAAATGGCACTACAGGGAAACGGATTGGGTTTATCAATAACCAAGGCATACATTGAAATGCTTGGTGGTAAAATTTGGGTAGAAAGCGATGAAGGCAAAGGCGCAGAATTTTATTTTTCCCTTCCCTATCGCATAGATTTGGCAAAAAATTAATAGAAAAAACAACATTAAATTAACATTGTCGTTACTAAAAAACACAATTCAAAATAAGATAAGATAAAAAATATAGCAGTATTGATGTTAACCAAATAAGAATAGTATAAAGTATTAAACCCCTAATTTAACAATAATGAATATCAAAAAAACTCTTGGATCATTAATAATTGCACTTGTAATGGGTGCTCTTAGCTACCTCACATTTTTATTTTTAAATGTTAGCGGCGGGCAATTTGCCACTAAAATTTTAATCATTTTTGGTACGCTAGGTCTCTTCTTTTTAATTTTAAGCATTGGTTTGATAGGTAGCTTAAAAAATAAAACATAAACTTTTTAGCAGTTTAAAAAGTCTGTAAATTGAATTATCATAAAAGCAACCAATTGATAATCATTAAAATATAACGAACAATATTTTCAATTATTAATTTTTTGTTCGTAAATTTAAATATTACAAAAAAAATAACTTAAAACACGCACATTATGAAAACAAAAACAATAGGAATCGTTATTGCCATTATAGGAATATTAATGATTATTTATACTGGATTCAGTTATGTAACCACCGAAAAAGTAGTTGACTTAGGTCCACTGCAAATGAGTGTGGAAAAAGAAAACCCTGTACAATGGTCACCAATTGTTGGTGTAATATTACTGGTTGGCGGCATTGTAATTGTTGCCATGGATAAAAAAAAATAGCGCGTTTTAAGGTATAACGCATAAACAAATAAAAAATTGAGCATTTCAACCTACTTCTGGCAGGCTTTTCAACTTTCAACTATGAGTCCATTCTGAAAAATTCAATATTCAATTTTCAGCAACTTTTACCTTTAACCTAAAGCCTATCTATCCTGCTGGCAGGTAATAAGTTGCTGGAAATCAGGATTTTTTTACGAATGGGAAAAATTCGATTTTCAACATTGGTCATTTTTCGGAGTTGACTCAACATTTAGCATTCTAAATTCAACACTCAAAATTCAGCATTCAGCCTTACGCTACAAAGTTTCTCGACTTCGGACTCCTCATATCATGCTAAATATATTTCTGCTAATTTTCTATTTTACTGAAAACTAAGGACTTCCAATTTTCATCTTTCCAACTTCAAAATTGTGAATATGTGAATCGTGTAACTTTTTTTAAAAGTTATGTAACTTCTGTAGAGATGATTGAAATTACCTTTACTGATTGAGCATTTTGAACAATAGTTAAAAAATAAAACTGTCCGCTTAACATATTTTCATATAGGCGAAACATTGGTTATGATTATTTAAACTTATAGAAGGCACAAAAAACCAGTATGAAAAAATTAAAAATTATAGATCTAAAAAAAACGCAAAGTATGGCGGCAGCGCGTTCCATAAAACTTAGTGAAGGTGCGCTGGATCAAAAAGAAAGAGCCAATGGCTTTTTCCAAGAAGTTGGAGATATGACTCTTTTTGTAAAACAGGTATTTAAGGAAACTTTTTCGCGCAATTTTGAATTTAAGGAGTTTTTGCGCCAATGTTATGAAATAGGCAATAAATCATTGCCACTTATTATCATAACAGGCACTATAATGGGACTTGTGCTTACCATTCAATCGCGTCCGGCGATGGCAAAATTCGGTGCCGTCACTATGTTGCCAGGAATGGTAGCAGTGTCTTTAATTCGTGAAATCGGTCCAATTATTACCGCTTTAATTTGCGCTGGTAAAATTGGTTCGGGGATGGGTGCTGAATTAGGCTCTATGAAAGTAACAGAACAAATTGATGCCATGGAAGTTTCTGCAACCAATCCCATTAGATATCTTGTGGTAACACGGGTGCTTGCCGCAACATTAATGTTGCCCATTTTAGTCCTTTTTGCAGATGCATTTGGATTTGTGGGAAGTTGGATTGGCGTAAACATAAAAGGAGATGTAAGTTTGGTTTTATATATTTTTCAGGCATTTAAGTCTATTACTTTTTTAGACTTTTTTCCTGCCTTAATAAAAACATTCCTTTTCGGAACAGTCATTGGCATTGTGGGTTGTTATAAAGGATTTACAGCCGGAAGAGGCACCGAAAGTGTTGGGAAAGCAGCAAATGCCGCGGTGGTATTGTCTTCATTGCTTATCATTATTGTTGATATGATTGCCGTACAAATAACAGATATGTGGTTATGAAAAATTCACAAGAAACTAGCTTAGACACTATTTCAGAAGAAAAAGCAACTGCTGAAATATTGATAGAAATAAAAAACCTGAAGAAATCTTTTGGAAGATTGGAAGTGTTAAAAGATATTTCCTTAAAACTTAGAAATGGTGAAAACTTAGTTGTTCTGGGAAAATCGGGATCGGGCAAATCTGTGCTTATAAAATGCATTGTTCGTTTATTAAACCCTGATGGTGGAACAATTAACCTTCTCGGCAAAAAAATAAGTTCTATAAAAGGCAAAGAATTATCTGAAATAAGAAAAAAAATTGGTTTTCTATTTCAGAGTGGTGCTTTATACGATTCAATGACCGTTAAACAAAATTTAGAATTTCCACTGGTAAGAATTAAAAGAAATTTAAAAGAAGAGGAAATCAGTAAAAAAATAAATGAGGTATTAGAAAATGTTGGACTGCCTGATGTGCAGGAAAAAATGCCTTCACAACTATCTGGCGGCATGCGAAAACGAATAAGCTTGGCGCGGTCTATTATCCTAGATCCGGTAATTATGCTGTATGATGAACCTACAACTGGGCTCGACCCAGTAACTTCAGATGAAATAAGTGAATTGATCAATTCAATTCAAAAAAAATACAAGACATCTTCTATCATTATTACGCATGATATTGCTTGTGTGCGCATTACCGCTGACCGCATTGTTATGTTGCACGAAGGATATATTTATGCGGAAGGAAAACTTTCGGAATTTGAAGCATCGGACGATCCGTTAATTATGTCCTTCTTTAAATAATTAAACAATTCAAAAAAAATAAAATAGAATAATAACAATATTAAGAAAAATATTATGAATACACACTCAACAAAATTCAAAGTACGATTAGGTTTATTCGTTGTCGCCGGGTTTGTGCTATTTGGTATTGCCATATTTTTGATAGGCCGACAAAAAAACTTATTCAACCCTGTTTTTAGCCTTTCCACAACTTTTTACAACGTAAGCGGATTGCAGGTTGGTAACAATATTCGGTTTTCAGGAATCAATGTTGGAGCGGTTGATAATATTAAAATAATTAACGATTCAACTGTGTTGGTAAATATGCTTGTTCAAAAAAACGTGCAGCGGTTTATTAAAACAGACGGAATGGTGCTTATCGGTTCAGAAGGAATTATAGGCGACCGGGTTTTAATTATTACCCAAGGAAGTGCCGAGACGAAATCGGTAAAAAGCGGGCAATTTCTTTCATCTCTTGAACCTGTTGAAACTGATGCTATTATAGCTAGCCTAGATATTACCGCACAAAATGCGGAAATTATTTCAGGACAAATAATAGAAATATTGTATGACATCAACCAAGGAAAAGGAACAATTGGAATGCTAATACAGGATTCCACAATGGCTGGAAGTTTGAACAAAACAATGGACAATCTGGAAAAAAGCAGTAAAGGATTGAATGAAAATATGGAAGCCGCTAAAAGCAATTTCCTTTTGAGAGGCTTTTTCAGAAAAAAAGAAAAAGCGGCTGAGAAAAAAAAGAAAGAAGCAGCTAAAGCTGAAAAGGAATAAGCAGATACCCTAATTTTTTAAGTGAGAATTATGTAACTTTTATAAAAAATTATGTAATACCCTAAATAATAATGTGACATACCTTTACCACAAAAGGAATAATGAACTACTAGTACGAAATGAAAATGAAAAATTCGGCTGAATTAAAAAGAAACTGGTTTGAAACAAAAGAAAAGCTAAAAATAAAGTTTGTCAAGCTTACCGACAATGATTTTATTTTTGTAGAAGGCAGACAAACTGAAATGATGGATAGGCTTCAGCGAAAACTTGGGCTGCCAAAAGAAGAAATTCAAAAAATTATTTCTGATATAATTTGAAAAAATAATTAAACAGTAACAACTAAAACCAAAAAAAATGAAAAAATTAATTTTTACACTTACAGCATCAGTATTGCTATCAGGTGCTATTTTCACAAGTTGTAATACTTCTGCTGAAAAAGTTGAAAACGCGAAAGAGAAATCCATTAAAGCGGATGAAGATTTCAATATTGCAAAAGAAGAATATTTGACAGATGTTGAAAATTTCAGAATAGAAACAGCCGCTAAAATTGAAGCAAACAAACAAATGATTGCCGACTTTAATTTGAAAATAGTCTCTGCAAAAAAAGATGCAAAAGCCTATTATGTTGAACAAATTGCCATATTGGAACAAAAAAATATTGCAATGAAAGAAAAATTGGAAGCTTATGAGGTTAGTGGAAAAGACAATTGGGAAGCATTCAAAACAGAATTCAACAAGGATATGAATGATTTGGGAGAAGCCTTTAAAAACTTTACAGTTAAAAATGAGTAAACAACTTTAAATACTTAGCCAATAAGCCAATTTTAAATAAACATATAAAACATATAAATCATGGGAAATTTACTTTACACCGTTGCAGTTATTCTAATTATTCTATGGGCCATTGGGTTCGTTGGCTATAGTATGGGCGGACTCATACATATTTTATTGGTAATTGCAGTTATAGCGGTTATTTTAAGATTAATTTCAGGAAGAAGGATTCTTTAACACATTCATTTTATTTTAATTCATAAGATATCGGCGGTTAAGAGTGTTTGTGTTTTTTCTAAAATTAGACATCTTAACGCTTCAGCCCTAACATAGTTATCTGCTTATTTTACAGAAAACTGATATGAATCAATTCTTAAACTGATTTATATCAAAGCATTAAGCAAATAACCTTGTTAATTTTATCAGGGTGCTAAAACTGGAAATGACAACCTTCCAATTAGCCAATTATGAATTTTTTGTCAAACTATACCTACCAGAAAGGTAAGCTCATAACAACAGAATTTTGAAATCCACAATTAATCAATATAAACTAAAAACATCTAAATCATGGGAAATCTACTTTACACTGTCGCAGTTATTTTAGTTATTCTTTGGGCCATTGGGTTCTTAGGATTTCACGTTGGAGGAATCATTCATATCTTATTGGTAATCGCAGTAATTGCAGTTATTCTAAGAATTATTAGAGGGTGATAAAACCTTTAAAAAATTATCGTATTAACAGATAAAATCTATCGGCATTCAAATTGCCGATTTTTTTTTGCTGTAATTTTTCTTAAATCATATAAAAATCGCCTTTCATCATAAAAAATTTGACTTTCCAAGTTTAAATTTCAGTCTTAAAAAGATTTCTTCACAAAAACACAAAGTGTGAATTATACAACTCTTATCTAAAATTATGTAAGACTTTACCTCTTATATGTAACCACCTTTGTTCTATGAAAAAAAATTTCACCCCAAAAACAAAAATTATGAACATTAAAACCCAAAAATTATGATTACTAAAAAATTATTTACAACAATTGCATTTGCATTTGTTTTATTATTTTCAGGCTGTGCTGATGATGATTTCAATGAAATCGATGGACTCTGCCCGCTTGTTGTTTCGACAGTCCCTGAGGACGGCGCAATTGATGTGCCTCTAAATCAGATAATCACGGCAACTTTTAATGAGAAAATGAATCCTTCAACAATTACAGAAGCTTCATTTACCGTAGCAAATGGTAGTACTTTCGGAAAAGGAAATGATAATAATGCTTTAATAAATGGAACGGTTACCTATAACGATTCAACGGCTGTTTTTACGCCTTCATCACTTCTTGATGAAAATACGGAATATACCGGTACAATTAAAACATTGGCTAAAGATTTAAGAGGAAATGCTTTACAGGAAGATTATGTATGGACATTTGTCACTGCGGCTCCTTTACCAGAGTTTTCTGTTGAAGTATCCTCAAATCCAGCTCTTGGAGGGGTAACTACTGGAGGAGGTTTATTTGAGCAAGGTACTGCAGTAACTGTAACGGCTGTGCCAAATGCAGGATATACTTTCCTTAACTGGACAGATAATGGAATTGAAGTTTCTACAAGTGCAAATTATCAATTTTTATTAACAGCAGACAGAACTTTGGTTGCAAATTATGTAGCGAATCAATTTACGGTAATTGTATCCTCAAATCCTGCTCTTGGCGGCGTAACTGCTGGTGGAGGCGTATTTAACCAAGGTGCTACAGTAACTGTAACAGCTGTGCCAAATGCAGGTTATACATTTGATAACTGGACGGATAACGGAATTGAAGTTTCTACAAGTGTAAATTATCAATTTATATTGGCAGCAGACAGAACTTTAGTTGCTAACTATAGTTTGATTCCTGCATCTCAATTTGCGGTAATTGTATCCTCAAATCCAATTCTTGGTGGCGTAACTGCTGGCGGAGGTCTGTTTGACCAAGGTACTACAGTAACTGTAACAGCCGTGCCAAATGCAGGTTATACATTTGATAACTGGACAGATAACGGAATTGAAGTTTCTACAAGTGCAAACTATCAATTTTTATTGACGACAGACAGAACTTTAGTTGCTAACTATAGCTTGATTCCTGCATCTCAATTTGCGGTAAATTTATCATCAAGCCCAGTTGAAGGCGGATCAACAAACGGATCTGGTTCTTTTGATGCTGGAACTAATGTTACTGTAACAGCAACTGCAAATACAGGATATACTTTTGTAAACTGGACATTGGCCGGAGTTGAAGTTTCAACCAATGCAAATTATACATTCGCATTAAATGCAAACACAACCTTGGTTGCCAATTTTGTAATTAAAACTTACACATTACAAGTAACTTCAGTAAATGGAACTGTGGCAATAAACCCAATACAAGCTACTTATAATCATGGAGCAACAGTAGTGCTAACGCCTACACCTGCCACAGGGTATGAATTTACCTCTTGGAGTGGTGATGCTACAGGAACTAACAATCCGTTAACAGTAGTTATGAATGGCAACAAAAATATTACCGCAAACTTTACAGCTTTAGGTCTTACCTTAAATGTAACTGCAGTAAACGGAAATGTTGTGAAAAATCCAGACAATTCAACTTACAATAATGGAGATAATGTAGTACTAACAGCCACACCAAATTCAGGGTATGAATTTACCTCTTGGAGCGGTGATGCCGCAGGAACTGACAATCCATTAACGGTACTTATGAATGCTAATAAAAATATTACAGCGAACTTTAGTTTAATAGCAACCGCTGCTTGTACACCAGCAGTAGATTTAGGAACTGCCGGCAATTATGTGATATTAGCAGAATCTGGAATTTCAACAACAGGTACAACTTCAGTTGTAGGCGATATGGGAATATTTCCAGCAGAAGCAACCTATATAACTGGATTTGATTTAATTCTTACAGCCGGTGCAGCATACGCTACCTCAAGTTTGGTAACAGGTAAAATTTACGCACCAAGTTATGCAGTTCCAACGCCTGCTAATCTAAACACAGCTATAAATGACATGCATACTGCGTTTACCACAGGAAATGGATTGGCAGCAGGCACAACTGAACTGTTGGCCGGAAACCTTAACGGTCAAACTTTGGCTGCAGGTGTTTACAAATGGGGAACAGGACTATCAATAACAAATGGAATAACCCTAGATGGTGGCGGTGATAGTTGCGCAATGTTCGTATTCCAAATTGCCCAAGATCTTACAGTAGGAGATGGTGCTATTATTACTTTAACAAATGGCGCAAAAGCTGAAAATATTTACTGGTTAGTTACTGGTCAGGCAGTTCTTGGAACAACTGTTCAATTCCAAGGAAATATCTTATCTAAAACTTTAATTTCCTTGAATACTGGAGCAACCATTAATGGTAGATTATTAGCACAAACAGCGGTAACATTAGACGCAAACAGTGTTGTTAAACCTTAATAAAATTTAGATATTTCCCCCTTCGGGGGGGAATATTTTTAAACTTAATTCACATTTGATAAAATTTAATTCATAAAATAATGAAAAATAAAACTAATTTAAAAAAGGGATCGGGTTTTTCCAACTCCTTTAAACTAACCTTAAAAGGCCTTATTGTAGGTGCCTTGATTTTAACAGGGATTCAATCGCCGCTTCAAGCACAAGAAGTAGAATACTCAAAACCTTCTTGGTACTTTGGTGTTGCTGGCGGAGCGAACTTTAATTTCTATGAAGGTTCAACACAACAGTTGAATGCAGCGTTTACACCTCCTACCACTTTTCATAAAGGTGATGGTATAGGTTTGTTTCTTGCGCCAAGCATAGAATATCACAAACCTAACACAAGACTCGGATTTATTATACAAGCTGGAATAGATAGCCGCGAAGGTGATTTCGATCAAAAATTCACCGATTGTGACTGTCCGGCCGACTTGTCAACCGACCTAAGTTATATTACTGTAGAACCAAGTTTGCGTTTTGCGCCAACTAAGGGAAATTTCTATTTGTATGCTGGACCAAGATTTGCTTTTTTACAAGACAAAGCATTTACTTATAAACAAGGAATAAATCCAAATTTCCCTAATCAAGTTGCACCAGCCGATGTTAAAGGAGATTTTAGCCATGTTGAAGAAACAATTATCTCTGGACAAATTGGTATGGGATACGATATGCAATTGTCAAAAGCAACCAGCAAAACACAATTGGTGCTTTCGCCTTTTGTAACTTATCATCCTTATTTCGGACAAGATCCACGTTCCATAGAAACTTGGAACGTAACTACTATAAGAGCAGGTGTTGTTCTTAAAATTGGTAGCGGTCATAAAATTTTACAGGTTGAAGAAGTGGTTGCAGTAATCCCAGAAGTTGAATTTACGGTAAATGCCCCTTTAAATGTTCCTGGAGAAATAAGGGTAACCGAAACATTTCCATTGCGTAACTATATCTTTTTCGATAAAGAATCTACAGATATTTCAAAACGTTATGTTTTGTTGAACAAAGATCAGGTAAAAGACTTTAAAGAAGATCAAGTAGAAGTGTTTACACCTAATATAGAATTGGCAGGTCGTTCAAAACGTGAAATGACGGTTTATTACAATATCTTAAATATACTTGGTGACCGTATGGGAAAAAATCCAACTGCAACCATTACATTGGTTGGATCTTCAGAAAATGGACCAGCAGAAGGAAAATTAATGGCAGAAAATGTTAAGAAATATTTGGTTGATGTATTCGCAATTAATGCAACAAGAATAACCATTGAAGGAAGGAACAAACCAAAAATTGCAGCAGAACAAAGAGGAGGAACACGTGAATTGGTACTTCTTAGAGAAGGTGACCGAAGAGTTTCTGTTGAAAGTAGTTCTCCAGCCTTGTTAATGGAATTCCAAAGTGGCCCAGATGCTCCTTTGAAACCAGTGAAAATTATTAAGGTACCAGAACCTCCAATTGAAAGTTACGTTACTTTTAAAGTTGACGGAGCAGAGGAAGCATTTAGCACTTGGCATATAGAAATTACAGACGAAGATGGAATCGTACAAAATTACGGCCCTTACACACAAGAAGAAGTGAGTATTTCTGCAAACACTATTTTAGGAACAAGTCCAGAAGGAGATTACAAAGTAAAAATGATCGGTACAAACAAAACTGGTGAAATTGTAACTAAAGAATCTACCGCACACATTGTAGCTTGGACACCTTCTAAAATTGAAGAAGGAATGAGATTCAGTATTCTTTACGAATTTGATGATGCAAAAGCAATAGCGATGTACAACAAATATCTTTCAGAAGTTGTAGCTCCTAAAATTCCTGCTAACGCAAAAGTGATTATTCATGGCCATACTGATGTTATTGGTGAGGAAGCTTATAACCAAACATTGTCTGAAAAAAGAGCCAATGATGTTAAAACAACTTTACAAAACAGCGTGTCAAAATTAGGCACAACTGGTGTTAAATTTGAAGTAACTGGTTTGGGTGAAAATGAAAATGCAGCTCCTTTCGGAAATGCACTTCCTGAAGAAAGATCTTACAATCGTACTGTTATTATTGACATTGTACCACAAAAATAAATTCTATAAATATTATAGAAGGTAGATAGAAATGAAAAATGACAGGATAAAAATCCTGTCATTTTTTCTATTATCTTTAGGTGTGAATTATGTAAATTTTAATAAAAAATATGTAACTTTATAATACATACTATGTTGCATATTTACCATATAACTAATTAACAATTTTAAACAATAATAAAATGAAAAAAACAAGACTTTATTTAATGATAATGATGTTATCATTAGGTGCATTTACAACAGTTAACGCTTCTGAAAAAAATCCAGCAAAAACTACCACAGAAATTCCAGCAGAAATTCAAGTGATGCTTAATCGTTTGGAAGAAATTAAAGATATGGACAAATCAGATATGAGTCGTGCTGAAAAGAAAGAGCTTCGCAAAGAAGTTCGTGCAATTAAAACAGAAGTAAGATCTACTGGAAATGGTATTTATATTTCAGTTGGTGCCATTATCATCATTTTACTTTTAATCCTTATTTTGTAATCGCTAATGATTGCCAAGATAAAATAACAAAACCTATTAAATTCTTTAACTTGTTATAGAATATTATTTGAATAAAAAAAGGACATGGAATATACCCAGTCCTTTTTTTATTCTTATTTTTTTACTGCAATTAATTTATCGCAGATTGTTAAATTTAACCTTAAAATAAAAGCTAAATTCCATAAATACCTGTAATTTTACCAAAACATTATTTTAGAACTGTCTGCCTTTTTGGTGGGCGTTTCCCCCCGCCGAAAAGGCGGGGGGTCGGGCTTTTCGTTCCAAACTGTCATTGCGAGCGCAGCGTAGCAATCTATTGAATATATTACTTCACAAACTCGCAATGCCAGGTTTTCCTCTTCAATCCCTAACGCAGCTTGGATTACGATAGCTGAATTACGATTTTAGAAGAAAAAATCTTTAGATTCCGGATTTGGTTTTTAATATTTTACTTGCTTTTAATCATAGAATACGCAAGATGATTTATGAAATTAGAATTTAAAAGACTTAAAACTTTTTTGCGAGATTTGCGGTTTTTATTTGCGTGCTTTGCGGTTAATAAATTTTTGGTTCGGAGTTTTTTTTATAATTTCTTCTTACTTTTATCATAGAATACGCAAGATGATTTATGAAATTAGAATTTAAAAGACTTAAAACTTTTTTGCGAGATTTGCGGTTTTTATTTGCGTGCTTTGCGGTTAATAAATTTTTGGTTCGGAGTTTTTTTATAATTTCTTCTTACTTTTATCATAGAATACGCAAGATGATTTATGAAATTAGAATTTAAAAGACTTAAAACTTTTTAGCGTGCTTTGCGGTTTTTATTTGCGGTATTTGCGGTTAAATTTTTTGGTTCTGAGTTTTTTTATAATTTCTTCTTACTTCTATCATAGAATACGCAGTTACTATTAATATTGAATAATTACGAATAATGAGACCAGTACCCCATATAAACGGTGCTAAAAAATAAAAAATAACAGATGAAACGAGCCATAACAAATTTTGATACACAGCAGAATGATTAATGGCGAACAGCAGCTGTACCAACAAAAAAATAAAATATAAACAGATGAAACGAGCCATAACAAATTTTGATACACAGCAGAATGATTAATGGCGAACAGCAGCTGTACCAACAAAAAAATAAAAAATAGCAAATAAAACGCCTACAACAAAATAATCTAATAGAAAAAGTAAGCTGCTAGGCGTTCCATTTGACAAAAAAACAATAAAAAATAACAAATGAAATATAAAATAAAAATAACCAGTATAAAAACCGTTGATGAAATACAAGATTACTGGACTACCAAAGATTATATCCAGTTGCTGGAAAAGTTTAATTTTCCCGATGCCGGAACTGCCAAAAAAGAAAACTTATATGAATTGTTGTTAATGGCAATTACTGATTTTGAACCCAAAGAAGCGGCGGTAATTGTACTAGATCATAAATTAAGCAATTATTTAACCGAAGGACAAATTGATCAGGTTTCAAACGATATGCTTATTGATACCGTTTGTGAAGAATATCCAGAAATAGAACTTCAATACGCCCTGTTTAACTGCAACCAATTGCTCTTTAAAGCTTTTAACGGAACCTTCCCAAGCGCAAATGCCACATTGATCGATTGTTCCATCACACCAATTGACGCAAACGCTGATGTTAAAATAACCAAAGAAATTTTGCTGAAATTATTTAGCAATGGCCTGTCAGACAGGAATATCCTGAAAAGATTGTTTGGTGCACAAATGGATGAAAACGCAGAATTTCCAGAGGCTGAAGGCATTGTATGGCAGTTAAACTCAAAAGACAATATTAATTTTAGCATAGCCACTTCTGAAAACCTGATAAAAGATGCGGATTTCCTTTCGCTTGAATTTGAAGGGGATTATGAAGTTCCTGTTGATGATGATTAAATAAAAAACTTCTTGAAACAAACCATCCTTTAGGCAGCGCCTTAGGGAAATTTTTAGATTAAATCTTAAATGATTTTCAAAGCTTCTGAAGTTTTCAGGAGCTTTTTTTATTTAGAATGGTTTTAAATTTTTATAAGTATTAAAATCACATTAAGAAAATCACTAATTTTAAATAAAAATGCTCAAAAAAACGTTATTTTTTTCAAATAAATGCTCTTTAACAACACAATATGAACAACTTGTAGTTAAATCGGAAACTAGAAATGCCTCAATTCCTATTGAGGATATTGGTTTTGTGGTTATGGAACATCCCGAAATTTACATCTCCATCCCTACATTAACAAAACTGTCTGAAAACAATGTCGCGGTTATTTTTTGTGATGCAAAGCATCTGCCTTGCAGTATGTTGTTAAATTTAAACAATCATCATATCCAACAGGAGTTGTTCACAAATCAAATTAATGCTTCTGAACCTTTAAAAAAGCAGCTTTGGCAACAAACCATAAAAACAAAAATTAAACACCAAGCACAACATTTACAGTTGTTAAACAAACCTTATGAAGTTTTAAATTTTCATGAATCTAAAGTGCTAAGTGGCGATACAGAAAACAGGGAAGGCGTTGCCGCTGCACATTATTGGAAGCACATTTTCGATTTTGATTTTAAACGAGAACGTTATGGCGAATATCCAAATTTGTTTTTAAATTATGGCTACATTATTTTAAGAGCTGCAGTAGCAAGATCCATAGCCGGAAGTGGACTTTTAAGTACTTTCGGTATCCATCATCACAATAAATACAATGCCTTTTGTTTGGCCGACGATATTATGGAACCTTTTCGCCCTTTGGTTGACGCCAAAGTAATTGAAATAATAAATACTTTTCCTGAGCAGGAATTAACCAAAGAAATAAAAGCAGAACTTTTAAAGGTGTTAACACAAACAGTTTATTTTGAAGACAGCAAAAGTCCATTGATGGTTGGCTTATCCAAAACCACCAGCAGCCTGCAACAATGTTATGCAGGCACAGCCAGAAAAATTAATTATCCCAGTTTATGGAATTAAATGGTTACAGAATTATGTGGTTATTTGTATTTTTCGATTTGCCTACCGAAACTAAAAAAGACAGAAGAAACGCCCAACAATTTAGAAAAAATTTGATTAAAGACGGATTTACAATGATGCAATTTTCTGTTTATACCCGGCATTGCGCCAGCAGTGAAAGTGCTGATGTTCACGAAAAAAGAATCAACCATTTATTGCCACCTCTGGGAAAAGTGAGCGTTTTGCGAATAACGGACAAACAATTTGGGAATATCTTAAATTTTTGGGGGAAATTTGAAGTCCCCAAAGAGCCGCAACCATCGCAATTAGAACTGTTTTGATCTTTTATGCTTTCCTGTTGCCATTATATTTGTCCTTATCCCAATTATCAGGGTTTGTCTCAATATAATTGAAAATATTATTGTACGAATTTGTGTTTCTGATGATATGGTCGTGAAACGAGCGATGCCAAGCAAAATCCATAAATCCAGATAAATGAATTAATTTTGAGGTAGTCATTTTGTATGCGCCCACTATTGCCGACAACGATTTTATTTTAACATGCTTATCTGTAATTAAATCTCTATCAATTTCAACAATACAATGAATGTGATTTGGCATAACAATAAATTTATGCAATTTTATATAAGGATATTGCTTCTCCAGCCAATTCCATTGGGCTTTTGCAATTTCTCCAATTTCATTTAAAATTACTTTTTTGGATTTTAATTTGGGTTCAAATACGGATAAATCGCAACCTGTCCTTACGGAAACACCACCAAAACAACATGCCATGTTTTTCACACATATTGTGACAAAATATAGATTATCTTGCGAATAATCATACCCCAACATTCTATTTCTTTTTCTTTTTTTCATAACAAATTTAGGTACAGACAGGTCGCGACCTGTCTCATTTAATTGCAATTGAAATAATTATTATCACAATTGTGGATTGAATATCGAATTTATAAAAAAATAATGATTCCTATTTAAAATGAATTCATGATTTTCCATGCGGAATTTTGATCCCAAATAGAATCGGATTAAAATGAATTTATGATTTTAATTCCAAAAAATTTAAAAATAATTCCATTTTGAAATAAAATCATGTACGGACAGGTCGCGACCTGTCCCTACGAAATGCACATCACACCATTTTTGCGCGGAATTTCAATTCCAAAAAAAAATCAAAAATAATCCCATTTTGAAATAAATTCATGATTTCCACCAAAATCATGTGCGGACAAGTCGCGACCTGTCCCTACGAAATAATTATCACGGAATTTTTACGCGGAATTTCAATTCCAAAAAAAATTTAAAAATAATTCCATTTTAAATTAAATTCATGATTTCCCCCCAAATCATGTGCGGACAGGTCGCGACCTGTCCCTACGAAATGCAAATCGCATCATTTTTGCGCGGAATTCCAATTCCAAAAAAAAATCAAAAATAATCCCATTTTGAAATAAATTCATGATTTCCCCCCAAATCATGTGCGGACAGGTCGCGACCTGTCCCTACGAAATGCAAATCGCATCATTTTTGCGCGGAATTCCAATTCCAAAAAAAATTTAAAAATAATTCCATTTTGAATTAAATTCATGATTTCCACCAAAATCATGTGCGGACAGGTCGCGACCTGTCCCTACGAAATGCACATCACACCATTTTTGTGCGGAATTTCAATTCCAAAAATTTAAAAATAATCCCATTTTGAATTAAATTCATGTGCGGACAGGTCGCGACCTGTCCCTACGAAATAATTATCACGGAATTTTTACGCGGAATTTCAATTCCAAAAAAAAATCAAAAATAATCCCATTTTGAATTAAATTCATGTACGGACAGGTCGCGACCTGTCCCTACGAAATAATTATCACGGAATTTTTACGCGGAATTTCAATTCCAAAAAAAAATCAAAAATAATCCCATTTTGAAATAAATTCATGATTTCCCCCCAAATCATGTGCGGACAGGTCGCGACCTGTCCCTACGAAATGCACATCACACCATTTTTGTGCGGAATTCCAATTCCAAAAAAAATTTAAAAATAATTCCATTTTGAATTAAATTCATGTACGGACAGGTCGCGACCTGTCCCTACGAAATGCACATCACACCATTTTTGTGCGGAATTTCAATTCCAAAAATTTAAAAATAATCCCATTTTGAATTAAATTCATGATTTCCACCAAAATCATGTGCGGACAGGTCGCGACCTGTCCCTACGAATCTTTAATCAAATAGAAAAATATGAATAAAAACCTAAAAATTCCTATTTTTTCGATTCACAAACACACCAAAAAAAAATCAAAAGAGGTGTTTGTAAACCACCTTAGGAATAAAAAAATGCCCCAATCCTGCACTATCAGTACAAAAAAGAAGCATTTTTATTAACGATATTTCACTTTAAAACTTTGATTATTAGAAGGTAACGAGCCAACTAATATCGTATTCTCTAATCTTTAATCAAACCACAACATAATATTTAGTAATTAATAATTCTATTCTAATATCGTATTCTCTAATCTTTAATCAAACCACAACAACCATCTTGAAAAATGGCTTGCGTAATCTAATATCGTATTCTCTAATCTTTAATCAAACCACAACTTAGTCGGTTTAGTGCCATTATCGCAATCAAAATATCGTATTCTCTAATCTTTAATCAAACCACAACATCCATTGACACTTCAACAGGAAATGCGGGAATATCGTATTCTCTAATCTTTAATCAAACCACAACTTCGGCTGAAACTATGTGTACATAAATCAAATATCGTATTCTCTAATCTTTAATCAAACCACAACCTCTCTGATAAATCTTGTAAAATTTGAATTAATATCGTATTCTCTAATCTTTAATCAAACCACAACAACGGCTTCCAGTTGGTCTGTCAAAGCGGCAATATCGTATTCTCTAATCTTTAATCAAACCACAACGGCTGGTGACGAAAGGATTTTAACAGGACAAATATCGTATTCTCTAATCTTTAATCAAACCACAACATATCGACAACATTAGCCCATTGACTTTTAAATATCGTATTCTCTAATCTTTAATCAAACCACAACTATTCCGAACTGGTCTAATTTATGAATGCCAATATCGTATTCTCTAATCTTTAATCAAACCACAACTGGAAAAGTTTTAAAAAACGGAACTTGGGGAATATCGTATTCTCTAATCTTTAATCAAACCACAACAACACGAATATGACAATTATCAAAGAGGTTAATATCGTATTCTCTAATCTTTAATCAAACCACAACTAGGATTCATTTTTCCTAACATCCACTTTAATATCGTATTCTCTAATCTTTAATCAAACCACAACGAAGCAACAAACAGATATTTGGAACGAAACAATATCGTATTCTCTAATCTTTAATCAAACCACAACTTATCTGGTGCGTAAATTTTTGATTGCGCCAATATCGTATTCTCTAATCTTTAATCAAACCACAACAAAGTTAACGATTGTTTCACCGTCAAAGGAAATATCGTATTCTCTAATCTTTAATCAAACCACAACATTAACTTTTCTAATAATTTAACAGGCTTTAATATCGTATTCTCTAATCTTTAATCAAACCACAACAAGGTCTATACTTTTATCAATCATTGTTTCAATATCGTATTCTCTAATCTTTAATCAAACCACAACGTAATGTGTTTTATTATCTTGGTCTTTTTTAATATCGTATTCTCTAATCTTTAATCAAACCACAACCTTGTCGGGAGTTTAGCGAGGCAATTTGTTAATATCGTATTCTCTAATCTTTAATCAAACCACAACCGTTGAACCTGTTGCTCCGAATGAAACACCAATATCGTATTCTCTAATCTTTAATCAAACCACAACCAAATGTAATGTTATTATTTTGAATAAAAAAATATCGTATTCTCTAATCTTTAATCAAACCACAACTACGCCTAACCAATAATCATTGGTTGTTTAATATCGTATTCTCTAATCTTTAATCAAACCACAACTTTGTGCCATTTTTCAATTCCTTGAGTTCTAATATCGTATTCTCTAATCTTTAATCAAACCACAACAAAGGGCGTAAATCGTTTGTTCTTTTCAACAATATCGTATTCTCTAATCTTTAATCAAACCACAACACAGACTTGTCTATTAAAAATACCAGTTTTAATATCGTATTCTCTAATCTTTAATCAAACCACAACACTAATATCTAATGATGTAAGTTGGTTAGAAATATCGTATTCTCTAATCTTTAATCAAACCACAACAGTAAGATTAATTATTAAATAAGTTCTTTTAATATCGTATTCTCTAATCTTTAATCAAACCACAACCTTTAGCGTTAAATCTCTCGTCAGCTTGTGAATATCGTATTCTCTAATCTTTAATCAAACCACAACAATGGTTGTAGTACCTTGATAAAAGCCTTCAATATCGTATTCTCTAATCTTTAATCAAACCACAACTGTAATCTCATTGTTGGCGTTCGCTACAATAATATCGTATTCTCTAATCTTTAATCAAACCACAACTAATCTCTAAAATTTCCACTATTTTCATTTAATATCGTATTCTCTAATCTTTAATCAAACCACAACCTAATAGATTAATCCAATCGCTTTCTTTAAATATCGTATTCTCTAATCTTTAATCAAACCACAACTACCCGCAATTCTAATTGTTGTATCTGATTAATATCGTATTCTCTAATCTTTAATCAAACCACAACTACTGCAACTACTGGAAATTCAAGTAGATTAATATCGTATTCTCTAATCTTTAATCAAACCACAACTGGGTGCAAATCTAAAATAAATACCGTTGAAATATCGTATTCTCTAATCTTTAATCAAACCACAACAACCCCTAAATTATCCCTTAAATAAATTTCAATATCGTATTCTCTAATCTTTAATCAAACCACAACTGGCGTCGCTAGGCGTTGTGGAGTCATTGTAATATCGTATTCTCTAATCTTTAATCAAACCACAACAGTTATGATAAGAGCTTGTTCCATTTCGGGAATATCGTATTCTCTAATCTTTAATCAAACCACAACAGGTTCAAATTTTCCTGAATGTAAACGCCTAATATCGTATTCTCTAATCTTTAATCAAACCACAACTACCGTTAACTTAAAAGTGAATTTCATTTAATATCGTATTCTCTAATCTTTAATCAAACCACAACCAGATGAGCAGCTAAGAATAAAACAGGAAAAATATCGTATTCTCTAATCTTTAATCAAACCACAACCAGACGGAACGATTGTTACCTCAAAATACAAATATCGTATTCTCTAATCTTTAATCAAACCACAACTGTTGTTGCTGTTAATGTCATTGTGGCTGGAATATCGTATTCTCTAATCTTTAATCAAACCACAACTTAATGCTATTGCACCACTAAAGAACTTTAATATCGTATTCTCTAATCTTTAATCAAACCACAACTATCGTCAATAATTCTTTTTTTAATTTCTAATATCGTATTCTCTAATCTTTAATCAAACCACAACAGACCCTTCAATCTTTCTGACAAATCTTTAATATCGTATTCTCTAATCTTTAATCAAACCACAACAAAAGACGGGTCGAATAGTTTGTCGAACTAATATCGTATTCTCTAATCTTTAATCAAACCACAACAAAACCTCGCTTCGCTCGGTTTTGTTGCGGGTTAGCTGTTTAAGGTTTGACAACCATAATGTCAAAGAACTTTTATTTTTTTAAGGAAAAACCTTATAAATATCGTTATGTTTTATCAATTTCATTCTTCGTCTAAAATATCCATAACTGCTTCTCTGCTTACAAAATCAGAACTATCAGCTTGTTGCATGAGCAACAAAAGACCTAAATCTTCCTTTTCCTCTTGGTTTAAATCATAAAAGATTTGTTTTTCTTTTTCAGCCACAAACCTGCTTACGGCTTCTTCCACCAACCCTTTTACGTTGTTGTTTTCAAAAGCTGCAAGCAATTTCAGTTTGCTTAAAGTAACCTCGTCTATGTCTATCTTTTTGCGCATGTTGTTTTTACACCATTATACATTTTGCATATAATATATACAATAAGCTTAACTCATTTTATGAATTTAATTCAATAAATTTCTTAGAAAACTCTAAATCAATATTTCCCAAAGTATCTATTTTAGCAGGAATTATCCTTAATGTAGATGGACTTCTTCTCAACACAACTTCTGACAAATTGGCTAAATCATTTTCTGTTTTAATTGCATTAGCATTATCAACATTTCCTAAAGCAAAGTTATGCCTTACAAGCACTATAATACCATTTTCGTCAAACTTTACAATTTTAAAAAGTCTGTTTTGCAAATCCCTACTACTTTCCCAATTAATTTCATCATTTGGATTCTTATCAAAGATTAAAAACATATCGTCTTGATGAAGTTTTAGTATGGGGTTTCCCGTTTCTTCTTCAAAGATATTTTTAACAATATTATAATGGTTTATCAATTTATACTCTCTATTTTTCAATTTACCATTTTTATCTGGAATTAAATCACCGAAAATTCTTGCTTCATAATTTGTATAACTGTCCTTATCAAAATAATAGTCCCATTTATAATTTTTATTCTCAGCTTTATCTATTGACCTAATTTCCTTATAATCTTTTAGGTTCGATTTTGAAGATTTTAATCTCAATTTTTTAATTACCATTCTTCCAACCTGTTTTTTATTTTTTTCATCATAATATTCTGGAAGAATAAGGGCACCTTCACTTTCTTTATTTTCACTTAACAATAATTCAAGTCCTTTTGTTCTCGTTAGGTTGGTAACTTCTTTTCTAATCTTTTCTTTATAATTAGCTCTTTTCTTTTCGTCAATATCTAATCTTATTATTGTGCTATACAAAATTGCTATAAGATTATCGATATTTATAAAGTCTGATGAAATATTTTGTTTTGTAATACTTTGAACAACTATTTCTCTCTTCTTATCATTTTTTTTGATTTTTTCAAAAATACGAAAGGCGATAGTTTTTTTATGTTCTAATTCCTTTTCCGCAGCATTTTCATCATCTTTTACTTGAAAATCCATTAATTTCGCCCAACCTTTATCATCTGCTAATTTTAACAATCTTGCTTTTATTCCTTCATCAATAATATTTTCTATATCACCACCGCCTATAGAAGTGATAGGTTTACGTTGAGCAAAAATAAACTCATCATTTTTTTTAATATGAGCATAAGGATTTTGGCTGTTTAGTTTCCCTCTAAGATTTTGTTTTTTTGCATTTTCTATTTTAACAGCTTCCAGTAATGGTTTTATTCTATCGGTTTGTTTATGAAAAATAAAAACTTCTTGATGAAGATTATGCATTCGCTCAGCAAAATTATCCATTGGTTCCTTAAGTTTATATTTTGGATTGTCATTTCCTTTAAAATAGTCTCTTTCATACAAATGAAAAGCTTCTGAAATCCAGTTTGCAGTGCCTCTCTCTACACAAGCTACTGTTACGGAATCAATACAATGATGAATATGGTTACTTCTATCTTTAACAGCGTATTCCCCCTCCAGTCCCCACATTTTTCGCAACGTTTCGGTAATTTTACCGTTTACAACATTTACTTTATTAAAGTAAGAACTTAAATAGGCTCTTGCATATTTTGCAATTATTCTTGTATCAACAAGATTGGCATTGGTAAATTGGTTAGATATTTCCTCACTTTCAAAGTTTTTGTATTTAGAGCTTAAATAATCTAATTTTAGCTTGGCATAATGTGCTTTTGTCATAAAATCATCATGGCTAACAGGGTCAGAAGTTGCTCTTGCTGCTATTCTATATTTATTTAAATCCTCTATTAAACTTTTTAAACTCACACTCCAAGTTGGCACATTATTTTTTAGCGAATATGATTTTAAATTCGCATTTCTATTAAGAATAATTGATTCTTTGGAAATTGTTTTTCCTTTGAAGTTTTCATTTAAAAGACCGGGCAGAATATCTTTTTTTACCTTACGGTTAAACTCCGCATCTGCAAGTGTTTTATTGGATAATGAATTGTCGTGAAACTTGCTTCTTGGGATGGTATGTTCAATATCATAGGTTGTTTTACCTCCTAAAAATTCACAAATTGAAATTTGATTTCCGGTATAAATACACTTATGATTTTGTTCTTTCCATAAAATAAATTTTATGACATCTGTATCGGTTGGATTAATTTCATTTCTACAATCTTCTGGATAAGTTTCAATAATCTCATTCTTTGCCCAATCCCTAATAGTTTCCTGTTCTTTTTGCCATTGAGATAAAGCTCTGCGATAACTTGCGCTATTTATTTCACCCGCAACTTCCACATTTACTTCGGTATCTTTATCAACAATTCCTTTTCTAATTAATTCATTGCACAAACGCTTAATTTGATGCATTGATCTGTTAAACACAGGATTTTTTATGGAACTGATTTCGGGATTTCCTAATTTTTTATGTGCAATTGGATATGCTTCCATTGCAGAAGGATGGTATAATTTTGTGATATCAATTTTGTCTTTAGGAAATGCTTCTGATAGTTTTTCAAAAATAAATTCAGGTATTGTTTTGGTGGTAATATAAATTATCTCTTTTGAAGATTTGTCTAATGCAACTTCTGAAAATTTATTCCAACAATTCTTCAAAAATTGTTCTTTTTCTTCTGAATTTAATTTATTGTATTCGGTTTCCCCAATCCAATCAATTAATTCTTTCTTCAATCCTGTTTCATGAGCTTTTATACTTATTACATTATTGCCTAGACTTTCTTTATTCTCTTTTACTTTGCTGATATAATTATTGACTACTCCAATATTTTGTCTTTCAATTTTGTGAATAATTAATGCTTCGTTAATTTTTTCTGTAATAATTTTAAGTTCAGCATTATTTATTTTACGATTGAGTACTTCAGAAATATTAGCTAAAAAAACTGCATGAGAATAAATTTCTCCTTTTTCAAGAAAAGGGACTATCTTTTTAAGTGCTGCTTTACTTAAACTTCCATAACCTTTGACTAATTTAATTTTCTGAAAATTCTCAATACCTTTTTCATCAAGCTCAAGATGTTTTTCTGCAAATTCTTTTCTGCCTTGTTTTTTGTCTTTATTTCCAAATGAATCTAAAAACAAACAATGCCAAATATCTTCAACACTTATTTGTGTTTTGCCCTTTTCATCTTTGTAACCAGTATTTAAAAGTGGTAATTCATTGTACTTTTCTTTACTAAGAATCTTCGTTAAAGTCGAAATGGTTGGACAAGCTGAAAACTTTTTATCCAATGGAAAGTTAAAAAACACGTCTGCAATACCACCTTCAATTAAATCGCCTTTATAATAAACCTCTTGTGGTTTTTTAATGTAGCAATACAATTCTTCTCCACTAAGTTTATTAGCTATTTTACTAAATTCAAAATCTGTTTTTTGAATAAAAAAAGGTTTAATTAGTTCCTTTTCGGTAGGTGTTAAAAAGCCAAGTTGCTTTTGCCCTTCTTTCTTCGTTTTAATTCGGTTAATAGATTCCCACATTCTAAATTCTTCAAAAAACGGATGAGAAATAGCAATTCGTTTACGTTTCGGTTCTAAAGGACACATCGCCACCAAACCTTTTTGACTTTTTAAAGGTCTTTGATAAAAAATTGCATTATGCAGTTTGTCTTTTAATTCCCCATTAATATTTTGTTTGTCGCAGATATAAAAAAATTCTTGCTCGTAATGAGTTTCTCTATGTGTATATCTTCCTCTTATTTTAGTAATTAAACCTGTCTTTTTATCTGCTTTGGCATAAATAGAGTAGAAATAGCTTCCCATTGTTGGTTGTCCGCTCTTTTGTATTGCTTCAGAAAGCTCTCCAATTGATTTCATAACTGTACCTAAATTCTCTGGTTTATCAAATTCAGTAATTATAAAGGTTTTAATTTTCTCAAATATTATTTCCTTTTTTAGTTCCTTTAGTATCTTATTACCTAATGAAGTTACTTTTTTGTCTGCCTTTCGATTATCAAATAATACTTGAAAAGGTTCTTTAAAGGCTACAGAGTCATTTGTTTCCTCTAATAATTTAGACACTTCTACTTTAAATAAGTCTAATTTATCTTCTGTTTGTTCTTCATCACCATTTGAAAGATACCCCCTTCTTTGTGATAAGTGATAGAAAGCTCTACCAAGTTGCATTTTCCCTTGTTTACTTTCCATTAAACCGTCTTTTGTCGCAGCTATGTGCCGTAAATAATATGGCTGCTTTAATTTTTCTATTTGGCTATTTCCGTTCTTTTTACCTGTTCGTTGCCAATCAATAAAATTATCATTTTCACAAGGATAAATTTTTTTGTTTTTCCATTTATTCAACTCTCCTTCCTCAAAAGGTGGGCACAATCCATATTCATTAAGAACTTTTAATGTTGAGATTTTCCTTAATATTATTCTTTCTAATCTACGTCTTGCTCCCCTAAAACCTCTTCTTTCTGCAGCTTTTGAATTTTCTTTAGCATCAGCACCTTTCTGAAAAATATAACTTCCTTTAGTAGGAATTAAATTATCATTTTCATCTTTAAACTCTAAAAAATTATATTTACCATCAAATTTTTCTAACACTGACCACCCAATACTGTTAGTTCCTAAATCCAGCCCAAGTTTTATTTTACTCATAATCTTTTTATTTATAAAAATAGTATTATATTTGTTTTAATCAAATCACAATAAGGCACTTGTTTACAAGATAGCCATAGGAATTATCCGAAAGGTACCTAAATAGAGCCCTCAGTTTACTGGGGGTTCGTTGTTTTTAAGCCCAACCAATAGAGTTGGTGCCTAAATCGAGTCCTAAAATTTTTGTCATAATATTTGTGTAATTAGCAATTAATTAATTTCGAATTTTAAAGGTAGTAAAATATTTTGGTAAAATTAATTGTGATTCCTAATTTATAATGAGAAAAAATAAACGGTAAATTCAATTTTGTGTATAATTATTTTGTATGTTTGGGTTGTGAAAAAATTACTCTAATCTTTAATCTTATCACAATAAGGCTATATGCCGTAGATGAAAATCTTTAGTCCTGCTTCGGTGGGACTTTTTTTATCATTTATATTTATAAGACCAATTAAAATAAATTCATGATTTCTACCCAAATCATGTACGGACAGGTCGCGACCTGTCCCTACGAAATACGCATCGCACCATTTTTGCGCGGAATTATAAATTCAACACTAAAAAACCAATAACGCCGGCAATAAAAATAAAACCATAACCCACTAGCACATATTTTTTCAATTGCCGACTTCCTGTAAAAATGGCAATCCCAATTTTTACAACCGTATTGGACAAGGCGGCAATTAAAATTGCATTTTGGGCAAATAAAATATTCATGGTAGTACCGCCCAATTTAGATACAGAAATAGAAATGGCATTAATATCGGCAAGTGCACTTATGGCACTTGAAACATAAATCCCTTTTGTGCCATAGGTTTGGTTAGCGTAGTTTACCAACAACAAGATTCCCAAATAAAAAATACCAAAAAATACAGCGTTTTTAATGTTAAGTGGATCTCCCAAAGCAATTTCATCAATTAAAGCAGGTTTCCCGTATTTGCTTTTATAAAAGTACAAGGCAACTCCAAAAGCAGTTAAAAGAAGAATTAACAAAGGTATTATTAGTTGAACCAGCATTGCTTTGTTAAAAATAAAAACCAACAACAATATTCGGATTACCATAACGGTTGCAGCTGCAAAAATACCAACAGCATAATTTTGTGAAAGTTGTGGGGTTTCCTTGCTTTTTTTTGAAAACGTAAAGGTAACAAGTGTGCTAGATACCAAACCGCCCAAAATACTGGTTAACAAAATACCTTTCTCGGTTCCCAAAAACTTCATTAAAATATATCCAACAAAGTCAATACCTGTAACCAACACAATAATCCAACCAACTTCCCTTGAGTTAATTATATTGTAGGGTCCAAAATAATTGTCGGGCAAAAATGGTAAAATCAAAAGTGCCAGCACTACAAAACGCACAAAAGCATATAGTTCCTTTTGTGTGAGTTGCCCTATGATAGTTCTAAATGTAAGTTTAAGCGATAGCAAAACCAAAATAATTACGGTAAGTGCCAAACTAAGATTTATGTTGCCTACAAGCACAAGACCGCCCAGCAAAAAAGTGAGAATTATGGCAAATTCTGTGGTGCTTCCAATGTCTCCTTTGTTTGAGGATACCCAATAAGAGATTGAGGCGATAATCACAACACTAAAAAAACCGGTGATAAAAATCAAATAGGTAAAAGTAATTCCCAAATAAGCAGCTAAAAAACCGAATAAGGCCACAATCATAAATGTGCGTAAACCGGCAAAAATGTCACTGTTTTTTGAATGTTGGGAAAATTCGCGTTCTAAACCCAATACAAAACCAATGCCAGTAGCCACCAACATTCTTATCAGAAAATCTAATTCAGTTAGCTGAAAGTTTTCTGTTTGAAGTATAAAATCGGCCTCCATAGAAATTAGTTTAGGTTAGGTATTATAAATTATTTGTTATACTTAAAACGTTATCTGTTAAATCTAATATATTATAATTGTGCACTTCCCTGATTGGTGTTGGCCGGTTATTATTAATTTTAATTCATTGACCACAGGAAAACACACCCCTAACCCTCTCGTTCTAAAAGTGAAACAGGCTTCTTGAGAAGGGAATTAATTGCGGTTGGACAATTTTTAACTTTGAACCTTTTAACTTTTAAAGTTAGCTTTTTTTACATATACTCTGTCAGAAAGTTAAAGAATTCTTTTTTAAGATTATTGTATAAATTTCTTTCAGTCTCCATACGGTTTCTAAACTCAATATGATTTTTAACAAATTTTTGATTGAGCACATCCTCTCCTTTTTTGGTATGTTGGGCAATATTAGTTTCGTGGAGCTTAATATCGTTTTTCAACTCATTTATGGTATTTTCATGAATGGTAAATTGATTTTGATAACGTTCAAGTTGCGCCAGCACGTCTTCTTTTGTCCAGCGCACCACAAGTTCGTACAACCTGTTATTAAAGGATCTTAATTCATCTTCCCAAAAGAGAAGCTCGCGTCTCCATTGTTTGTGCTCAAAATGTAAGTCGGAATTATAAATGACTTCTGTTTTCATAATAAGTGATTTTAAATTATTGTTGTCCGATAAAACTTAAAAATAAGAAAAATAGTGCTTCAATCCCAATAAATAGGTTGTTTTATCTTGAAAACTGAAAAGTAAGCCCCTGCTTTTTATTGATTTTATTTAAAG